>DATEFT010000377.1:0-5769 GCA_035280505.1 Blastocatellia bacterium | reverse complement strand
ACGACCTGGCGGCGGAGCGCGCGCTGTCGAGCTTCCACGCCACGCATCGCGCGGTGAATTCCATGCTGTATCAACTGCCGGTGGGCAAAGGGCGCCGCTTCCTCAACCAGGGCGGCATGGCCAACCTGCTGATCGGCGGCTGGGAACTGGGCACGCTGCTCAGCATTCAATCGGGCTTCCCGCTGACGATGACCAGCGGGCGCGACCAATCGAATATCGGCGCGGGCTTTGATCGCCCGAACCAGATTGCCGGCGGCTCGACCGAATTGCCCCGCGATCAACGCAACGCGAACAGATGGTTCAACACCTCCATCTTCGCGCTGCAACCCCTGGGCACTTTCGGCAACGTCGGCCGCAACTCGATCATCGGGCCGGGCATCGTGCAATGGGATCTCTCGCTGCTGAAGGTCTTCAACTTCACGGAGCGCGTCGGGCTGCAATTCCGCTTCGAGGCGTTCAACGCCGCGAACCATCTGAACCTGGGCAACCCGGATGCCAGCGTGACCAGCTCCAGCTTCGGCAGGATCACGACCGCGCGGACCAATATGCGCGAGTTGCAATTCGGCGCGAAACTCTTCTTCTAGATTCAAACCACGGAAGACGCGGAAGACGCGAAATTATCCAGCTTTCGCGTCTTCCGCATTTTCGAATCAAAACTTCAATCCGGAGAGTTGAGTCGCCGGCCGATCATTGGTATTCTCTGCCCAACATATTTTTTCAATTAATATTTCATCTTCATCCAAAGGAGAATTTCAGTGATTAAGACTCACCTGGTCTCCGCCGGTTGGACCGTGCGCACGCTGGTCGGACTCTGCTGCCTGGCTCTCTGCTTGAACCTGGTCGCCCTGGTTAAATCGCAAGCCCCGTCGCCCCAGGCGCCGCCGCAGCCCGCGGTCTTGAACGGCCCTGAAGGCTTTAAAATATCGGTCTTCGCCTCTGAGATCGCCGGTGCGAGGTTGATGGCCGTGAGCCCCGACGGCGTTCTTTATGTCACCCGTCAATTGAAGGGCGATGTCGTTGCGCTCCCCGATCGGAATCGAGATGGCCAGGCCGACTCCGTCGAGATCATCGCCAGCGGACTGACTCGCCCGCACAGTCTGGCTTTTCATCAAGGATATCTTTATCTCGCCACCAACCCCGCCATCTTGCGCATGAAGTATTCCGGCGGTAAGCCCCAGGGCGAGCCGGAAAAGGTCGTAGATCTTCCCGTTTCCCAAACATCGCACTGGACTCGGACCGTCGGTTTCGGGCGCGACGGCAAGATGTACGTCTCCATCGGCTCTTCTTGTAACTCTTGTGAAGAGGACGATGCACGCCGCACCACCATTATGCAGTACCAGGCCGACGGCAGCGGCGGGCGCGCGTTTGCTAAAGGGTTACGCAACGCCATCGGCTTCGATTGGGATCCGCAGACCGGCGCCCTCTGGGCCGTCGATATGGCGCAGGACAAGCTCGGAGAAGAGAAACCGCCCGACGAAATTAACCGCATTGAAGACGGCAAGCATTATGGTTGGCCCTACTTCGTCGCCAACAACGAACCCAACCCGGATCTCAAAGATCCAAAAAGCTCGCTCAAAGCCGAGCAGGCCGTGCCACCGGCCTTTGAGCTTCAACCGCATTCATCGCCAATCGACTTGACCTTCTATCGGGGTCAACAGTTTCCGGCCCCTTACCGCAATGCCATGTTCGTTTCGCTGCACGGTTCCAGCCCGACGGCGCGGAAAGAGAAGATCGGCTATAAGGTCGTCCGCATGGTCGTGAAAGACGGCCGCCTTACCGGAGCGGAAGATTTCATTACCGGATGGTTGAAAGACGGTCAGGTCCTGGGGCGGCCGGCCGGTTTGATCACGGGGGCCGACGGTGCGCTCTACATCTCCGACGACAACAAAGGGTTCATCTATCGCGTCACCTACGAGAAAAAGTGAGCTGCCGGTTCAAAATCTCTTCCGACCACGCAGGCGAACGGTGGGTCCGTTAGATTTGTCAGATCGGGCTTTGGCAGAATCCGTGATCGGTGTAGAATTTAATCGGCCGTCAGTGACCGCCATTCAGTTCGTGGGCAGTTCAAGTCTAAAATCGGATAATTTAAAAGTGGCTGCTACCAGACTTCCATGGTAGCGAGCACACGTCACTCCAACCAAGATCATATGAGTTCATTTCGAGTCGTCTTAAGCGTCGCCGCGTGTTCAGGCGTGCTGGTTGCCGCGAGCAGTCTCGCGAGTTGGCCCTCCTGGCGTGTCTGCGCACAGGAGGCTGGACCGGCGGCGCCGGTCGTGGTCCAACCTGGCGCGCCCGGGAAACCGACGCAGGTTCTGCCCCCGACGACGAGGGGCGTGCTGCCGCCGGTCTCTCCGGCCGATGCGCAGTTCATGCAAGGGATGATTATGCATCATGCCCAGGCGGTTGAGATGACTGCGTTGATCGAATCGCACACTGAGAACAAAGATCTGAAGTCTCTGGGGGCGCGAATCAGCAGCTCGCAGTCCGACGAGATCAAGTTCATGAAACGGTGGCTGGCGTCCCGTGGACAGGCGATTCCGGAGGAGATGCCCGAGATGCACCACCTGAAGATGCCTGAGATGCACCACCTGAAGATGTCGCACGACCTGATGCCTGGGATGCTGACCTCGGAGCAGATGGAGGCACTCAGGAACGCCAAAGGCGAGGCGTTCGACCGTCTGTTCCTGGCCGGGATGATTCAGCACCACGGCGGCGCTTTGACCATGGTGAAAGATTTATTCGACACTGCAGGGGCGGGACAGGACGCTGAATTGTTCAACTTCGCAACCGATGTGGACAGCGGCCAGCGCGCCGAGATCCGGATCATGCAAAACATGCTGGAGAACAAACCTTCAAAGGATAAACGATGAATCGAATACCTACCCTGACTTTCCGTTTACTCATAGGCTTCATTCTTTTGTGGTCGTGTTTTGCCGGCCAGATGCAGGCGCAGACGCCTTCGTCTCAAGAGCCCGCGAAGGCGACCGATGCTAAACCCGATCAGAAGAAAGCCGAAGAGGCTCCGTTTGCGCCGGAGCCGCCGCCGGCGCTCCCTCCGGGGATGACCGGCTCGGATGCCAACGATCCGCGAGCCAAACTGAAACCGGGAATGTACGACGCCGGAGAAGCCTCGCTGGGCATGAAACATCTCCTGCTGCTCAAGAAACCCGGACCGTTTCAACTCGACTCGGCCGATCCTGATAATCCAAAAGTGCAGCAGACCCTGGGCCTGCTCGGCATTGCCGACTCTTCAAAGATGCCGAAGCCGACCCAGTTAGTGATCGCTCAACTGGCGTTTGCCAACTCGGACCTTGCGTTCCAGGGAAACTATCTGTTTCAGGGCAATTTTTACGGCGTCAATATCTATGATATTTCCAATCCCGCCAAGGCCCAGTTGGTCACGTCGATGGTTTGTCCGGGCGGACAGGGGGATGTCTCGGTCTACAAGAACTTGATGTTCATGTCGGTCGAGATGCCGAACGGCCGCACCGATTGCGGCATCCAGGGCTTCCCGCCGGGACCTCCGCCGGCTGCCGGCGAAGAGAAGAAGCCGAATTTACCCGCGCCGCAAAAAGATCGGTTCCGCGGCGTCAGGATCTTCGATATCTCAGACATCAAGAGCCCGCGGCAGGTCGCCGCCGTGCAAACTTGCCGCGGCTCACACACGCATACGCTGGTGGTCGATCCGAAGGATAAGAATAACGTCTATCTCTACGTCTCGGGCACCTCGTTCGTGCGTCAAGGTGAGGAGTTGTCCGGGTGTTCAGGCGAAGCTCCGGATAAAGACCCGAACACGTCGCTGTTTCGCATCGATGTCATCAAGGTCCCGCTGACTGCGCCGCAGAACGCCCAGGTGGTCTCCAGCCCCCGTGTGTTCATCAATCCCCGGACCGGCGCGCTCAACGGCTTGAGCAACGGAGGCACCCATGGCAAAGCCGGCCTGGAGCCGGCCAGCGACAGCAACCAGTGTCACGATATCACCGTCTACTCGTCGATCGGATTGGCCGCCGGAGCCTGTTCCGGAAATGGAATCGTGCTGGACATCAAAGATCCGGTGCATCCGAAGCGTCTGGACGCCGTCAACGATCCGAACTATTCATATTGGCACTCGGCCTCGTTTTCGAACGACGGAACCAAGGTCGTGTTCACTGATGAGTGGGGCGGGGGACTGGGCGCGCGTTGCCGGATCAACGATCCGAGCAAATGGGGCGCCGACGCCGTGTTTCGGTTGAAGGATAACAAGCTGAGTTTCGCGAGCTACTACAAATTGCCGGCCGCCCAGGGCGACACCGAGAATTGTGTGGCCCACAACGGTTCGCTCATTCCGGTTCCGGGCCGCGATCTCAAAGTGCAAGCCTGGTACCAGGGCGGCATCTCGGTGATGGACTTTACCGACGCGGACCATCCGGTTGAAGTTGCCTATTTCGATCGGGGGCCGATCGATCCGCAGACGTTGATCCTGGGCGGCGACTGGTCCGCCTACTGGTACAACGGTCACATCTATGCTTCGGAGATCGCCCGCGGGCTGGACATCTTGGAACTAAGCCCGAGCGAATTTCTGACCCGGAATGAGATCGATGCCGCGAAAGCCGTGCGAGTGGCCGAGCTCAATGTGCAGAACCAGCAACGGATCGAGTGGCCGGCTCAGTTGGTCGTCGCCAAGGCTTATCTGGATCAGTTGGAGCGATCGCAGGCCCTGCCGGCGGACCAGATCACTGCCGTGCGGAACGCGATTCAAAGCGCGGAGAGCTCGAATCTGAATCGAAAAGATGTCTCCAAACTCCAGAGCTTCACCCGGTCGCTGAAAGAGACCGCCCGAACGGCCAAGAGTCCGGTCGACTCGAAGCGATTGCAGGCCCTGGCGGACATCCTGCAGCGCCCCGCTAAGTAAGGGCTTCAGGGAGCGTTCAGAGGAGTTGGTCGGGATCGCACCTGACCGTGATTCCCTTGACGCTCCCTGACATTTAACCCGGTCTCGCCGGCCACGGTCACCGGCAGAGACCTTTACACACCAGTCCCCAGCCACTTTTCGATCTTCACGATCGATCCACTTCAACGTCAATCTCCCGGTGCTTGCGGCAACGGAGCGGAAAAGGCAAAAAAGCTCCGCTCGCTCTCGCCTCCGGGCAGCGCACCGCGTAGAATCGACGCCGTCTCCGATGAAGAAAGATCCGGATCGCAAGTTAACAGACTCCGCAGGTATTAGTAGATTATGATACGGCTCGAGCGGAGAGAACTTGTTGATGGAGACGTGCAGTGCCCTCCTGTTATCTCTCAATTCAGAAAGGTCCAACCCATGACGAGATTTATTGGTTGTTTATCCTGGCAGCTCGGGTGCTGCTTGCTGTTGTGCCTTGCCGGTGGCGTGGCGGTCGGTTCCGATAACGAAATTACCCTGAGCAAAACGCAGCCGGTCGTGCTCAAGATTCCACGCCGACTGCTCAAATATGAGAGTTCCAGCGTGAAGAGCAGAGTCCCGATCTACACGGCAAACGTGTCGGTAGTCGGAGAGAAGATCCTCGTCGAAGGCGAACCGGATTGGATGTTGCGCGGGTTCCCGCCTTTGCTCACGCTGGCTTACGAGAAGTCCAGCAAGGAGAAAGAGTATACCGAGATCGAGCTTCGGAGCAATTTGGCCTACGTCAAGCTCCGATTCGCGGCTATTACGCCTAATGTGGAAGCGGCCTTGCGACAACTCGTGTTCCTCGGCAATGCTCAGGCTTTCGAATCCAGCGAGGAGTTCAAAGCCCTGGCGGACAAGTTATTACC
>DATEFT010000376.1:0-6142 GCA_035280505.1 Blastocatellia bacterium | reverse complement strand
GACCCTGGCCCAGATCAGGGCGCCCAGTAGCATGGCAATGGCCAGGAGATGTGTACATAAAAATAGACTCAACCAGAAACGCAAGTATCCCACCATCATTCACCTCACAGATTCGCTCGACCGGCACGATCATCCAAATCGCTCGCGCCGCCGCAGTCCATTCTTTGCGGGAGAGTCGTTGATCAGGGAGAGAGAGTTAAGGGGAGACCTTAAGCAGGGGGAAGCGTTCAAGTGGGTGCATCTAGCTATATCTACTATCTATAATTCTGCGCGGTAATGCAAGTTCTGGTGTGCCGGCCTCAACCGCTGACGGGATGCCCTTGTCAGCGGCCACCATGAATTGTAAGAATCGCTCTTACATAATTTCGCGTCTTTAGTGTGTTTCGCGGTTGATCCTGAAAATCTTAGAGGAGGGCTGAGATGAATGGAGTTACTACTCTGACCGCGCCGGGATCGCGAAATGCCGCCATCGATGCCTACCGCGGCTTCGTCATGTTGCTGATGATGGCTGAAGTTCTGCGCTTGTCCGAGGTGGCGCGCTCCTTTCAAGGCAACTGGTTCTGGGCCGTGCTGGCTTTCAACCAGACCCACGTCGAATGGGCCGGCTGCTCACTGCACGATCTGATCCAGCCTTCATTCTCTTTTCTGGTCGGGGTGGCGCTGCCATATTCCATTGCCGGCCGCCTGGCCAGGGGCAAGACCAGCGGCCATCTCTTCGGTCATGCGCTTTGGCGTTCATTGCTGCTCATCTGGCTCGGCATCTTCCTGCGCTCCCTCTCCAGCCCGCAGACGAATTTCACCTTTGAGGATACGCTGACGCAGATCGGTCTTGGTTACCCGTTGCTCTTTTGGCTCGGCCTCCAGCGACCGAGATGGCAGTGGATCGCGCTGGGCGTCATCCTCTTCGGTTATTGGCTCGCCTGGGCGCTCTATCCCGCGCCCGGTCCCGGATTTGACTATCAGGCCGTCGGCGTTCCGGCCGGCTGGACACATCACTTCACCGGGTTCGCCTCTCACTGGAACAAGAACAGCAATCTCGGCGCGGCTTTTGACTACTGGTTCCTGAACCTCTTTCCCAGGTCTCAACCGTTTATTGCCAATCGCGGCGGCTATCTGACCCTCAGTTTCATTCCCACCCTGGGCACGATGATTCTCGGCCTGGCGGCCGGTCGCTGGCTGCGAGCGGCCGCTCCGAGCCTGCCCTTGAAGCGCCTGCTCGTCGCGGGTCTGATCGGCATCGCGGCGGGGGCGATCTTCCATTTCACCGGCGTCTGTCCCATCGTGAAGCGCATCTGGACGCCGAGCTGGGTCTTGTTCAGCGGCGGCGCCTGCTTTCTCTTGACCGCGGCTTTCAACTGGGTGATCGAGATCCGAGGCTATCGGAGATGGGCCTTCCCGCTGGTGGTCATCGGCATGAACTCCATCGCCGCTTATCTGATCGCCCATCTTTTTGAGGAGTTCCTGGTCCGGTCATTTCATACTCACCTGGGCGTCAACGTCTTCAAACTTTTCGGAGACGCGCTTGAACCTTTCGTGGCCGGGGCGGCCGTTCTCCTGGTCTACTGGCTGATCCTCTTCTGGATGTACCGGCGCCAACTCTTCCTGAAGGTTTAACGAACGCGTCTGATCCACGCTTAATCCGAAAATTCATATTAATAATCCATAAATATGGAAGATGGTTCTGGGGCTGAATATAAAAATGGAATAAGTGAAGTGCATTCAGTGCATAGTTTTCCACCTACTCCTGGCATAGTATTTGACTCCTAAATAGTTTCCAATATCCACAATCCAACTGGGCATCATCTGCGGTCATTTCTACCAATCGGGAGACGGGCGTTCGAGCCGCATCTCCCGCTCATAACATGCGGCGGTAGCGGACAAAAGGAGGTGAGCCGTGAAACGAGAAGATCTGCCTGCGCGGACTGTTGCCGTGCTGTCCTCATTTGCCATCAGTCTCATCTTCCTATGTTATGAAACGCCCACGGCGTCGGCCCAGGTTCTTTATGGATCGGTCGTGGGAACCGTCACCGAGCAGACCGGGGCGGTGATTCCCAGCGCCACGGTGAAGATGACGAACACCTCGACCGGGTTGGTCCGGCAGGCCACGGCGGACAGTGCCGGCAATTATTCGATGACCAACCTGCAGGAGGGAGATTACGATCTTTCGGTCAGCGCCGCCGGATTTATCCCTCTCACTCAAAAGGGCGTCAGCGTTCGAATCAACAACGTGACGCACGTGGACGTCAGGTTGAAGGTGGGAGGCGTCACCGAATCCGTGACGGTCGATGCCAGCGCCGCGCAGTTGCAGACGACGAAGACGGACGTCAATACCAACCTGGAATCGAAGGCGATCGAGAATCTGCCGCTCTCCGGTTACCGCAACTTTCAAAGCCTGGTCAACTTCGTTCCGGGCGCCACTCCGGGGCGGTTTCAGAACGCCGTGATCGACACGCCGCAGCGCGACCTGAGCACCAATGTGAACGGCCAGGAACGCGGCGCCAACAATACTCGCGTGGATGGGGCGGCCAATATTCTGGTGACGATGCCGCACCACATGGTCTATGTTCCGCCGGTGGAGAGCATTCAGGAGGTCAGCATCTCCACCAATAATTTCGATGCGGAACAGGGCATCACGGGAGGGGCGGCGGTGACGGTGTCGACGAAATCCGGCACCAACGAATTCCATGGCAGCGCCTTCGCGATGCACGCCAACAACGCCACCCGCGCCTTTCTGTGGGATGAGAACCGGGCCGGGGTCTCGAAGAAACCGAAAGGGATTCGAAACATCGACGGTGGGAGCATCGGCGGGCCGATCAAGAAAAATAAGCTCTTCTTCTTCGCCGATTGGGAGGGGACCTTCGAGCGCGTCGGCCGCTCCAATCTCTTTTCCGTGCCGACCGACGATTTCCGATCCGGCGATTTCAGCCGAACGTTGGGGCCGCAGATTCTGGATGCCGGTGGCAATCCCATTTCGGTGCCGACCACCGAGGGCGGCTCCGTGCCGCTTCAGGCCGGGATGATCTTTGATCCTTTCACCGGCAACGCGGATGGCACCGAGCGCGCGGTCTTCTCCAGCGGCGGGCGGCTCAATGTGATTCCGGCTTTGCGGTTGAACCCCGCCCTGATGAGGTTGTTGGCGCTGGTTCCTCACGCCAACCAGGCCGGGGATCTCAACAACTACTTCAATCTCGGCACGCAGCGCTTGAACCGCAACAATGTCGACGCCAAAGTGAACTGGAATCGCAACGAGAAGAACCAGGTCTGGTTCAAATACAGCGTCATGACCGCGCTGGTCAACGGCGAATTCGGTCTGGGCGAGGCCGGCGGCGAATGTTTGTGCGATGGCGGCGTCGGCGCCGGCCACACGCTCGTGCAACTGGCGACGATCGGGCAGACCTATACTCTCTCTCCCACGTTCGTGATTGACGGAACGCTCGGCTGGACCCGGTTTGGCCAGAATGTGCAGTCACCCGATCTCGGTACCAATTTCGGGAGCGAGGTGCTGGGGATTCCGGGGACGAACGGTCCCGACCGCCGGGAGAGCGGCATGCCTGCCTTCAGCCTGACCGACTACTCGAGTCTCGGCAACACCGAAGGCTGGAACCCCCTGTTCCGCAACGACCAATCCTTCACTTTCAATACCAATGCCAGTTGGATGAAGGGCCAACACGAAATCCGGTTTGGCTTCGACTTTCTCCACCATCTGATGAATCACTGGCAGCCGGAACTGGGAAGCGGCCCGCGAGGCGCGTTCACGTTCGATCCGGGCGTGACCGCTCTCAATCCGGCGGCGATCAAGGCCAGGGTCGGATTTCGCGGAGCTGACCCTTCCTTTGAAAATAGTTGGAATAGCCTGGCCGGATTTCTGCTCGGGACGCCCACCGGGGCGGGGAAGAGCAGCCAGTTCATCAAGATGGACAGCCAGGAGAACGTCTATGGTCTCTATCTGCGAGATCGCTGGCGGGCCACGCCCAAACTGACGCTCAACCTGGGATTGCGATGGGAACTCTATCCCAACCGCACCCGCTCGGCCGGCCTGGGGATCGAGTCATATGATCCCACCACCAATGAGGTCTTGATCGGAGGACGGGGCGATGTTCCCCGCGACAATGGAGTCGGATTCAGCAAGCGGCTTTTGGCGCCTCGAGTCGGGTTCGCCTATCAGGTCGGAAATTCCACGGTCATCCGGAGTGGTTACGGTCTCACCTATCACTCGCATCCCTGGGGCGCGCAAGCCCTGCGCGGCTGGTTCCCGCTGACGATTGCCGCCGAGTTCTCCGGCGCCAACGGCTTCCAGCCGGTAACCACCGATCCCAACTACGTCGCCGGCGGGATCCCCAATCAACCGCTGGGCTCCGGTGTCGGCATTCTGCCCATCTGCTGTCCCGATCTCGGCGCGGGGAGGATTCCGCTGCCGCCGGCGAACGAGATGGGCTATCCGGTGGCCAACCGCCAGTTGCACCGCGGCTATATCCAATCGTGGAACTTCATCATCGAGACCAAACTGCCCGGCGAACTGGTCACCTCGGTCGGATACGTCGGAACCGCATCCGTCAATGGCTTCGCCTTTCTGGATCTCAATGCTTCGCAAATCCCCGGTTCGGGCAACGATGGGCGCCCGCTCTTCGCCCAATTCGGGCGGACCGCCACGACCAGGGAATGGGATGGGCGCACGCACAGCACGTACCACTCGCTGCAGGCCTCCGTCAATCGGCGACTCACCGGCGGTCTCTTCCTGAAAGCTTCTTACACTTATTCGCACGCCATCGATCAGGCCGATTACAGCGATTGGACGGAGTTTCGTTGGAATGCGCCGAGCGTCTTCGCTCGCAATCGCGCCACCTCATCGAACAACATTCCACAGATCTTCCAGTTCGGCACGGTCTATGAATTGCCATTCGGCGGGGGGAAGAGATGGGCTCAAGGCGGCGTGGCCGGCGCCCTGCTGGGCGGCTGGCAACTCAACGGGATCTTTAGCGCCTACCAGGGACGGCCCTACACCCTCACGGCTTCGGGGTCGACGTTGAACATGCCCGGCAACCAGCAGACCCCCGATCAGATCAAATCGGCCGTTAACAAGCTGGGTCTGGTCGGTGACGATGGGACCTGGTTCGACACCACCGCGTTTGCGCGCCCCACCGACGTCCGGTTCGGCAATGTCGGCCGGAACACCCTGAGCGGACCGGGAGTGGTGAACCTCGATCTCGGCCTGTTCCGAGTTTTCAAACTTACGGAACGGTTCAATCTTCAGTTTCGGGTCGAGTCGTTCAACGTCAGCAATACGCCGCATTTCTCGAACCCGACCGCCGACATCAACAGCTCGAACTTCGGGAAGATTCTGTCCACACAGTCCGCGGACGCGATGGGCCGATCCCGGGAGTTTCGCTTTGCTCTACGGCTGGGCTTTTAGAGCGGAAGTCTAAAGAAGTCTAGAGCAGCCCGTCAATTCATGTAATTGCTCACTCTGCATTTAGACATCTGAACCCACGGGCGGTGGTTCTTGATCACGCACGCTTCTTTCATATACACGATCTGTTGACAGATCTCTTTGGTGCAATCGCCGATCTGCAGCAGGTGGTTGGCCATGAGGATGAGGCGAGTGGCATGGCCGGCCATCTCCGGATTCCACGTCGCCACCTCGAGCAGTTCTTGGGAGAGGCGTTCGTAGAGCCGGCCGATCTGATGGTCGCGTTCAATGATCGCCCGAGCGGCTTCGGCATCCGCATTTGCGAAAGCGATCAGCGAGTGGCTCAACATCGCGGCGACCTCCACGGCCATCTGCGGCAGGTCGCGATGAAGTCTGACCGGAGCCTGGTTGTTGAAATTGATGGCGGCGCGGGCGATCGTACAGGCCTGATCGCGAATCCGCTTCAGGCGGGAGATGATCTTGCTCGCCGAGACGACAAAACGCAGATCCCGAGCTTTGGGGGCTCTCAGCGCCAGCACGCAGATCCCGAGGTGATCCGATTCCAGTTCAAGCGCATCGATCCGATTGCCCTCGGTGAGCACCTGCTCGGCCAGCAGGGAGTCGCGTGAGATCAGCGCCTGCATCGCGCGTTCCACTGAGCGGCCAACCTCGCCGCCGATGAGCATGACATTGTCGCGGAGCTGCTTCAATCCAGGTTCAGTCAGGCTGTTCATC
>DATEFT010000375.1:0-2037 GCA_035280505.1 Blastocatellia bacterium | reverse complement strand
CAGGGAGAAACGTGATCCCAAATGGGTACGCGTTTATGAAATTCCCAGTTACGTCAGGTTCAGCCATCGCGCGCATCTGACGGCGGGCGGCACCTGCACGGAATGCCACGGTCGGGTCAAAGAACGCGAACGACTCTACCGGGAAATAGATATTTCGATGACCGGTTGTATGAACTGCCACCAGGCGAAGGGGGCCAGCAACGAGTGCACCTATTGTCATGAGCCGATGCAGTGAACTTATCGTCCGTCAAAACCGGGCGATTCTTGACACCATCATCATTGAGGAGAGGGATTGACCCGAGCACCAGTGAGCGGAGACAAGTGGCAGCGTACGCTTACCTGGCCCAACGAACAACCATCATGGTCAGATCATCCGTCTTGGGCCTCCCGGCCCGGAAAGCGTTCAAGTCTTCCAGACAAGTGCTGATCATCGCCTGAGGTAAAGTCAGGTGCCCACTGCCGACCAACTTCGAGATCCGCTTCAAACCATAATCTTCACCCTGCCCATTTTGTGCCTCAGAGAGCCCGTCCGTGTACAAAAGCAGTGAATCGTTCGGAGCCAATTGCACCTTACAGGTCGAAAATTCCTGGTGAAAGAATACCCCCAGCGGCAGACCGGTAGCTTCAATCTTCTTGATCTCTTGACCATTAAGCCACAGGACCGGCAAATGCCCGGCGTTGCAAATCTCCACTTCTCCGGAATTGCCCATTTTTCCACAAACCAGCGTGGCATAGTGCATGGGCATCGTGCTCTCGCAGAATAATCGGCTTGCCGACTCGACCAACTGACAGAGAGCCAGCCGCATCGAGATCAAGGTGCGGAACATCGCATGGAGTTGATTCATCAACATGGCGGCGGCAATCCCTTTACCCGAGACATCGCCGAACATGAAATAGAGGCTGCCGTCTTCAGCGCCTACCAGATCGCAATAATCTCCGCTGACCGGTCCGAACGGTTCATAGTGAGACGCTATCTGCCAATTGCCAAAGACAAAATCCGGTTTCGGCAACAACGCTCTCTGAATTTGAGCGGCCAACGCCAAGTCACGTTGAAGCGCCTCTTGTTGATCAGGCGTCAAATGGTCCAGGCAAAATCGTACCAGCGGATCTGCGATCAGTCGTTCGGTCTCAATCGGATCGCGACAGACTTCACACAAACCGTAAGAGCCTTGGTTTAGGCGCTCCAGCGCAGTATCGACCTCCTGCAAAAGCTGGCGAAGTTGTGCGGATTCGCCGAAGTTGGAGAGAGCAGTCTCCAGCCTCTGATGCCGCTTAAATAATTGATCGCGCAGACCAGCCTCGATGGTGTTGAGCATTCTATTCCTCCTTCAATGCCTGCATTTTACTCGATTCAAACATGAGCGGGGCCGATATTTTGCCGCAGAACCTGGCGGGGGCTGTTCGGAAATCAAAGCGAGAATTGAGGACTCGACGACGAGATCGAGGAGCAGGCCCTATTTGGTGCGCGAGACCAGTCCTGTCTTCCAGGCATAGACGGCCGCCTGAGTGCGGTCGGTCAGGTGGAGTTTTCCCAGAACATTGCTGACATGCGATTTGACCGTCTTCTCGCTGATAAACAGGCGCTCCGCAATCTCGGCGTTGGACAGGCCGTCGGCGATTAAACGCAAGACTTCGATTTCACGGCCGGAAAGATTGGTTCGCGGCCGGTCATCCGTCTCCGCCCGCTCCTGACGCAACCCGCTCATAATCTGTTTGGCGATCTGAGGATGCAGGGTGGCCTCCTGACGGCTGGCTTTACGCACCGTCGCCACCAGTTCCTGGGGGGTGACATCCTTGAGCAGATAAGATAACGCTCCGGCTTGAATGGCGGGCAGGATCTGTCCATCTTCATGATACGAAGTCAAAATGTTCACCTGCGTGCGCGGGCTGATCTGCTTGATCTGCCGGGTCGCTTCAATGCCGTCGATCCCATTGATCTTCAGGTCCATCAGCACCACGTCGGGGGCCTGTTCGGCGCAGATTCTGACCGCGTCTTCGCCGGTCGCGGCCTCTCCTATCACGTTGAGGTCCGCCTGG
>DATEFT010000374.1:0-6756 GCA_035280505.1 Blastocatellia bacterium | reverse complement strand
GAGGATGGAAGCAGCGGGTGGCTTTCGGCGCGGCCATCATGCACGAACCGAGCGTGCTTTTTCTGGATGAACCGACTTCCGGCGTGGATCCGCTGGCCCGCCGCGCCTTCTGGACCATGATCAATCGGCTGGCGGATGCCGGGACCGCCATTCTGGTGACCACCCACTATCTCGAAGAGTCCGAGCAGTGCAACCGGTTGGGTTTTATGGTCGCGGGTGAACTGGTGGCCGAGGGCAGCCCCAGCGGCATTAAGAGCGAGCAGCCCGGCCATCTCTTGGAATTGATCGTCGATCAGCCGCAACGCGCGGCCGATCTGCTCAAGCGTGATGAAGAGCGCTGGCGGGTCTCGCTCTTCGGCGACCGGCTCCACGTCATCATCGATGCCGAGGTCGAGAGCGGTCAGCGAGCCACGGTCGAGAAGCTCGAATCGAACGGAGTCCGCGTCATCAGCGTGCGCGAATCGCGCTTCTCGATGGAAGATGTCTTCATCAGCGTGGTCGAAAAGGCGCGGCAAGAGGGGAAAGTGGCCTCTTCAGAAGACTGAGTACTTTATCAAAAATTATGAGAAGAATCATTGCACAGGTAAGGAAAGAGTTGACCCAGATCGTTCGCGATTGGCGGACGCTCGCTCTGGCCCTGGGGCTCCCGTTGTTTCTGCTGATCTTGATGGGGACCGCGATCTCGCTGACGGTGAACGATCTTCCGATTGTCATCCAGGACTTTGATAATTCGCCGGCCTCACATGACTTGATCGATGCCTACCGCGCTTCGCTCACTTTTCGGATCGTGCCCTGGCCGCCGGATAAACAGCCTGAAGAGGCGTTCAGATCGAACGCGGCGCGGGCCGCGCTCATCATTCCCGCTCATCTGGGCCGCGATGCGGCGCGCGGTCAGGCCGCTTCCGTCCAGATCTTGATCGATGCCTCCGACGCCAATACCGCCAAGCTGGTCTCGGGGTACGCGGCCCAAATTACGCGGGCCTACAATCTGCGATCATCCGGGACGGGGCAGAACGGACCGGTCGAAGCCTCCATCCGGCTCTGGTACAACCCCGGACGTTCCTCAAAGAAGTTCTACGGGCCGGGAGTCTTCGTGCTAGGAATCTCGATGTTTCCGCCGTTGCTGGCCGCGATCGCCATGGCCAAGGAGGGAGAGCAGAAGACGATTCTGCAGGTCTATGTCTCGAATATCTCGGCCCATGAATTTCTGCTCGGCAAGATCTTCGCCTTCATGGCCGTGGCGCTGGCCGAGTGCTTTCTCGGGGCGATCCTTCTCTTCACCTATTTCGAACTGAGTCTGGCCGGCGATCCGACTCCGGCCATCGTGGCCACGATCTTTTATGCCTTCTGCGTCGCCTCGTTCGGGACCATGGTCGGGGCGACCATTCCGAACCAGGCGGCGGCGATGCAGGCGGTCGCGCTCGGCGGTTTTCTCCTGGTCTTTCTGCTCTCCGGCCTGATCTTTCCGGTCGAGAACATCCCGGCGGGATTACGCTGGATCTCTCATTTCGTCTGGGGCAAATACTATATCGAAATTGTGCGCGACGCCCTGTTGCAGGGCGGCGGTTGGCCGGCGGTCTGGTACAAGGTTCCGATCATCGGCCTGCTGGGGGCGATCTTCTACACGAATGCGTGGCGCAGCATGCGGCGCATGCAGCTCAGGGCATAAGCCATGATCAGGATTATCCAACAAATCTTCAGCTCTCGGGTGCGGGCGCTGGTCCGAAAAGAGTTCAACCAGATTCGGCGCGACCGTCGCCTCGCGATCTCGCTGATTCTTCCGCCGACCATGCAGTTACTGCTCTTCGGCTTTGCCCTGAGCGCGACGGTCTCCGATCTTCGTCTCGGGGTCCTGGATGAGAGCAAGACTTCGGAGAGCCGGGAACTGGTTGCCGCCTTGAGCGAGAGTCAGAGTTTCCGCCTGGCCGGCCAATATTTCTCCTCCGATCAGTTGGGCCAGGCCATCGCCCGCGGCGATCTCGATGCGGGCCTGGTGATCCCCTTCGATTATGCCCGCGATCTGCACCGCGGCCGGCCGGTGACGGTCCAGTTTCTGTTGAACGCGATGAACGCGAATACCGCCACCATCGCCCAGGGCTATGCCGAGGGGGTCATTCAAACCTACAACCGAAGTTTGCGGGCGGAGGGATTTCAGGTCACCCTTCGACCGGGGGCCGCGACCGATCTGAGTTCCCGGGGACAGATCGTGCTCCACCCCGCTTTTCTTTATAACCCCGGCCTGGTCGATTCGTGGTTTATCGTGACCGGAGTCTTCGGCCTGCTCCTGATTCTGAACAGTTCCATCGTGGCCTCCGGGGCCATGGTCAGGGAACGCGAGGCCGGGACTATCGAACAGTTGCTGATGTCTCCGGCGACGACCTCCGAGATCATCATCGCCAAGATCTCTCCGCTCTTCATCCTCTTGTGCATGATGATGCTCTTCGCGATCATCGTCATCAGGGTCGCCTTCAAGGTCCCTTTTCATGGGGCCTTGCCCTTGATCCTGAGCGGCGGGGCGTTGTGTGTGCTGGCCGGCATCAGCATCGGGACCGTCATCGCCACCTTCAGCAAATCGGCCCAGCAGGCCATGCTGACGAGCTTTTTCATCAATCCCCCGTTGAGCACCTTCTCCGGAGCGCTCAACCCCGTGGAGGCGATGCCGCATTGGTTGCAGCCTCTAACCCTGATCAATCCGATTCACCACTTTGCGACTATCGTTCGGGCGAGCATGCTCAAGGGGAGCGGGCTCACCACTTTGTGGCCCAATTTCCTGGCTTTGCTCGCCATAACCCTCATTCTCTTCATCCTGAGCGTGGGGCGATTCCGAAAACAGCTCGGATAGATGGAGAGAGTGACGAAGGCATCGTTCAAGAGAAATGAGAAGACCAATTAGCTTAGCAATTCGAATCGGCGGACCGGCCACGGTCTTTCTATGGGCCGTCACCATCTTGACGCCCAATGCCGGAGCCCAGCTCGGAGCGGCCGCCGGCGGCTCCCAGGGGACGCCGGCCACTCAACTTCCGCTCTCGGGGCGCAACGCTCAAGGCGGTTCGGTGACCTCTACCCAGGCGCCCGTGCCCGGAACCACGACCAGCGTCAACACTCTCAATCCCTCGGTCCAGGTCCAGGGGCCCTTTGCCGGGAGCACGCGGAGCACCGACAAGCTGCCTTTTTCAGGTCGGCTGTCATTGATCGAGGCCATCGAGCGAGGGACAGAGTTCAACCTGGGCGCGGTGGGGTTGACACAGGCCGTGCAGCAATCGCGCGGGCAGACTCGGGCGGCGCGCAGCGCGCTGCTTCCGAACATCGGCGCGAATCTGAGCGGGACCATGCAGCAGTTGAACCTGGCGGCGAGCGGTCTGCGGTTCGAGGCGCCGATCCCCGGTTTCTCGGTTCCGAGCGTGGTCGGGCCGTTCAACTATTTCGATCTGCGCGCGAGTCTGTCGCACACCGTGATGGACATGACCGCCTGGAACAATTATCGGGCGGCCGGCGAAAATGAGCGCGCCACCGAGTTCTCAGCCGATGACGCCCGGGATTTGGTCGTCTTTGCGGTCGGCGGAGCTTATCTGCAGGTGATTGCGGCCAAGGCCAAGGTGGAGGCGGCCCGTGTCCAATTGGAGACCGCCAACGCGCTCTATCAACAGACCCAGCAGCAGCGCAGCGCCGGACTGGTCGCCCAGACCGATCTCAACCGCAGCCGGATTCAGGCTCTGACCCAGCAGCAACGATTGATCTCGTTGCAGAACGACCTGGCCAAACAGAAGATCAACCTGGCGCGGCTGACCGGCCTGTCGCCCAACGACGCCTATGAGACGATCGACGAGATCCCCTTCGCGCCGCTGCCGCCGGTCGTGCTTGACGACGCCCTCAAACAGGCCTTCGAGCAGCGCTCGGATCTGAAAGCCGCGGAAGCGCAGGTTCGAGCCGCCGAACGCGCCCTGGCCGCGGCGCGGGCCGAACGTCTGCCCTCGTTTTCGATGAGGGCCGATTACGGCGTGATCGGCACGAACCCCGCGCAATCTCATGGCACGTTTGCGTTGGTCGGGACCATTCACATCCCGATCTGGCAGGGCAATCGCATCAAGGCGGACATCGAACAGGCGACGGCCCCCTTGATTCAACGGCGGGCGGAACTCGAAGACCTGCGCGGCCGGATCGAGGCCGAAGTGCGGAACGCCTATCTCGATCTCCAGGCCACGACCAGCCAGGTCGGGGTCGCGATGAAGAATATCGAGGCCGCTCGAGAGAATCTGGACCTGACCCGCCAGCGGTTCGACGCCGGCGTCGGCGATAACGTCGAGGTCGTGCAATCCCAGGAGTCGGTGGCCACCGCTCAATTGGACTACATCAACAGCGTTTTCGCACACAATGTGGCCAAATTGAGTTTGGCGCGGGCCATCGGGCGGGCGGCGGAGAACTTCCGGCGCTTCCTGAATGTGCAATAAGCTTGAAATCGCGAAGTGTTTCGCGGTTGATCAATCTCTCTCGGGACGAACGTGGTTGAAGCGCGTGACCGCGACCAGCATCAGGTAGGATGAGGTCAGGAAGAGGGTGAAGAGCAAGGAGAAGGCCAGGGTCCGCAGATGCCCATACGGGTGCCAGACTCCGTCGAGCAGGTTTCCGACCAGTTCCGCCGGCTGGGTTGCCAGGTCCCAGCTATTCCATCGCAGAAATCGGCCCATGTAGATTCCGAAGCTGCTCAGGAATGAGACGATCAGGACGAAGCCCCAGCTCAAGAGCTGCCCGGCGACTCTATCCACCAGCTCTTGCATCAGATAGAGCGAGATCAATCCCAGGAAGATTCCGTTCCAGGCGAAGGCGAAGAACATGATCAGATCGAACCAATAGATAAATTCTCCACCCGGGTGCAGATGGACGAGGTCCGTAATCAAATACGGAGCATTGGGTAGAAAGACGAGCCATAAACAGGCGCAGAAGATCACCAGGAGCCAGGTTCGTTTGGGAGAACTCAGGTGAAGATTGTAGGAGATGAGCGCACTGACCAGCGGGAGCCAGGCCAGAAACAGATTCCAGAGCAGGTAGGTGTGGGTAAATCGTTGGGTGTGGACGATTCGGATCGCCAGCATGGAGATGCATAACACTGACGAGACGACCATCGATGCGATGACGATAAATTGACGATTGATTTGAGGTGAAAAGAACAACTTTTTGCCCATACCTAGCCTTTATTTACGATCGATTTTCCAATGATCAAATTCGCCCGACCATTTCAATAATCCGCTCCGGATTACCGCGCGATTTAAAGCCGCAAACGATCATTATACGTCAGGCCTGCCTTGATCGTTTCTTCCTGAATTGAATTCCGGTCCAAATAATTCGGTGATCTGTTCGGCTAGGGCTTGACTGCATAGTACCCGGGCCGGTGGTGAACGGCTAAGTCCTTGCGATTCCGCAGACGCACCTCAATTCGACGAAAGCTGCCGTCGGCATGATCATTGGCCGGTTCGTAGGCCAGCAAGTATTGTTGGCGCAACTCCTGTTCCAACTGTGCGAAGGCGCGATCCAGATCCTGGACGGTCTTGGGGATGTAGGCACGTCCCCCGGTCTGTTCGCATAACTTATTGAGATCTTTCTTATTCACCGTCTCGTCGGACTCCTGGCCGATTCCGATCGCGTAGATGATGGTCTCAGTGTGGATCGCCAGGTCGACGGCCTCCTCGCGTTTCGTGAAGCTGGTCGTGTCCTGGCCGTCGGTAAAGAGAATAATGGTCTTACGTCCCTTTCTCGGGGCCAGCAGATCCTGGCTGACGGCCACGACCGCATCGTAGATCGCCGTTCCTCCGCGCCGCGAACCGGCGGTGACCGGCGGCGGCAGAATTCCCTCGCGCTTGGGCGGCAGCGACAGACTATGTTCGAGTTCCTGCAAAGAACCACTTAAACGACCGAGGTTCGATGTGAGGTCTTCGATTAGCGTTGCCTCACTGTCGAATTGGATGAGCGCGCTGGTATCGATCTCGGGCCGCATCACCGAATTGAGGAACTTGGAGCTGGCGCTGGTCAGTCGTGGGATGATCGAGCGGACGCTGTTACTGATATCTACCAGGATGGCCACGGTCAGGGGCAGATCGACCTCATGCTTGAAGGTAAAGATCTGTTGCGGGCGACCATTCTCCAGGACCATCACCTCATTCTTGGAGAGGTCATTAATGTACTGGTTCTTCTTGTCGGTGACGCTGAAGAAGACGTTGACCAGTTGCGTCCCGAGCCGAATCGTCTGCGGCTCCTCTTTCGGATTCTGCACCGGTTTGGATTCACCCTGCTGAGCGTCGGCTGAAGATCGCGGTTCGAGCCAGCAGACCAGGCAGAGCCCGACCAACAGGATCATCCACAATAGATTAGAATATGACGAGCTACTTGATCCGTTCATATTCGCTGACGACCATTCAAATATTGAGAAGTTCTAGCGATCAGAGCTAATTAATTATAAATATAAGCAACCGAGCTGTAGGCAAGTATATAATAAAACCGTCCCTTCTCCCTCACTCCAGATCATCAATACAGGAATACATGTATAGGCCTGCTTTATCGAGGACTACTTATGCCTTTGCAAAGACTATATCGAAAGATTTCAGTTTTTTCGCTCGCCTCCCTGATGGTCGGTACCACTTTGGGACCTGCCTCAGCACAGAATCCGACGCCAGGATCTAAACCGAAAGCTACGACTCAGAAGAAAAGCGACCAGTCCAAGCAGAGTGAAAGTCGCCCGCAGAGCGACCTGGAACGGCTCCAGAT
>DATEFT010000373.1:0-14783 GCA_035280505.1 Blastocatellia bacterium | reverse complement strand
ATCGAATTCCGAGACCGATTTCAGGTTGAAACCCCGAAACAGGATCGCCCCATACTTCCCGAGGTCGCTCGCAATCTCGGAACGGTTATTCAGAGCCCAATCCGGCAGACTCAGGTTGTCCACCCGAGGTTGCACGACCAGCGGGAACGGCCGGTCCTCATCGAGGTGCCGGCGGGTGATCATCTCTCCCGGCGAGAGCCGAACCGGCTTTCGCGCGGCCCGCCGGAAGGCGTTCCAGGTCGAGTCATCGTCATTTGATTTGGTCATTACTCGTTCTCCATCCGAGAGGATTGGGGGATTGGTCAGCGGCCGGAGATTTTGATCCCGCGGCGATTGATCGTTCGCGGCCCTTGTGGATCAAAGTCGGTCTCCCGGCTCGACGCTTCGGCGGTCGGCCCCGTCTCGGCGCCGGGCGTCAGGTCCAGAGTCGTCAGTCTAGCGTCCGGCCGATCGACGATGCCGAAGAGCAGGTTCATAAAATGGTCGTGCATTCGTTTGACGGTTACCTCTTTGAAGAGGTCGCGGCTGTAGATCCAGGAGATCTGCATTCCTTCGGGGCCTTCTGTCACCCACAAGGCGAGATCGAACCTGGCCCCGGCGTCGGCGGCCAGGACCGGGCTGAGCTTCAGGTCGGGCAATCGCAGCTCCGCCCTGGGGGCATTCTGGACGCCGAAGGCGACGTTAAATAAAGGCATCTGCCTGACCGCCCGTTCCGGCTGGATCTCTTCGACCAGCTTTTCGAACGGTAGCTCGTGATGAGCGTATCCGCCCAGGGCGACTTCCCGGACCCGCTTCAGTAACTCGCCGAACCGGGGATCGCCGCCGAGATTGGTCCGGAGCGGCAGCATGTTCACAAAGTAACCGATGAGCGGCTCCAGTTCGGCCCGATTCCGGTTGGCCGCCGAGGTTCCGACAATGATGTCCTCCTGGGCAGTGTACTTATGCAGTAACACCTTGAACGCCGCCAGCAGCAGCATAAACAGCGTCACGCCCTCTCGGCGGCTCAAGTCCTGCAGCGGGCGCTGCAACTCCGCCGGCACCGGAAGGTAGATCGTCGCCCCGCGATAGCTGGGCACGGGCGGGCGGGGATGATCCGCGGGCAACCGGAGGACCGGAAGCTGCCCGCCGAGTTGCTGCTTCCAATAGCTTAAATGCTCCCGGATGACGGCGTCGGTCAGGAAATTCCGCTGCCAGAATGCGTAATCGGCATATTGAATCTCCAGCTCCGGCAGCGGCGAGGTCCGGCCTTCGCTCATCGCCTCATATAACGCGCAGACCTCTTTCACCAGGATGCCCATCGACCACGCATCGCTCACGATATGATGCATGGTGCAGAGCAACACGTGCTGCTCCTCTTCCAGTTTTAAAAGTTTCACTCGCATCAGCGGGCCTCGACTCAAATCGAATCCGGTCTCCGCCTCCAATCCGGCGAACCTCAGGGCCTCCGCCGTTCGCGCTTCCGCGGTCAAATCCGTCAGATCGACCACTTCCAATCTTTGCGGCTGCCACTCATCAATCACCGGTTTCGGGGTTCCCGCTTCCGCTTCGATCCTGGTCCTCAACAGCTCATGTCTTTTGACGATCTCATTGATGACGGCTTCCAGAATTTCGAGCTTCAACCGCCCCTCCAGCTTCACGGCCGTCGGAGAGTTATAGATCGCCTGACCGAGTTCCAACTGTTCGATGAACCACAAGCTTTGCTGGGCATACGATAAGAGCAATGCTCCCTCTCGCGGGGCCCGGATCAGGGGCGGCGCGTCCTGCCGCTCTCCGCCCCTGATCGCCGCCTCGATTCGGTGAGCCAGCCCGGCGACGGTCGGCTCCTCAAAAATCGCCCGCACGTTCAGCTCCACGCTGAAGGCGCTCTTCACTCGCGAGACGACCTGAGTCGCCAACAATGAATGGCCGCCGTTCTCAAAGAAATTGTCGTCGGGCCGCCCCCGCTCCAGCCCCAGCACTTCCGCAAAGATCCCGGCCACGATCTCCTCGATCGCGGTTCGCGAGCCGGCCGGTTCCTGCTCCTCCGATCTGACTTCGATTTCGATCTGCGAGAGTCTCTTCCGGTCGATCTTGCCGTTGGCGGTGACCGGCATTTCATCCAGAAACAGCACCGCTTCCGGGACCATGTAGTCGGGGATTCTTTCCCGGAGATGGTGCTTCAACTCGGCGGCGGTCGCGCGGCCCCCGCTCACGACATACCCGACGAGCCGCTTTCGGCCCGGCCCGTCCTCGTTGACCATGACCACGCTCTGTTTGACATCCGGGTGCGTCCTCAGCGCCGCCTCGATCTCTCCCAACTCGATCCGATATCCCCGCACCTTCACCTGACGATCACCTCGCCCCAGATAGGTGAGGTTGCCATCCGGCAGATATCTCCCCTCGTCTCCCGTCCGGTACATCCGTTCTCCCCCGCTGCTTCCGAACGGGTCCGGCCTGAATCTCTCCGCCGTCAATTCCGGCGCCCCCAAATATCCTCTCGCCACGCCAGCCCCGGAGATGTAGAGCTCGCCCCTCGCTCCGATCGGCAATGGTTCCTGCTCTCCGTCGAGGACGTACATCCGGGTATTGGTAATCGGCTTGCCGATCGGCGCGGCCTCTCCCTCATTCCCGGGCTCCTTCACCTCATAGGCGCAACACCCGACGACGGTCTCGGTCGGCCCGTACTCGTTGATCAGCCGCGTCCCCGGCGCCCGCGCCCTCCAAGACGCCAGGCCTTCGTCTCTCAGCTCTTCCCCTCCGATGACCAGGACGCCCGCTCTCCCGGCCACCTCACGGTCTTTCATCTGTTCCGCCAGGACGTCCAGATGCGCGGGCGTGATTTTGATCAAGCTGTATGCCCATTCCCGGCTCAGGTCGGCCGCCAGGGCCTCCAACCCTGCCTCCTCCGGCAGCAACTGCACGCGTTTTCCGCAGACCAGCGGGCCATACACACTCGTCACCGTCAGGTCGAATCCGATCGATGATTGAACCGGAGCCCCTTCCCCCGCGGCGATCCGGTATTCCTCCGCCGCCCACTTCAGATAATTGGCCAATCCTCCATGCGTGATCACCACTCCCTTGGGCCGGCCGGTCGAGCCGGAGGTATAGATCACATAGGCGGCACCGGCGGCGGCCACTTCGGCCGGCACCTCCGTGCCCGCGCCACGGGAGAGCTCCTCCCATTCCTGGTCGAGACCGATTGTCTGAACCCAGACCGCGGGCAAGCTGGCGCGCGCCTGCTCATGGGTGATGATCACGGAGACCCCCGCATCGTCGAGCATCAGTCCCAGCCGCTCGATCGGGTACCCCGGGTCCATCGGCAGATAGATCCCTCCGGCTTTGAGGATCCCCAGGAGCGCCATCGGCATTTCGGCGCATCGTTTCATGCAGACCGCGACGATGACTTCGGGCCCCACGCCGAGGCGCCTCAAATAGTGGCCCAGTTGGTTAGATCTGAAATTGAGCTCACGGTAGCTGAGAAACTGGTCCTGGTAGTTGACCGCGATGGCGTCCGGACACCTGTTGACCGACTCCCGGATCATCGCCAACACCGACTCGAACCGCCCGTCTTCGGCGGCGTGATTCAACCCGGCCACAATCTGCAGGCGCTGGGCTTCAGTCATGAGCGGCAGTTGGTTCACTCTCCGCTCCGGAGCCTCCGCGATCGATTCCAGCAGCGTTCCGAAGTGCTCCAGCAGGCGCCGGACGGTACCCGCTTCGAAGAGCTCCCGGTTGTAGACCACCGCCATCGAGAGCCGGTTCTGGATCTCCGTGATGAAGATCGTCAGATCCAGCCGGGCCCTGACTTCTTCCGACTCGATCTCCTTCAAAACGATCCCGGGCAGTCTCAAGGTTCTGGCGGTCGGCGCATTTTGCAGCACCAGCTTGGCCTGAAAGAGCGGCGATCGATTCAAGTCTCTTCGCGGCTGTAACTCCTCCACCAGCTTCTCGAACGGAACGTCTTGATGCGCGTAGGCGTTCAACGTGACATTCTTCACTCGTTCCAGCAGTTGCTCGAAACTGGGATCGCCTTGTAGATCGGTCCTCAGCACCAGTTGGTTGACGAAGAAACCGATCAGCTCTTCCGTCTCCTTGCGGTTACGGTTCGCGATATCGGTTCCGACGACGATGTCGTGTTGGCCGCTGTATCTGCTGAGCAGGATCTGAAAGGCTCCGAGCAAGGTCATGTACAAGGTACCGCCGTGTCTCCGGCTCAGCCCGACCAGCTTCTCCGTCAATTCTTCACTGATCGTGCCTGACTCCCTGGCGCCCGCGCCGGAGTGCCGCGAAGTTCGCGGGCGGTCGATCGGCAGCTCCAGCATCGGCCAATCCCCGTCCAGTTGCGCGCGCCAATAGCCGAGCTGCCTTTCCAGAACCTCTCCCTGTAACCAGGTCCGCTGCCAGGATGCGTAATCGGCATACTGGATCTCCAATTCCGGTAAGGGCGATCCGTGGCCCGCGCTCAGCGCTTCATAGAGTAGACAGACCTCTTTGACCAGGACCCCCACCGACCAGCCGTCGCTCACGATATGATGCATTGTGAAGAGCACGACATATTCGTTCGCCTTCAATTGGAGCACCTTCACTCGGATCAGCGGTCCCTTCGACAGGTCGAATCCCGTCCCGAACTCCGCTCTCGCGATCCGCTTCGCCTCGGTCTCTCTCTCCTCCGCGGTCAGGTCGGTCAGGTCGAAGAGCTCCAGCCGGCGCGGTTCCCATTCGTCAATCGTCTGCGCCGGGACGCCGTCCACCACTTCAATCCTGGTCCTCAAGACCTCGTGTCTTCTGACGACCTCATTGATGACCGATTCCAAAATCCGCAGATCCAGGCGTCCTTCCAGCTTCATCGCGCCCGGACAGTTATAGAGCGCCGTGCCGGGATCCAATTGTTCGATGAACCACAACCGTTGTTGCGCGAACGATAACGGGAGGACGGTCCCACGCGGTCTCTTGGTCAGCGGAGGAGTGTCATCTGTCGCGCCCGCTCTCCGGGCCGCCTCCACCCGGCGGGCCAGACCGGCCGCCGTCGGATCCTCAAAGATGCTTCTGACCGCGATCTCCACCCCGAAGGCCTTCCTGATTCGTGACATGACTTGCGTGGCGAGTAATGAATGCCCTCCCTGTTCGAAGAAGTTGTCATGAACCCCCAGCCGCTTGAGCCTCAGCACCTCCTCGAAGATCCCGACCAGCATCTCTTCGACCGGCGTCCGTGGCGCGGCTTCCTGCTGTCTGACTTCGGTCCGGTTCATTTCCGGAGCGGGCAGGGCGCGGCGATTGACCTTGCCGTTTGGCGTCAACGGCAACTCATCCAGCACCATCCAGGCGGACGGCATCATGTATTCCGGAAGCCTGTGCCTGGCATGCGCTCGTAAATCGGAGACCAATGAAGAGGTCGATTCGGTCCGCAATGGATCATTGGCGTATCTGTTCCATGAACCGTTGAGGCCGTCCGAATTGGCCCACCAGGGATTGACGACCGGCGGCATCCCTCGGCCCGGCCCGGCGTCATTTCGAAGGAAGATCACGTCAAAATACCAGTCATTGCCGCTTCCGGACCAGTTGATCTTCACTCGATAGTTCAGGCCGCGTCCCAGATCGATCAAGGCCGCCGGATCGATCCCCGGTTCCTGAATCGAGTGCAAGCCGCGGCGCAGGTCTTCGACCCGGTCGGCTCCGTTGGCGGCGGCCAGCATCTCCAGCAGCGCCCGGTCCTCGGTCAGGCGGGCATTCGGGATCCGCCTGATGGCCAACACCTCCTGACTCTTCGATGAAAGCAATTGCTCCAGGGCGGGCAGACTGAGCGACGCCGTCTGCCAATCCATCCACGTGCAGTCGGCCAGGGCGAGAGGTTCATCCGAAACGTGGATCAGGACCTCGTAGCGATATTTCGTTAATTCGTTATGATGGCGCCCCTCTTTGAGTCGAATGTCAACGTGTTTAATCCTGGGCAGGTGGCGCTTCAACGCCAGGAAGAAACTCGGATCGATGAGGAGCTCCTGCTCTTCCTCGAGCTGCCGTTGCGCGCGCGCCCTCAGCTCGGCGGCCGCCAGGGCTGCCGGCGCCTGATAGAGCTGCACCGAGGTCTGGAACGCTTTTAAGAGCGGCAGACTCCGAATATCGCCGATCAGAATCGTGCCGCCCGATTTAACATGGCGCACGGCCTGCTCCAGGACCTCGATCAGATAATCGATGCCGGGGAAGTACTGAACCACCGAATTGACGATGACCGTGTCGAAACTCTCCGGTTCAAAGCCCTCGAAATTTTCCGCGGCTCTCTCAAAGAGCTCGACGTGTGACAGGGACGGCTGCGATCCCAGCTCGTGATGGAGGCGGTCCAGAGCCGATCGGGAGAAATCCGTTCCGCAATACCGGCGGCAAAATGGAGCCACCCTCCAGAGAATCAGCCCTGTTCCGCAGCCGATCTCCAGCACGCTCTCTGAGCGAAGGGAGAGAATCCGATCGACCGTCTCATCGAGCCACTCGCGCATCTCTTGATCGGGGATGGCGCTCCTGGTGTAGCTGCTGTTCCAGCCGGCGAGATCGAACGCCGATTCCTGAGACGCCGCGGACGAGTCGTACATCTGATCGAACACCGACTGCCACTGGGAGACCTGTTGGATGGACGACTCGCCGTTCGGCGAAGCCTGCGCCCCGCGAATGTAATTCGGCTGCCGGACCAGATAGGCCACGAGTCGTTTGTCTCCGGGCTCGTCTTCGCGAATCGTGACTACCGACTGGCTGACCGCCGGATGCTCCATCAGAGCGCGTTCGATCTCCTCCAATTCGATCCGATATCCCCGAACCTTGACCTGCCGATCTATTCTTCCTAAATATTCGATCCTTCCATCCGGTTTGTATCTCCCCCAATCGCCCGTCCGGTAGACCCGGCCTCCGGCCTCCCGATTGAACGGATCGACGGCGAACCGCTCAGCGGTCAGCGGCGATCGGTTCAAATAACCTCTCGCCACTCCCGCCCCCGCGATGTAGATCTCTCCGGCGACTCCGATCGGAACCAGTTGCATCCGTTCGTCGAGAATATAGACCTGAGAGCCTGAGACCGGCCGGCCGATAGTGACCTCGGTTCCCTGTTCGACCGCCTCGAACGTCGAGTACGTCGTATCCTCGCTCGGCCCATATAAATTCCTGACCACTTCGACCCGGGTATGTTCGTAGATCTCCTCCGCAAGCCCCCGATGAAGAGTCTCTCCCGCCAGATTCACAATTCTGACGCCGTCGGGAATCGCTCTCATTCTCATCAATTCCGCCATCGCCGAGGGGACCGTATTGACCAGGCTGACTTCGGCCCGCGCGCTCAAGAGCGGCAGCGAAAGCGCGTTCGCGGCCAGGATCACCTTACCTCCACGACTCAGCGTCACGAAGATTTCGAAGACCGACAAATCGAAGCAGATCGAGGTCGAAGCCAGGACGCCGTCGAGGTCGCGGGCCTCAAACTCTTCCGCCGCCCACTTGATGAAGGCCGCCGCGTTTCGATGTTCGATGACCACTCCCTTGGGCCGGCCGGTCGATCCGGAGGTATAGATCACATAGGCCGGATTTTCGGGCTGGAGGTCGGTCTTCGGTCGAGTATCCGGATACCGCGCGATCTCCGCCCCTGCGCCGTCCAGGGTCACCACTGAGGATCTGGATTCGGGAAGGCTCGATCTCATCTGCTCTTCGGTGACGATGATGGCGGCCTGCGTGTCTTCCAGCATGAAGGCCAAATGCGGCTTCGGATAGGCTGGATCGAGCGGCACATATGCACCTCCGGCCTTCAGGATCCCGAGCAGCCCCACCATCATCTCGGATGACCTGTTGATGCAGAGTCCGACCATGGTCTCGGGGCCGATCCCTCGAGCTTGCAGATAATGGGCCAGCCGGTTGGCTCGCCGGTCCAACTCGCGATAGGTCAGCCGGCCAGCCTCGGAGACCACCGCCACCGCTTCGGGCGTTCGCTCCACCTGCCGCTCAAAGAGCACGGGCAGGCCGGGCTCCGTCCGGTAATCGACCGGGAGCGCCCCCCATTGCTCCAGGATCTGCCGCCGCTCCTCCGGGGTCAGATATTCGATGGCCGAGACCGGGCTCTCGGGATTCGCCACCACGGCTTCCAGCATGATCATCAGATGACCGCCGAGCCGTTCGATCGTCGCGGCTTCGAAAAGGTCGCAATCATAATTGAGATCGCAGATCAGGCGATCCGCGCCGTCCTCGATCGAAAGCAGGAGATCGAACTTCGAGGTTTCGGCGGGAATTTCAAGATAGCTCAATTGCAGGCCCGGGATCTCCAGCCTGGCGGCCGGCGCATTCTGCAAGACCAGCATGGCCTGGAATAACGGTTGATGGCTGAGATCACGCTCGGGCTGCAAGGACTCGACCAGTTGCTCGAACGGCAGATCCTGGTGGGCATACGCCCCCAGGCAGGTGTCTCCCACCTGGGCCAACAGTTTCCGGAAGCTCAGCGCCGCGCCGACCGATGTCCGCAGCACCAGAGTGTTGACGAAGAATCCGATCAACGATTCGGTCTCGCTGCGAGTTCGATTGGCGATCGGCGAGCCGACGGCAATGTCCTCCTGGCCGCTGTATCGACTCAGCAACGTCTGGAAGGTCGCCAGCAGCGTCATAAACAGCGTCCGGCCCTCGCGCCGGCTTAGCGATCGCAGGTTCCGGGTCAACTCCTCCGAGAGTTGGAAACCGAGACTGGCTCCGCGATAGTTGGCCAGGGCCGGGCGGGGGAGGTCCGTCGGCAATTCAAGCGGCGCCAATCCGACCAGCCGTTCCCGCCAATAGCGGAGCTGCCGTTCCAGAAACTCGCCTTGCCACCGGTTCCGTTGCCATTGAGCGTAATCGGCATATTGGATCTTCAGTTCCGGGAGCGGCGAGCGCTGCCCCTCGTTGATCGCCCGATAGAGCGCGCCGACCTCTCGGACCAGCACTCCCATTGACCACCGGTCGCTCACAATGTGATGCATGGTGAAGACCACGATGTGCTCGTCCGCTTCGAGCTTCAACACCTTCACCCTCATCAGCGGCCCTCGCCGGAGGTCGAATCCCGTTCCGGCCTCCGCCCGCAGGATGCTCGCCGTTTCCGCGGCTCTCGCCGCCGGGGCGTGGTGCGTCAGATCTTCGACCTCCAGCGACCGCGGTTCCCAGTGATCGATCACCTGCACCGGAACCGCGTCTACCGCCTCGAATCGGGTCCTCAAGATCTCATGTCTTCTGACGATCTCATTGATCACTCTCTCCAGGGCCTCGAGGTTGAGCCGCCCCTTCAGTCTCATCGCCCCCGGACAGTTGTAGAATGGATTGTTGGGAACGAGCTGATCCAGGAACCACAGCCGCTGTTGCGCGAACGACAACGGCAGCCCCCCCGTTCTCGGAACTCCGAGCAGCGGCGGGGTAATCTCCCGCTCGCCTCTCTGAATCGCCTGCTCGATCCTTCGGCCCAGGCCTTCAATCGTGGGTTCTTCAAAAACGGTTCTCAGCGGCAGCTCGACCTTCAGGACCTCTCTCACTCGCGAAGTCAGTTGTGTCGCCAGCAGCGAATGGCCGCCCAGCTCGAAGAAACTTTCATCTCTGCCCACTGTTGCCGTTCCAAAGAGCTCACACCAGATTCCCCTGACCAGCTCTTCATACGGGCTCCATGTCCCGGCCGGTCCTCCGTCTTCCGCCTTCTCCAGCGCCTTGCTCCTCGGTAGCTCCCGGCGATCGATCCGGCCGTCGGGGCTCAACCGCAAGCTCTCCATTCTCACGATTCTCGCCGGGACGATCGGGCTCGGCACTCGCTCTCTCAGGTAGCTCCGCAATCTTTCCACCGAGGGCCAGTCGGCGTCTCGGCATCCCACGTAGGCCTCCACGTGCAGACTTCCGCCGCCGTTCGCCTCCACGATCACCGCCGCCTGATCGATCCCGGGGTATGCCAGCAAGGCTCTTTCGATCATCCAGGCCTCGAGGCGTCTCCCCCGGCCATGAATTTGATCGCCGCCCGCGCTGAGGATCTCGAGCCGCCCGTCGGGGCGCCTCCGTCCCAGATCCCCGGTTCTAAACAGCCGCGCTCCCGGTCGGAGTGAATAACGGTTCGGCCGGAATCTATCCGCCGTCAGCTCCGCCTGTTCCGCGTAGCCTCTGGCCAGCCCCTCTCCATCGACCCAGACTTCGCCGATCACCCCGGTGGCCACCGCCTCCATCTGACGATCCAGCAGATAGACGCCGGTATTGGGCAGCGGTCTTTCGATGGCTGCGGTCTCCGGACTCGCCGCTGTTCCGGAGTCTCCGACCGCGACTCCGCCCGAGCACTCGTTCACCTGGTACAGGTTGTACAGCACCGGCTCGGCCCTTCCCGGCCCTCCGTTCGCGATCGTTCCGTTCAGCGATTCTCCGCTCAGGATGACGCGTTTCAGGCTCCGGCGGTCTCCTGCTCCCTCCCTGGTCAACAGACTGTAGATCGACGGCGTCAGGCTGACGATCGTGACCTGTTCCTCATTGATCAAGTCTCCCCAGGCTCTCGGTTCCCAGGACGTTTTCGCCATCACCAGACAGGCGCCCGCTTGCAAAGGCCAGAGCATCTCCGCGATTCGGCCCTCCACCGACCGGCAGCCCTTAATCAACACTCGATCTCCCCGGTTCAATCCGATCGCTTCCTGCATGCCGAGCAGTTGATTGCGCAACCCGGCATGCGTCAGCATCACCGCGTTCCGCTCGCCGCCTGAACCCACGGAAGATCTGACCAGGGCCAGATTCGCCCCTGCCACTCCACTCGCCGCCCGGCTCTCTTCCCGGTCGAGATCGAGCCTGATCGCCGCCGGTTGCCGCTCAAGTCGATCCCCGGTCCTCGTTCGCTTCGTCAGCGGCCAATCGCCTCCGCTCTCGGTGATCAGCAGTTCCGCCGTCCATCCCTCCGACTCTTCCGGCTCTTCCAGCCAGAGGCAACTTCCTCCTGCTTTCAGGACCCCCAGCAATCCGACGGCGGCGGCCGGCGTCGCCTTCAACTGGATTCCCACTACCACCTCGGGGCCCACGCCGAGGCCCGTCAACTGCGCCGCCATTCGATCGGACCGGAGATTAAGCTCCCCATAGCTCAACTGTTCTTCTCCGCAGACCACCGCCACCGCTTCCGACTGCTCCCCGGCCACCAGCTCAAATCTCCAATGAGAGAGGCTGTCATCCCCGTCGTTTCTCTCCGCGCCCCGGCTCCGCGCCAGAATTTGGGCCTGCTCCGTTCGCGACAACAACGACACCGACCAGACCGGCCGCTCCGGATCGCCGACGAGCTCCTCGATCACATGTGTCAGTTGAGACAACAGTCGATCGATCGTCGGTTGATCGAGACGTTTTGAGTCATAGGCCATCGAGATGGATAATTCCGATCCCGGCCCCGAGACGATCGTCAGCGGATACTTCGTGCGAACCGGCGTCGCGACCTCACTCACTTCCAAACTCAGTTCACGCCGCTCCTCAATCCCGGCGGTCGGATAGTTCTCATAGATCAGAATGCTCTCGTAGAGGGGCGTTCCCAACGGAACCTCACTGTATTGCTCCATCAGCGAGCTGGATGCATATTGTCCGTACTCGCTCTGGTCCCTCTGAATCTCGGACATCCAGGCGCCGACCGAAGACTGCGCCGGAATTTTCATTCTCACCGGCAGCGTATTGATCAACGGCCCGATGATCGACTCGCCGCCCGGCAAGTCCGCCGGGCGTCCCGACACGGTCGTCCCGAAGACGACGTCCATCTCTCCGGCCGACCTGCTTAACAACAGGCCCCAGGCCCCCTGCAGAATCGTGTTGATCGTCAGATGAGCCCGTTTGGCGGCGGCCTGGAGCCTCGCGGTGGCGCCCTCACACATTTTTACCTGCCGGTCTCGAAATCCCTCTTCCCGGATCACCCGGTCTCCACGATCAACCCATAACTGGATCGGTCTGGCAAATCCCTTGAGCCGCTCTCGCCAGAAGGCTTCGGCTTTCTCCGAATCCTGCCGCTTCAACCACCCGATGTACTCTCGATAGTGAGTTCGTTCCTTCAGGCTCGGCTCTTCGCCGCGCCGAAAACCCTCGTACAACGAGAAGACCTCTTGCAGGATCAGCGGCGCGGACCACCCGTCGAGCAGCAGGTGGTGATGGCTCCAAATCAGCCGATATCGATCCTCGGCCACCCGAACCAGACGCAACCGCATCAACGGCGGGTTGGATAGATCGAACTCACGCTCTCGATCCGCAGCCAGCAGCGACTCGAACTCGCTCGCCTGTCGCGGCTCCGGGATCGATCGCCAGTCCAGAATCTCGATCGGCAGTTTCGCGTTCCGGCGCACCATCTGGACGGGGTGTTCGAGTTCTTGCTGCTCGAATCCGGTCCGCAGAATCGCATGCCGTTCGACCAGTCGTTGCCACGCCTGTTTGAAAGCCGGCAGGTCTAGTTCTCCTCGCAGCGTGCAACTGAGCTGGATCAACAGCGCCTGGGAGTTCAGCCCCGAGAGGGTATGGAAGAGCATCGCCTTCTGCAGAGGCGACAGGCCGTAGAGATCCTCTAAATCTTCGCCCGTGCCGATCAACCTCTCCAGCCGGCCCTGATCCAACCGGGCCAGCGGGAAATCCGACGGTGTGAAAGGTCGTTCGCCCGCCGACCGGGCTTCGGTCACCGCGGCCCTCAGCGCCGCAACCATGGCGGCGGCCAGCGCCTCGATCGTCTCCGGCCGGTGGAGATTCTCGCTGTAGGTCCACTCCAGGCGGAGCCGGCCTCCGCTGACCTTGCCGTTGATCTCAATTAGATATGGCCGCTGCTCTTTTCCGCTTCGTCCCGATCCCGGGCTCTCTTTCGCCTCCTTGAATCGCGAATCTTTGCTCAAGATCAGGTCGAGTTGCCCCAGATAGTTGAAACTGATCTCCGCCCCGGACCAGCCTCGCAACTGCTCGCGGACGGCCGGCTCCCGGTTCAAATACTTCAGCATCCCGTAATAGATTCCCCTCCGGCCTGATTCCCTGATCGGTTCTTTGACCCGGCGCAACCATTCGGCGCTGTTCTCCCCGCTCGCCTCCAATCGAACCGGGTAACAGACCGTGAACCAGCCCATGGTCCGGGTCAAATCCACTCCGCCGAAGATCTCTTCCCTCCCATGCCCTTCCACCTCGATCAAGACTGAGGGGTCTCCCGACCATCGGCCGACCGCCCTGGCCGCCGCGCCGAGCAGGACCTCATGAATCTGCGCCTTGTACACTTTCGGGATTTCCTGCAGCAATCCTTCCGTCTCTTCCTCGCTCAGGCTCACGACGATCGTTCGACTGCTGGCTTCGGAATTGATCCCACGGTCGTCAACCGGGATCCCGCTCGGCCGTTCGCCGGCCGATGCCAGCCAGTAGCCGGCCTCCTGTTTCGACCGTTCGCTCTGCGCCTCTTCAATCAACCTCTCCGCCCATCGTTGATAGGACGTGGTCCTGGTGCCGAACCTGATCGCTTCTCCCCGAACGGCCTGCTGATAGCCTCGCTCAAGGTCGTTCAGCAGAATTCGCCAACTGACGCCGTCAATCACCAGGTGGTGAACGACGATCAGCACGCGCGGGTGGCGTCCGGGGCCCGGATCGAAGACCACGACTCTGATCAACGGTCCCGCGCTCAAATCGATCCCCCGCTGATACCCGGCGGCGAGCTCTTCGATGGTCCGGCTCTCCCGTCCCGGATCGATCGTGGAGAGATCCACTCGCTCCACACTTAAATCGTGGCCGGGCGCCTCGCAGACTTGCCGCCACCCATCCGCCGCTCGGTGAAATCTGTGCCTCAGGACATCGTGATGCTTGACGAGCAGCCGGAAGACTTCGGTCAGGGCCTCGATCTCCAGTCCCGGTTCAGCCTCGAGCATGATCGACTGATTGAAGTGCTCCGGCCGGTGGAGATGGCCCTCAAAAAAACCCTCCTGAATCGGGGTCAGCGGGACGTCGCCGGACGCCAGCCCTCGTTCCACTTCGGTCATTGCACCCGGGCCACCCGGGGCCGCGACCGCCGCCAGCTCGGCAATACTTTGATGTTGGAACAATTGTTTCGGCGTCAGTCCCAGACCGGCCTCATTGGCCTTCGAAACGATTTGAATGCTGAGGATGGAGTCGCCGCCCAACTCAAAGAAGTTGTCGTGAATCCCGACTCGATCGAGCTTCAGCACTTCTCGGAAGATCTCGATCAATCTCTCCTCGACGGGCGTCTGAGCGCGGACCTCGGCCGCGCCGTTCTCCGTTCGCTCCGGATCCGGCTTCGGCAGCGCCTTGCGGTCCAACTTGCCGTTCGGCGTCAGCGGCATCTTATCCAATCTCACCACGGACGACGGAACCATGTAGTCGGGGAGCCGCTCCTTCAGGTATGTTCTCAAGCCCTTCAGTTCCTCGGCGCTCTCCGCCTCCATGACGAGATAAGCCACCAGTCGTTTTCTTCCGGGATCATCCTCTCGGACCACCACCGCCGCGCCCCGGATCTTCGGATGTTGATCGAGCACTCTCTCGATTTCACCCAGTTCGATCCGGTAACCTCGGAGTTTGATCTGGTCATCCCGGCGGCCCAGAAACTCCAGGTTCCCGTCCGGCCGATACCTGACGAGGTCCCCGGTCCGATAGAGTCTCGCTCCCGGCTCGGAGCTGAATAGATGTGGAATGAATCTCTCGGCCGTCAGTTCCGGGCGTCTCAGATATCCGCGCCCGATTCCCGGCCCTCCGAGATACAATTCTCCCGCCGCGCCGACCGGGACCGGCTCCAACCATCGGTCCAGCACATAGGCCTCGGCGTTGGCAATCGGGCGGCCGATTGGCACCATCGTGGTTGCCGAATTTTCACC
>DATEFT010000372.1:0-6253 GCA_035280505.1 Blastocatellia bacterium | reverse complement strand
TGGGTGCGGATTCCGGCCTTCAAACGCCCGATGGCCCTGCTCTTTATCTGCTTCCACCTGCTGGCTCCTCTCTATTACCTGATCGACGTGGTCTGGCGGGGCTCGCGCTACGACCTGAAACAGATGGTCGAGAGCAACCTGAGTTTCGGCGACGTCTCCTATTCGCATTTCTGCCATCGCGGCTATCTCAAACATCAATGGCCGCTGGTCAAGGTGAAGGGAGTGCGCGGGTGGCTGCGATGGCTCGATCACTGGTTGCACGCCCTGGTCGAACCCTACATCTACCGCCGGGTGCAGACGATCATCGCCGCTTCGCGGGGGCTGGCCCGGGAGCTGAAGAGCGAATACCCGTGGACCGCCGACAAGATCCTCGTCATTCCCAATTCGGTCAATCTGGAACGGATGCTCCCGCCGCCCGAGTTCAGCCGGGCGAATCTGCGCCGCGACCTCAACCTGCAGCCCGATGAATTGGCCCTGCTCTTCATCGCCCTCGGGCATTACGAGCGCAAGGGCATGCCGCTGATTCTGGAAGCGCTGCAGAAACTGAAGGAGGTCAAGTCCAGGCTGCTCGTGGTGGGCGGCGAAGACGATCTGATCCAGAACTACCAGGCGCGAGTCAAGGCCATGGGATTGAGCAACCGGGTGACCTTCGTCGGGATGCAGCGGGACGTCAGACCGTACCTCTGGTCATCGGACGCCTTTCTCTTTCCGTCCTATTACGAAGTCTTCCCGCTCGTCTCGCTGGAAGCCGCCGCCGCCGGATTGCCCCTTATGATCACGCCTCTCAACGGCGTGGAGGAGTTCCTGGTCAACGGCCGGAACGGAATCTTGCTCGACCGCAGCGTCGAAGGCATCGAACAGGGGATCCGGAAATTGGTGAAGATGCCTCTGGAACACCGCGCCCGGCTGGGCGAACAGGCGCGGAATGACGTCAGCAAGTACTCGGTCGAAAACTTCCTTCTCGCCTGGCAGGATTTTTATGCCAATCAATGACGGAGCAGTCAACAAGTTGGGGCAGTGGGGGATGAGAGTCGCCGTTCCCTTCAAGTTCTTCCCTTTCGCCGGCTCGCGCCGGAAAGTGAAGCCGGTCGGCGAGAGAACAGCCCGATTCTGGGCGCTCACCACCACGATCCTGCTGCTCGGCTATCTCTGCTGCGGCCGGTCCTTCGCGTACGTGGGCATCCCGCCACTCAACGTCTTCATCGGCGAAGTGGCGCTCGGTCTGTTTATCCTGACCAGAGCCAAGGAGTCGCTCGGGAAGTGGTGCCACAGCCTGATGTCCGAGACCAGGATCAGCACCCTGGCCTGGGCCTACTACATCTTCGCCGGCTACGGCGTGATCCAGGCGTTCCATGGCCTGATCGCCGGATATCCTCCGCTGATCACGCTGCAGGGGCTGGTCTTCAACATCTATCCGCTCTACTTCTTCCTGGGTCTCTGGGTGGGCAGCCGATATCCCGAGCGCCTGGAGAAATTTTTCCGCTGGCTGGCCTGGTGCAACGGCATCTACGGCACCCTCTTCGTCGGAATAGTGAGCCCGTACCTGCTGGAGCGAGCCGACCCCGGCAGGCACGAGAGTGAAGTATCTATTTTCGGATCGCCCTGCGGATCGGCGCTCGCAATCATCGGATTATTATGCTTCGAACGCAGGATCCGGCCGGTCGTGATCCCCATGATTCTCAACAGCTTCGTGATGCTGGGCATGCAGGTCCGGGCCGAATGGCTGGGCTTCGCGGGCGCGTTCGCCCTCTGGGGCGTGCTCAGCCGGAAGATCGGCCGGATGCTGGCCGGAGTCGCGGGCATCATCCTGCTGCTGGCCGTAGGCTACGTCGCCGACTTCAGCATCCCGAGTCCGGCCGGACGAGGAGGCCAGCTCTCGACTAAAGACATCATCGGCCGGGGACTGTCCGCGATCGATTCCGAGAGCGCCTCCGAGTATTCGGAGACCACCGAATCGACCGCCGGCACCGTCGAATGGCGGAAGAAGTGGTGGAGGGCGATCTGGAGCGCCATCCACGAGAACAACTTCAACATCCTCTTCGGCTTCGGCCATGGCTATCCGCTGACGGATCTGGTCCCCTATTTAGAGGGCCAATCCGAAATCCGCTCTCCCCACAACATCTTTTTCTTCTGCCTGAGTTACACGGGCTGGGTTGGCGTCATCCTGTTCTTTACTTTTCAGCTCGTCATTCTCCGGCTGCACTGGTTGGTTTTTAGACAGACAAGAAACCCCTTCGGAGTGGCGTACGTGGTGATGTCCATCGCCAGTGCGTTCTTCAGCAATTGCTTTGAAACTCCGTTCGGCGCGATCCCCTACTACCTGCTGACCGGGTTGGCGATCGCCCCGCTCTTGCGCTCGAAGAATCAGCCGACGACCTCGATCGGAGCGTAAGGACTCTACAGCCGGAATCCGAAAACCTTCGACGATCATCCTATGCGTATTTTGATTGTACACAATCGTTACCTGATTCGCGCCGGTGAGGACATGAGTTGGACCCGCGCCCAGAGCCTGCTGCGGCAACACGGCCATGAAATAGTCAACTACACGCGCGACAATCGTGAAATCACCCAGATCTCTTCCTGGAAGACCGGGGTCCGAACGGTCTGGAGCATCGAGGACTATTCAGCTCTGCGGAAAACCATCCGGCAACATCGCCCGGACGTCATGACGATCAATAACTTCTTCCCGCTGATCTCGCCGGCCGCCTACTATGCGGCGCGCGCCGAAGGGGTCCCGGTCGTGCAGTATCTGCACAATTACCGCCTGCTGTGCCTCGGGTCCTACCTCTTCCGAAAAGGCCAGGTCTGTGAAGAGTGCCTGGGCAAATCCATTCCCTGGCCCGGGATCCTGCATGGTTGCTATCGTCAAAACCGAATCGTGTCGAGCGCCGTCGCGGCGATGTTGACGACCCATCAGGCCCTCAAGACCTGGAGACGCATGGTCGACGTCTATGTCGCGCTGACCGACTTCTGCCGGGACAAATTTATCGAGGGCGGGTTGCCCGCCGAGAAGATCGTGGTCAAACCCAACTTCGTGCATCCGGATCCGGGAGTCGGAACCGGAGCGGGCGGATACGCGTTCTACGCCGGGCGCTTGACCGTCGAGAAAGGTGTGGACACCCTGATCACGGCCTGGGAAAAGTTGGGGCGATCGATCCCGCTCAAAATCATCGGCGAGGGGGAGCTGGTCGATCAGGTGCTCCAGGCCGCCCGGAACAATCCGGCCATCGAGTATCTGGGGCCTCAAAATCACGAGACCGTCATTGAGATGATGAAGCAGGCTTCATTCCTGGCCTTCCCTTCGCGCTGGTACGAGGGAATGCCGGGCACCATCATTGAGGCCTATGGCACGGGGACTCCGGTCATCACCTCCGCTCTCGGCTCGATGAGCGGCATGGTCGAGCATGGCAAGACCGGGCTCCATTTTCGCGCCGGGGACGTCGCGGACCTGATTCGGCAAGTCACCTGGGCGACCTCTCATCCGGCGGCGATGGCCTCCATGCGCCTGGCGGCGCGAACCGAATTCGAAACCAGGTACACCGCCGACAAGAACTATGAAGCGCTGATCCGGATTTACCAACTGGCCGTCGATCGGGGTCTCGAAAAGTCCCGAAAAAACCGGCCGTAATCCGCAACGGTTACCATCCCCTTCGAACCCGGCCTCGAATTCCCCAAACCCAATCGATATGCGCATTTTGGTCGTTCACAACCGTTATCAGATCCGTGCCGGCGAGGACAGTTGTTGGAATCGCGAACAAGAACTGTTGCGTCAATACGGAAATGAAGTAATCAATTATACGCGCGACAACCGCGAGCTGATTCAGATCGCCCACTGGAAGACCGGACTACGGACGGTCTGGAGTTCCGAAGACTACACCTCGTTGCGCGGAACCATCCGGCAGCACCGGCCGGAGGTCATCGCCATTCACAACGTCTTTCCGCAAATTTCGCCGGCCGCCTACTATGCCGCCCGGGCGGAGCGGATCCCGGTCGTGCAGACCCTTCACAACTATCGGTTGCTGTGTCCGGGTTCTTATCTCTTTCGAAACGGCCAGGTCTGCGAGGATTGCATCGGCAAACCGGTGCCCTGGCCCGGCATCGTGCATGGCTGCTACCGCGAGAATCGGCTCGCCTCGAGCGCGGTGGCGGCGATGCTGGCGGTTCATCAAGCGCTGAATACCTGGAAACGGATGGTGGATGTTTACATCGCCCTGACCAATTTCTCGAGGCAGAAGTTCATCGAGGGAGGGCTGCCGGCTGAGAAGATCGTCGTCAAACCCAACTTCGTCTCTCCCGATCCGGGCCGGGGAGCGGGCGAGGGAAAATTCGCGCTCTATGTCGGACGCCTGACGACCGAGAAGGGGCTGGACACCGTGATCGACGCCTGGAAGGAGCTGGGATCGCTGATCAAGCTCAAGATCGTCGGCGAAGGCGCCCTGGCCCCTCGGGCGGCCGCCGCCGCCGGCAGTTGTCCGTCCGTCGAGTACCTGGGAACCAAGAGCGGCAGCGAGACCATCGAGATCATCAAACAAGCCTCATTCCTCATCTTCCCCTCTCGCTGGTACGAAGGGCTCCCCCTGACCATCATCGAATCGTTCGCCGCCGGCACTCCCGTCATCGCCTCCGCCATGGGCTCGATGACCAGCCTGGTCGAGCATGGCAAGACGGGGCTCCACTTCCGCCCCGGGGACGTCGGCGACCTGATCCGGACGGTCCAATGGGCCGTTTCACATCCGGCGGAGATCGAGAGCATGCGTCGGGCGGCGCGATCCGAGTTCGAGGCCAAGTACACCGCCGATAAGAACTACGAAAGGCTGATGCAGATCTACCGGCTGGCCATCGATCGCCGCGGCAATTGAGGCGGTTCGTGACGCGGTCGGAGCAGAAGTCCGAAAACCGAAAACTATTCTGAAAATTGTATGGAGATCAATGAAGAGCAATAGGATTTCAGTTCCGCACGCCAATGTGCTGGGCGTCGGCGTCCATGCCTTGAATATGCGGACGGCCGTCGAGACCATTGAAGCCGCGGTCGCCGGTCGTCATAAAAGTTATGTCTGCATCACCGGCGTTCATGGCGTGATTGAGGCGCAGCGGGATGCCGTCTTCAAATCGATCCTCAACCGGGCCTGGATGGTCACTCCGGACGGCATGCCCACGGTCTGGGTGGGCAAGGCGCAAGGATACCGGAAGATGGCGAGAGTCTACGGGCCGGACCTCATGGCCGAACTCTGCCGAAGGTCGGTGAAGACCGGCGCCACCCACTTCCTCTTCGGCGGCAACGACGGCGTGGCGCAAGAACTGGCGGCGAAACTGAGACAGCGCTTCCCCGGGATCCGGATCGTCGGGACCTATACTCCTCCCTTCAGAGCTCTCAATCGCCAGGAAGAAGCGGCCCTGATCGCGCAGGTGAAATCGGTCAGACCGGACTTCTTCTGGGTCGGGCTCAGCACTCCCAAGCAGGAGAAGTTCATGGAGGCCTATCTCCATCGCCTGGAGGTGAAGGTCATGCTCGGAGTCGGCGCGGCGTTCGACATTCACGCGGGAAAGACCAGGGATGCCCCGCAATGGATGCAACAAAGCGGCCTCCACTGGCTCTTCCGCCTGCTCCAGGAACCGCGCCGCCTGGCCAAGCGCTACCTGATCAACAATCCCCTCTTTCTGTACAAGATCTTCCTGCAAGTACTCGGCCTGCGCCACTATCACATCGAATCCCCTTGACCGCGGTCCCAGCCGGAGACCGGCCTCGAACCAGCCGTTGTTTAAGACGAACACATTGACTGCACCGCGCGGCGATCACGGCCGCGCCGCCTGAGCGAGATAGAAGACCCCTAGATTACCGGCCGACTGAAATGGCGGAGCCCCGGTCTCCGCCATTCATGCCGGAAGTATGCCTGCCAGCCCACGCGGGTAACCCAGGATAACTAATCCATTAATTCAACAAGGAATAACTTATGACAGATAATCAGGCCAAAGTTTTGGTAACCGGAGCCGGAGGCTTCATCGGCCATCATTTAGTCGCGATGCTCAAACAGCATGGTTATTGGGTCCGAGGCGTCGATCTCAAATATCCGGAGTACGAGCCGACCGCGGCCGACGAATTCGAGATTCTCGATCTGCGCCGGTGGACCGATTGTCAGCAGGCGACGCGCGGGGTCGACGAGGTCTACAACCTGGCCGCCAACATGGGCGGAATCGGGTTCATCCATTCGCACAAGGCCGAGATCATGCACGACAACGTGTTGATCAACGTCCA
>DATEFT010000371.1:0-5563 GCA_035280505.1 Blastocatellia bacterium | reverse complement strand
TCCAATAGGTATTGGGATCCAGAGGCCGGCTCAACTGAGTCTGATAGTTATTGCCCACCAGCGTCGTCGCGTTGACGTTGCCGGGCAGCGGATAGAAGCGATCCTGGAGCTGCCGCGCCACGGGATTGATCCGGTTGAGCGGAATCTGATTCCCCGGGAACTGGGCGCCGCCGTTGAACGGATCGGTGATCCGGATGTTGCCGAACTGCCCGTTACGCCACGCCGCCAGCGGCACCGTGGAATTGATCGGTTGCAGCACGTTGCTGCCCGCCCGGTTCTCGAACGAAAAGAAGAAGAAGCTCTTGTTGCGGCCGTTGTAGAGTTTCGGAATCACGATCGGGCCGCCGATGGAGCCGCCCGGATTATGCTGGATTCCGCTGGCCCGGACGGGCTGGAAAGTGCTGCGGGCGCGAAACCACGGCGTCACGTAATAGTCGAAGAGGCTCCCGTGCAGCTCGTTGGTCCCCGACTTGGAGACGATCGTGACCTGCCCCACCGAACTGGTGTCGGCGCTGTTGTTGGCCATATCGACCCGCACTTCCTGAAAGCTCTCGACATATTGAACCAGCGGGGTGATCTGGGTCCCGTCCTGACCGGTGCTGACGGAGATCCCGTCGATCGACTGGTCGGACTGATTCCGGCGGCTGCCCGCAAAACGGCGAAAGGCCTGTCCGCCCCCGGCGGGCACCACGCCCGGCGAAAGCGCCAGGAAGTTGTATAATTGCCGCGTGTTCAACGGCAGACTCTTGAGCTGATTGGCATCCTTGCTATCACCGATGCGCGGCGTGTCGGTCTCGATCAGCGTGGCGCCGGCGACGACTTCCACCGACGACTGAACGGCTCCCACCTGCATGACGACCTCGATCCGCCGCTCGTCGCGGGCAGCAAGCTGAAGGCCCTTGGCCACGAACTCCTGGTAGCCGTTGGCAGTGGCCCGCAACAGATACTCGCCCTCCCGCAACTGGGGCAGAGTGTAGTTGCCGCTCTCGTTCGATTTGGTTGTATACTTGTAGTTGCTCGCGACATGAACAACTTCAACCGTCACGTTGGGAACCACCGCCCCTGCACTATCCCGCACGGTACCTGAGATCGCACCGAAGGTAGTTTGGGCGGTCACCGCTGCCGGAAAAGCAGCGGTGAGCATGGCGAACCCGATCAGGACCTGACTTAGGAAGCGTAAAGGATACATGACTCCCTCCTTCTCCAGTTGGCTCTATAGTTCTATTTTTTGGTTACCGATCTATCTGTTACCAATCGGTAGTTGGATCCTGAGGCACACCGACTCGCATTCTTAAAAAAACGGAATCTTTTATGACGTGGTAGAACAATTAGTATCTTTAAGAGACAAACATACAATACCAGAATTAACACCAGGAGTCATCAGTTTTTGTTGATGGTGCTCAATTTTAGTTATTAGTTAAAACTACCCAACACCCAATTAACCATGGAACCTTCACTCCGGAGGAATTATCTATATCTATGCTAGAAGCTACAGTTAGCCGGGAGCAAATTTCGAGCATCGAACCTCTGATCAGGCCCTACATTCGGCGCACGCCCGTGATCGAGATCGACGGAGGCGATTTTGGGCTGAGTCAGGTTCGATTAAGTCTCAAACTAGAACTATTTCAACATGCCGGGTCATTCAAGACTCGTGGCGCGTTCACCAACCTGCTGACGCGGACCGTCCCGCCGGCCGGGGTCGTCGCGGCCTCGGGCGGCAATCACGGAGGGGCGGTCGCCTATGCGGCCATGCGACTCGGGATTCCGGCAAAGATCTTCGTGCCTCGCATCTCCTCGCCGGCGAAGCAGGAACGAATCCGCGAATACGGCGCGGAGCTGGTCCTCAGTGGCGAGCGCTATGCCGACGCTCTCGCCGCCAGCGAGGAATGGTGTGCTCAATCGGGAGCCATGCCGGTGCATGCTTTCGATCAGGTCGAGACGCTGCTGGGCCAGGGGACGCTCGCCATGGAGTTGGATGAGCAAGCAGGCGAGCTCGAGACCTTGCTGGTCGCCGTGGGCGGCGGGGGCTTGATCGGCGGGATCGCCGCCTGGTCGGCCGGGCGAACCAGAATCATCGGCGTCGAGCCGGAGGCCGCGCCGACTCTCTATCGGGCCTTCGAGGCGGGCCGGCCGGTCGATGCCGAGGCGGGCGGGATCGCCGCCGATTCGCTGGCGCCGCGCCGGATCGGCGAACTGGTCTTTCCCATCGCTCAACGCTACATCGAGCGGGTCGTGCTGGTCACGGACGAGGCGATTCAGAAGGCGCAGGAGAGGCTCTGGAAGATCTTGCGAATCGTCGCCGAACCCGGCGGAGCCGCGGCCCTGGCGGCGCTCACGTCCGGCCGCTATCAACCTCGACCGGGAGAGCGAGTCGGCGTGGTCGTCAGCGGCGGCAATACCGTGGCCGTGAAATTTTGAGAGCCAAACCGCGAAAGACGCGAAAGCTGCGAAATCGACCATCTTTCGTGTCTTTCGCGGTTTGCCAGCCAATCAGCAGATACGGAGGAATGGTACCCAGATGAAAGATACGTTAAAGGCCGGGCTGGTCTCGGAGTTCGAATTTCAAATCCCGGAGAACAAGACCGTCCCGCATCTCTATCCCGAAGCTGAAGAGTTTCAGATGATGCCGAGAGTCCTGGCCACTGGATTTATGGTCGGGCTGATCGAATGGGCCTGCATCAAATGCATCAATCCCCATCTGAACTGGCCGATCGAGCAGACGGTCGGGACCGATGTCCGGCTGACCCATTCGGCGGCCACGCCGCCGGGATTGACGGTGACCGTCAAGGTCAAACTGGAGAAGGTGGAGGGACGAAAGCTGGCCTTCTCGGTCTCCGCGCATGACGGCGTGGACCCGATCTCCGAAGGCACTCACGAGAGGTTCGTCATCGACGCCATGAGATTCGGCATCAAGAATGAGGAGAAGCTGCGGCGCGCCACTGGAGGAGGCGAAACACGCGAATGATCCGACACTCATTCGCGTGCTCCTCACTCGTCTCAGCGGAAGAGCGAGAGCCTGACGACATTGCCCATGGCCACGTGGCCCGCATCGCCCGGATGCAGATGGTCACCGCTATCGAAGGCGGGTAGCAGGCGGGCCGGGTTGGCCGGATCGCGAACCGCCTGGTCGAAGTCCGCCACTCCGTCGAATTCCCGGCCGGTCCGGATCCACTGGTTGAGGGTCTGGCGCGTCGCTTCGCGGTCCGGGCTGTCGACGATGGATCCGGCGAACGGGATGACGGTCCCGCCGACCACGACCAGCCCCTTGGCATGGAGCTGCGCGATCAGTTGCCGGAAGCCCGCGATCAGCGAGGTCGCATCGCGACTGAAGCCGATGTCGTTGACTCCCAGGAGAACGATGACGTGGGTCACGCCCGCCTGCGCGATCACGTCGCGGTCGAGCCGAGCCAGGCCCGCCGCCGCGGTCGGACAGCAGTCGCCGCGATAGGTGAGCAGTTGGGCTCCGCCGATGCCTTTGTTGATGACCGATCTCCGCTGGAGTCCGCGAGCCGCCAGCAGCCGGTCCGCCAGGATGTCCGGCCACCGATGGTTCTGGCCGAAGGCCGAGTTGGATCCGTTCGTGATCGAATCGCCGAAGGCCACGATCGCGCCGCTGGTCGATGAACTCAGCACATCGACGCCGTTGAGCCAGTACCAATCGAAGAACGGCGTCGAGAACGACGCGCCGCCCGGCTCTCCGGCGTGGTCTCCGCTCGTCGAAAGATACGAGACCTGGTTGGCGCTGGTGTGGCCCGTCAACTGACCGATGGTTCCCGGCAGGAACATGCTGACGACCAGGTTGCCCTGGTTCGGCACCTCCAACGCCACCGGATCGCTGATGGAGATCCCGCCCTGAGCCACGGTGACCGAGGCCGCGCCGCCGAACGTCACCGCCCGATCGGTCTCCGCTTGAACCGCCGCGCCATTATCCTGCAACGCGACTCTGACGTTGGAGAAGGTCAGCGGCTGATCGCCGTAAGTGTTGTCCAGACGGATCCGAACCATCCGTCCGCCGAGACTGAGGTGGACGATCTGACGCAACGTGACATTCGAGAGCGAATTGGCGCCGAGCGCCTGAGGCGCCGAGCCCCAGGTTCCGACCCAGTTCCTGGAACCTCCGCCGAAATGCTCGGTCAGGCCGCCGACCTGATCCGTTTCAATCGAGGTTCTCTCTTCCTGCGTCTGAGCGCTGGCTAATAACCCAAACAGTACGATGGTCGCTGCCAACGAGACAGCCAATACTCTTGTGGGCTTCATTGATAGTCTCCTTTCATGTGTAGGGTACATTGTGGTTACAATTCAGTTATTGGATGTATTGCAGGGAAGGTCTCAATGTATTCCTACTTCCGTCCGGATCCGGGTAGCTGGACCGCAAACCGATTCGGCCATCGGCTATTTCGGCGGTTGAGGAGCCAGAATATAGTTATCGGCCATCCAGTCCGCCATCCGCTGCGGCCAACTCTTGAGGGTCGCCAGTTTCGACCGGTTCCCCATGTTGAAGGCATGGCCGCCTCTCGCAAAGATATGAACCTCGATCGGAATCTTGGTCTCACGGTACCGCTGCAGCAACTTGACGGTCGGACCGGAACAGCACGAATCGTCGTTGGCCACCAGGAGAAAGGCCGGCGGCGCATCGGACGAGAGAGTCTCCGGAATTCCGAGCGGACCCGGGTAGATCATGACCAGGAAGTTCGGGCGGGCGCTAACCCGATCGACCGGATCGGCGGCGCTCGAATCGCCCTCGCCGGGGCTGTACGCCACCATCGAGACCACCTCGCCGCCGGCCGAAAAGCCCATCATCCCGATCCGATTCGGATCCAGATTCCACTCCTGGGCGCGGCTCCGCACCAGGCGCATGGCGCGCTGACCATCCTGACGGGCATGCTTCTCGACCACATATGGAGACCCTTCCTCGCGCCCGAGCCGGTACTTGAGCGCGAAGGCTGCCACCCCGATGCTGTTCAGATAGCGGGCCGCCTCCTCTCCTTCGGCCTTGAAGACCAGCTCGCGATGGCCGCCACCCGGACAGATCACGACCGCCGCCCCGGTCGCCTTCTCCTTGGGCGGGAGAAAGACCGTGATCGAGGGATTATGGATGTTTCGGATCCAGTAATCTTTGGCGAGCGTGGGTTCGTTGCGCCGGGCCTCGAATCCCGGAGCGCCGTTGGGCCAGAGCGGGATCTCCGACGGCGCATCCTGTGCCGACACCATCGTCGTGAAGACGGAGATCAGGAGACAGATCGCCAGTAATCGCATGCCGTGCTCCTATTTGTTAATTGTAATTAGTTACCACAACCCATTCGACGTTATTTTCGAGAGGTGCCTTATACCGCGTGAAACCGGATAAGGCAAGGACTTCTTTCGCCGATTACCGGCGTCTGTTTCGTTTGGGTTCTTTGGTGACGGCGTGCGCTCGCCAGAAGGAGTCCACGACCCGGTGAGGCAGGTCTTCCGGCATCAGTTTACCGGCCAGGGTCATAAAGTACCCATACATCTTGGGGCCGATCAGAAGCGCGAGGGCCAGGTCGTAATCCAGATCCGCCGGGAGTCTTCCCTGCTCCAC
>DATEFT010000370.1:0-5696 GCA_035280505.1 Blastocatellia bacterium | reverse complement strand
CGTGGCGGGGGTGGCGGGCGCGGCGGGGGTGGCGGAGGCGGCGGGGGTGGCGGAGGCGGCGGCTTCGGAGGGCTCGGCGGAGGCCCGGGCGGCGGAGACGGCCGCTTCAACCTGCAGCTCGTCGCCCAGATCACGAACCTCTTCAACCGCGTCAACTACGGACAATACAGCGGCGTGTTGGGTTCACCATTTCTAGACCGGGCCAATAGCGCCGCGGGCGCCCGAGCCTTCGAGCTCGGGATGAGGTTCAATTTTTGAAGCATGGCTTTGATGAAGCTGACCCATCATCCGAACCGACACCAACCGGCCGCCGGGTACCGCCAGGCCGGGTGGATCGGATTGATCTTGCTATTGATGCTGTCGATTGCCGCGCTGGACCTGCGGACGGGAGAACTGCCGGTTCACCACTTCTACTATCTGCCGATTCTGCTGGCGGCGATGCGGTTCAAAAAGGCCGGGGGGCTGGTGGCGGCGTGCGGGGCCGGGATCCTCTATCACCTGACCAACCCCAATCTGCTGCGCCTGCAACATGCCGAGCGCGACCTCTTGCAGTTGGGCATCTTCGCCAGCATGGGCTGGGTCACGGCCAAGCTCGCCGAAGATGCGGCGCACATGCGCCAACTGGCGCACACGGACGATCTGACCGGGCTCCACAATCTGCGTTCTTTTGAAGACAGCTATCAGACGCTGATTCGCGAGGCGCGGGCGAACCAGACGCCGCTGGCCCTGCTGGTGCTCGATCTCGACCATCTCAAATCGATCAACGAACGATACGGCCATCTGGCCGGGGCCCACACGATCCAGGCGCTGGGCAAGATCATCGCCGAATACGCTCCGCCGGAGGCCATCGCCTGCCGGTTCGGAGGCGATGAGTTCGTGATCGTCCTTCCGGCCTGCCCGCTGCCGCGCGCGGCGCAGGTGGCCGCCTGGCTCCACCTGAATCTCCTGCAACTCTCGCCGACCCTGGCCGGCCATTCATTGCCGCCAGGGCTGGTGACGACCAGCGTCGGCGTCGCCAGCCTGCTCCCCCAGCAGCACGACAACCCGTCACAGTTCGCCGAAGAGTTGTTTCGCCGAGCCGACCAGGCGCTCTACCAGGCCAAAGCCGAAGGCCGGAACCGCATCTGTTATGCCCATTCCGGCCAGTGAAGTCGTGAACTAAACCGCAAAAAACGCGGAAGACGCGAAATCAATCGAGGTTCGCGTCTTCCGCATTGTTCGCGGTTCAGGAAAAGGATTTAAGCCGGCCCTCGGTTCGAACGCGAGCGATTGATGGCTTCACGCAACTCGCGTCCCACCAATTCCAGCAGTTGAGATTGGTTCGAGCGGATGAAGAAATGATCGCCGGGCAGCATCTGGACCGCAAAACCGGAAGCGGTCATCTCTTTCCAGGGGAGGAGCTTCTCACGCGGGGTCTCATGGTCCTCCAGACCACCATAGACGCTGATCGGGCATTGAAGCGGGGTCCCGGCCTGATACTGATAGGTCTGAACCAGTTGAAAATCGGCTCTCAGCAGCGGGATCATGAGCTCCATCAATTCCGCATGTTCGAGCACTTCTTTGGGGGTTCCATCCAGCTTGATCAACTCCTCGATAAATTCGTCTCGCGGAAGGTCGTAGGTGACCGGCTCGGTCCAGGGAATCTGCGGCGCCCGGCGGCCGGCGACCAACAGCGCTTGCGGTTCACGGCCATGTTTGCGGCGCAAAGCCCGCGCCAGCTCGAAGGCGATCATGGCGCCCATACTGTGGCCGAAGAGCACAAACGGCTGATCCAATAACGGATGGATGCGAGGCTCCAGTTCGTCGATCAGAACCGGCAGACTGACCAACGGCTCTTCCTTCAGACGGGCCCCTCTTCCGGGAAGCTCGACCGGGATCACTTGCACGGTCGGCGGCAAAGAGTCCGCCCACCTTCTGAAGATCATCGCCGATCCGCCCGCATAGGGAAAACAGAACATTTTCAGCTCGACCGGCCCGCGCGCGGGGCCGGTCAAAAACCAGGGATCAAGATTGTTATTCATAAATCGATCGCTCACCGTTGGCCGTCGAGGTTGGCCCACTCACCCGATTGAATGAAGCTGGCCCAATAGTAGGGATGCTGCCGTTTGCCCTGTTTGAGCATCTCCAACTGCACCCGTCTCAGAGCCTCGCCGCGTCCCAGTCCCCGCTGCAATCCCGCATAGTAGGCAACCATCAACTCCCGGGTGCCCTGGTCGGAGACCGGCCAGAGACTCATGACCTGTGTTTCGGCGCCGGCCAGCACCAGGGACCGGCGCAGCCCGTGGACGCCGTCGCCTTTCTTCACCTCACCGACTCCGGTGTCACAGGCCGAGAAGACCACCAGTTTCGTCCCCCACAGATTGAGCCCGGAGACCTCCAACGCCGTCAGGATTCCATTGTCCTCGCCCGCCGGTCTCTGTTCGTTGGCCCCGGCCAGCGCCAGCCCCGATCGCAGCAACGGGCTCTCGATGCGGGCGCCGCCGCGGTCGAGTTGCCGCAGCAGACGGCCGGCCTCCTCGTCAACCCCGCGATAGCCGCGGTCGCCGGTCGGAGGCAGATCCAGGTCCTGCAGGAAGAAGCCGTGGGTCGCAATATGCAGAATCCTCGGACTGAGAACCTGACTGAGCGCGGCCTTGCTGGCCTCGCGTTTGGTGAAGAGAGTCGCGCCCGGCAAGAGAGCACGGAGCGCTTCGCCCTCCTCCGCCGCATAAGGCAGCGAGGGAAAGTAGAGATGTTGATAGATGGGCGAATCGCTCTTCGCCGGCGATCCCGACTCATCCGTCTTCTGCGTCAGCAACCGCTCGACCTCGGCCTGAGGCGCTCCGCCAAAATCGGGAGCGGCCATTACCAGCGGACCGCTCCGGTTATCTCTGGGCACCTGCAGGCGCAGCAGGTCGCGCCCACTGTCCAGATAGCTGATCGAGTAACGCTCGACCAGATATCGCCCCCGTCCGTCGATCAGGGCGGCAAAGGGGATCAGGTTGAGCTCTCCTTCCGGCGAGATCAGCAGTTTGCCGGCATCGCCGATCAACGGGCGAAGAGGCTGAAAAACCTTCCGGTCCACGGCGCGAGCCTGGAGCTTCACGTCCCCGCGTTTCGGACTCCTCAGGGCCCGGCGCAGATCCAGGAGAGTCCGATCGATGGCCTCCACCGCCCCCAACTCTTTCCACTGAATCCGTCCCCGGCGGCGCAGGATGTAGGCGACATAATGGGGCGGACCATAAGCCTCCTCATCCTTCACGGCTTTGGCATTGAAGGGGCGGTAGGTGGAGAACTCGATCAGGGCGGCATCGGCCGGAATAGCCGCCCGCACCGCGGCCAGCGTCAGGGGCAGCGATTCGGCGCGGAATTCGCTGCTGCGACGGCTGATCTCGGCCTCATAGTTTTCGGCCAGGGCTTCGAGCGTCTTGATGCGCTCCCGATACTGCTCGCCGGTCATGCTCAGCGGTCCGCGGAGGACGAGTCCGGCGATCTGAGTGCGGGTCTCGTTCAACCGATCGAGCAGAACCTGATCTTCAGGATTGAAGCGGCGGCGCAGCGCATTGATCTTTTCCGACGTGGCGTCGAGGGCCCGCCCCTTCTGCTGCAGAATGATGGCGGCCGCCAACCTGCCTGCCGCCGCGCTGCCGGGAGCGGAACGGAGATGCAGCGAGATGGTCCGGTCCGCCTGCTTCGTGAGAGTCGCGAGATAGGCCAGTCGCTGGCGCTCGGAACCGGTGGCGAGATTGAGCGCCAGGTTACGTTCGGTCACGGCATTGGCGCGGGCCTGCAGCTCGAGGGCCCGGGCCAGACGGCCTTTCGCAGTATGGAGCACCGCCAGATTGTTCAACGTGACGGCGACGGAAGGGTGGTCCGGTCCGAGGACCTTCTCCCGGATGGCCAGCGCCCGTCGGTAGAGCGGCTCCGCCCGATCGTAAGCTCCGAGGTCCTGATAGAAGGAGGCCAGATTGTTGAGAGTATCGGCGACGTAGGGATGCTCCGCTCCCAAACTCTTCTCCCGAATCGCCAGCGCCCGCCGGTAGAGCGGCTCCGGCCGCTCGTACTGGCCGCTCTCCTGATAAAAGAGCCCGAGATCGTTGAGAGATTCGGAGACATAGAGGTGGTCAGGCCCCAGGACCTGCTCCCGGATCTCAAGGGCTCGTTGATAGAGCGGCTCCGCCTTCTCATATTCACCGCTATCCCGATAGATATTGCCGAGGTTGTCGAGAGAGACCGCGACATCCGGATGTTCCGGCCCCAATGCCCGCTCCCAGATCGCCAGGGCCCGCAGGTGAAACGGCTCGGCCTTCTCGTACTCGCCCTTGCTCCAATAGAGCTCCGCGAGATTGTTGAAAGAGGCGGCGACTCGCGGGTGCTCCGGCCCCAGCGTCCGCTCCCAGGTCGCCAGAGCCCGCAGACAGAGCGGTTCCGCCTTGGCGTATTGGCCTTTGTACCAGTAGAGGCCGGCCAGACTGTCGATGGTAACCGCCACGTCTCGATCATCCGGCCCCAGCTTCTGCTCACGAATCTCCAGCGCGCGTTGAGCCAGCGGCAGCGCCTCGTCATATTTCCCGGCTCTCCGTAGTTTGAGATACTCCTGATAGAGCACGCGGGCGGCCTGCAGCGCGTGCTCATCCTCGGTCGCGGCCCGCAACTCTTCAATCCGAATCTCATAGTGCCCGGCCGGCGCCATCTTCTGTCTGGATCGCACAATAAATTGGTAGTCGCCCGCCGCCTCCGCCACCTGTGAGATCGATTCCTGGGCCCGCAACCGGCTGTCGAAATCGACCTCCGCGATCACCTTGCCGTCCGGTCCCGAGACCAGTAGCGCCACATCGATCCCGTCCTGCTCGACGACCGCCCTCACCAATTGACCGGCGCCGAGCCGAACCCGGTACGGATGCTGTTCCCCACCCGCAATCTTGCGCCTGACGGACCGGCCCTTCTCCAGCAGGCAGAGATCCTGCTTCTCACCGATTCCGCCAATCGCATCGCACAGAGCCTGGTCCGCCGTCCGGTCCTGCCCGAAAGTGCCGGGCGGGAACTGGGCAATCAACAGGCCGCAAAGTAAGAAGACGGCCCAGAAAGTTCGACCTTCCGGAGCCTGACCGCGACCGACGACCATCCAGACCGCGCCCGGCCTCGTCCTCCTCTGTCCAATTAAAATCCGCCTCCACTCCTGAACCGCTCCCTGCCCTCCTCGACTGCCTGAAACCAACTCTCGTCTGTTTCGATTAGCCATTGCTCACCTATGATCTTAAATCGATTCCCAACTGACTATCCATCTATTGTCATGTGCTATCTACTGTCTATTGCTATCCCGTGTTCGACATCTAATTCGACCGGATCGGGGGCTTCAATGATGGACTATCCTGCACCTGGCCAGTGTTACTTCAGGATGTTAAATTCGAGTAACAGTCTTCGATCTAATGTGCTGATCTCAAGAAGCCACCGATTATATCAGACCAACCGACCTCGCCCGGTCCAATCTGCAGCCGGGTCCGATGGTCGACCGGCTCCTATTCACGGATCGGAACCATCTTTGAACAGAACGGTAGACACTGATCGAATCGACAGAGTTTCATCATCGCCGGAAAATTCTTGGCATATTGCGCTTGACATCTTCAATCCAATTCAGTAAATTCCAGGTTCATAATGAAAATCACTTTCAATTTCAGAGTTAACGAAACGACCTAGGCGAAATCTGAAGCTGCATT
>DATEFT010000369.1:0-8155 GCA_035280505.1 Blastocatellia bacterium | reverse complement strand
TCAACCTCCCGCAGAACGGCGTTCGCGCCTCCAATCAGTTCGCCGCCAACGGGACCCGTCCGGCGCAGAACAACTACATGCTCGACGGCATCGACAACAACACGGCCAGCGTCGATTTTCTGAGCGGCCGCGCGGACGTGGTTCGCCCTCCGGTCGACGCCGTCGGCGAGGTCAAGATCCAGACCAACGGTTTCAGCGCGGAGTTCGGCCGGGCCGGCGGGGCCGTCATGCAGGCGACGACCAAATCGGGGACCAATCAGCTTCATGGCTCGGCCTGGGAATTTCTTCGCAACGACGTCTTCGACGCCAACAGCTTTCAGAACAACTGGCGCGGAGTTCAGAAGTCCCCCCTGCGTAAGAATCAATTCGGCGGCACGCTGGGCGGCCCAATCTGGAAGAACAAGACCTTCTTCTTCACCGACTACGAGGGCACGATCCTGCGCCAGGGCCGGATTCAGACGGCGAGCGTCCCGACCGCTCTGGAGCGTTCCAGCGGTTACACCGACTTCTCGGACCTCATCACTCGATCGGGCGGTCGCGCCCTCGGCACCGACGCCCTGGGGCGCCAGATCTTGGCGGGAACCATCTATGACCCGGCCACGACCCGCTCGGTGACGCAGGGGCAGGCGGATCCGGTGACCGGCCTGACCGCGACGAAGACGGGGTTCGTCCGCGATCCTTTCCCGGACAACCGGATTCCGGCGAATCGGCTGGACCCGAATGCCGTCAAGCTGCTCAATCTCTATCCGGCGGAGAACTTCATTTCGTCGGGAACGGTGGGGGGCAATTACATCTCGACTCGGAAGCAGACGGACGACCGGCACCAGTTCGACGTGCGCGTCGATCACAACTTCAGCGAGAAAGATCAGATCTTCGGCCGCTACAGTCTGGCCGATTTCAACATCTTCAGACCCAGCCCGTTTGAGGGGATCGCCGACAGCGGCGCGTACGGCGACGGCTTTGAGACGAATCGGATCTGGGGACTGGCCATCAGCCATACCCATACCTTTCATAACTCGATGCTCAACGAGGCCCGCTTCGGCATCAGCCGTGAACATACGCATCGCAATCCGCCCTTCGGCGACGATACCGGCAATATTCCGTCTCAGTACGGGATTCCGGGCGTCCCGCAGGTGGAAGGGAACGGCGGCCTGCCGCCGCTCAACATCGACGGTTTGAACCGCCTGGGGGCCGTGACCTGGCTGGTCGCCGACCGGTTCAGCAATACCACGCAGTTCACCGACAACCTGACCAAGAATTACAAATCGCACACCTTCAAGGGCGGGGTTCAGGTCCAGCACACCAGCTTTCCGTGGGTCGGGCCGCCGTACGCCAGAGGCAATTTCCAATGGAACGGCAGCTACACCTCGTCGCCCGGAGTTCGTGATACCAATGTCGGCCGAGCCCAATTCCTGCTCGCTCCCATTGCGGCGACCGTCCCCGGCGGCGTGAACAATGTCGGAGGGCTGGATCAACTGCAGGCCTCGCCGTTCGGCCGGGTGAATAGCAACCGGCAATATTATGGCGCATATTTCCAGGATGACTGGAAGGTCCATTCGAAACTGACGCTGAACCTGGGGCTGCGGTGGGACTACTTCAGCCTGACCGGTGAGGGCGACAACGCGCAGGCCAACTTCGTTCCGGATCCGGCCAATCCGCGTTACATCATTCCCGCCAGCCGGAGGGACAACCCGAAACTCTCGCAGGCCTTCATCAATGCCCTGGCGCAGAACAAGATCGCCCTGGTCTATTCGGACGAGTTCGGCTCGGGGTTGGGGCAGGCTCCAAAGAGGAACTTTGCGCCGAGGTTCGGTTTCGCCTACAAGGTCACCGAGAAGCTGGTCGCGCGCGGCGGATACGGAATCTATTACGGCGGGTTCGAGAACCGGGGAGGGAATCCGAGCCTGGGATACAACTATCCGTTCCAGTTCGACTTCACCTTCCGCGCCCCGAACGACTCGGCGCCGTTGATCTATCCTGATGGGACCCAGGCGACGCTCGGGCGTGGGCTGCTGGCGGTCCCGTTGGAATCGACCGGGGTCAATCCGGGCGGGCTCAACCTGCGCGGCATCGAATTCAAATATAAGACCCCTTACACCCAGGGCTTCAGCATGCTCCTGCAGTATCAGGTGAGTAACAACGATTCGGTGGAGGTCGGTTACATCGGCTCTCAGGGCCGCCATATCGAGACCTTCGTCGGAGCGAATCTTCAATCGGCGCTGCTGCCTCCGGGGATTGGGCTCAATCCTCAGAACTATGTGCCTTTCCCGACCTTCGCCCGCGGCTCTTCGTATGCCGCGACGACGGGCAACAGCAGCTACCACTCGATGCAGTCGAAGTTCACCCACCGCTTCAGCAAGGGGCTGGATCTATTGGCCTCTTACACCTGGGGCAAGACCTTGACCAACGCGGGCGACCTCTTGAGCGGTGGAAATGTCAGCGGCTTTCGTCTCCCCGGAGTTCTCAACATCCGCAATGAGATGGCGCTGGCGTCTTTCCACGTCAAGCATGCCCTGGTGATCAGCGGCAGCTACCAACTGCCCATCGGCAAGGGCCGGCCATTCCTGTCCGGTCTGAGCGGCCCGGCCGGCGCCATTCTGGGCGGTTGGAGCACCAATTGGGCGTGGTACTACTACTCCGGCCAGCCGCATGGCCTGGTCTGCACGATTGCCACCAATGAGGGCGGCGGCTGCACCCCGATGAGGGTGCAGGGGGTAGATCCTTACCTGAACAAGCGTGATAAGGACGGATTCCTGGTCCTCTTCAACCCCGCGGCCTTTACCAACCCGCCCAAAGCGACGGCCATCGGTCAGACCGATCTCTCGCCGCTGGGCGGCGACCGTTCACCGGTCCTGGGGCCGCCCCAGCGGCAGCTCGACCTCTCGATCTTCAAGAACTTCAGGTTGACCGAGAGGTTCCGGATGGAGTTCCGGGCCGAGATCTTCAATCTGACCAACACCGTCAGCTATGGTTTCCCGGGCAACTATAACAACAACTACAACAACTACTCGTCGCCGCTTTTCGGCAGGCTGGACAACCAGCGGAACGACCCGCGCCAGATGCAGTTCGCCATGAAGCTCTACTTCTAATGCGACAGAGACGCGACGGCTTTCCTCTCGTCCCGGCCGGGGCGAGAGGAAAGTTCCCGATGATGAGTATCAGAGGAGACCAAAGAGGCAACCAGGGCACGAAGGGCAGGCAGCGTCATGCTTTTGCCTTTTTGGTCCTGCTTGCCTTTTTGGTTTCATTTTCTTTCGTCATTCTCGAGGGGCAGGCCGGCGCCCAGGCCGCCAAAAGGAGAGTCGCCTCGGTCGAGGCCGAGCTGAAGGAGGCGGTGCGCCGTTCCCCCGAAAGTTTCGAGGCCAATCATCGCCTCGGCGAGTTCTACATCGAGCGGCAGAATCTGGCTGCCGCCATTCCCTACCTGGAGCAGGCGCAGCGGATCGATCCCGCCCACGAAGCTAACGGCTACGACCTGGCGCTGGCATACTTCAAGCTCGGGGATCTGGCGCGGGCCCGCGCCCAGATTCGTTCACGGATCGAGATTAAGGAAACGGCCGAGCTGCACAGCCTGCTCGGAGACGTCGAGGACGGCGCCGGCAATCTGGCGGCGGCGGCCGAAGCCTATCAGCGCGCCGCCCGGATGGAAGAGACCGAGAATCGTCTGCTCGATCTCGGTAACAGCCTGATCAAGATCAATGCCTTTGAGGCGGCCGTCCGGATTTTCAACTATGGGCTGGAGAAATTTCCGCGTTCGGCCAGCCTGCGGGTGGGGATGGGCATCGCCTGCTATTCACGCGGGCAGTACCACGATGCGGTGAAGCTCTTGTGCCAGGCCGTCGACCTGGAACCTTCCGACCCGCGCCCCTATCTCTTTCTGGGAGAGATGGTGGGCATCTCGACCGAGATGGCGGACGAGATCACCAGGCGGATGGCCGAGTTCGTCAAGCGGCATCCGAAGCGGCCCGAGGCTTACTACTACTATGCCGTCAGCCTGAAACGCGACGACGGATCGCCGGGTGATCCGGCGCGGGTGGAGAGTCTGCTCAAGACCGCCATCGCGCTCGATCCGAAGCTGGCGCGGGCGCACTTCGAACTCGGCGTCGTCTATTCCGGAACACAGCGATACGCCGAGGCGATCGGCGAGATGCAGGCGGCGATCAAACTTCAGCCGAACCTGGAGAAGGCGCATTACCGGCTGGCGCAGCTCTATCGACGCACCGGGCAGCGAGAACTGGCGGCTCGGGAGATGGAGGTCTTCAACCGGCTCAAGGAGCGGCCCAAAGGGCAATGACCGATCATTCCGCAAAGGCGGCAACAAATAAGGAGTGAGACCATGAAGTTTTTATGTTTGTTTGCGCTATTCGGCGCTTTGGCTTTGCTGACGATTACCGTGGCCAACACCGCGCCTGCAGCCGAGTGGCCGCAGTGGCGTGGCCCGCTGCGCAACGGATTATCGAGTGAGACCGGGCTGCTCAAGCAATGGCCCGAGAAAGGACCGGCTGTGGCCTGGTCCATCACGAACCTTGGCGAAGGCTATGGCTCCCTGGCCCTCAGGGCGGATCGCATTTATGTGCAGGGGACGAGCGGGGCGGAGGGCGAGGCCAAGAGCGCCGTCTTCTGTTTGAACCGCGCTGATGGCAAGACGATCTGGTCGGTGGCGTTCGGGCCGAGGGTCGTGCAGGACAAGGGGAACGGGCCGCGCGGCACTCCGACGCTGGATGGCGACCGGCTTTATGCCTTGACCGAGAGCGGCGACCTGGTCTGTTTGCGCGAGCGCGACGGCTCGCGGGTGTGGAGCAAAAACATTCTGAAAGAGTATGGCGGGAGCAACCCCAGGTGGCTGATTAGCGAATCTCCGCTGGTGGACGGCAATCGGTTGATCGTCTCGCCCGGCGGCAGCAACGCCGGGATCGTGGCGCTGGACAAAATGACCGGCGCGGAGATCTGGCGCGCGAAAGAGTTGAGCGATCAGGCGGGCTATTCCTCCTCGGTCATCGCGGAGGTGGGCGGCGTGCGCAGCTACATCAACTTTACCTCAAGCGCGGCCGTCGGCGTGCGCGCCAGCGACGGCAAGCTGCTGTGGCGCTACGCCAACGTCGCCAACCGCGTCGCCAATTGTACGACGCCGATCTTCGACGGCAACAAAGTTTTCTTCTCTTCGGCCTATGGCACCGGCGCCGCCCTGCTCAACCTGACGGCGCAGAACGGCGAGGTCAAAGCGGAAGAAGCTTACTTCACGAAAGAGATGCAGAACCATCACGGTGGCATGGTTTTGGTGAATGGCTATCTCTACGGCTGCTCCAATGCGATCCTGACCTGCATCGAATTCAGCACGGGCAAGGTGATGTGGAAAGACCGGAGCGTCGGCAAAGGTTCAATCACTTATGCGGACGGGATGTTGTATCTGCTCGGCGAGAAACGGCTGGTCGGGCTGGCCGAGGCCAATCCCAATGCCTATGTCGAGAAAGGGCGCTTCCCGATCAATGACCGGGGCTGGGATAGCTGGGCGCACCCGGTAGTCATCGGCGGCAAGCTTTATATCCGCAATCAGAATGAGCTGACCTGCTATGACGTGAAAGCGAAATAAGGGGGATTCACGGCCAGGACGAATCCCAATCGGCGGATCGAATCATAACGCTCGGCGGAGGTCAGGCATGAAAACTCTCTTCAAATATCTCCCGTTCGTTTGCCTGTTGGGATTCGTCGCGAATGCGGAGCGCGGTTCGAATCTATCCGGGGCCCATGCGCCGGGGGAGTTCATCAACTCGATCGGAATGAAGATGCTTCGGATCGAGGCCGGCTCCTTGACGATGGGGGAGGCGAACCGAACTCCCCCGACGCTCAAGGGGCCTTCCTACACCGAGCAGGGTGACTGGGACGAAAGACCCATTCATCTGGTCAAGATCAGCCGGCCGTTCTATCTCTCCGAAACGCCGGTCACCATCGAATGGTACCGGCAATTCAAAAAGGAGTATCGCGGCACGGATCTCTTCGCGCCTTATGCGGCGGGCATCAGTTGGGAAGAGGCGACGCGGTTCTGCCGATGGCTGAGCGAAAAGGAGGGCCGTGAGTATCGCCTGCCGACCGAGGCTGAATGGGAGTATGCCGCGCGCGCCGGCACCGGCACGCTCTTCTGGTCGGGCTCCGAGCCCCCGAAAGAGGCGACGGCGAATCCCTGGGGGTTGAAGGATCTTGCTTTCGGCGTTCCGGAATGGTGTTACGATTGGTACGGCATGTATCCCGACGCGGATCAGGTCGATCCTGTCGGGCCGGCGTCGGGAGTGGGTCGCGTCGTCCGCGACGGCGGCATCGAAATGCGCGAACTTGAGCCGGAGAGCGCTCAGCCGGAGAGTCCCGGGATCAAGGGTTCATCGTATCAACAGATCGCCCCCTACTATCATCGTTCAGCCAATCGCGCCAGCATGCTTCCTGACGTCCCGGCGCCGGAGAATGACGGACCGGCCACGCGGTTCACGCATTTCATCGGTTTCCGGATTGTGCAGGCGGCGCTGCCGGCGACTCCGCCCCTGATTCAGGCTAAACCGTTTCCGCTGGATTGCGTCTTGCCGGGTGAGGCCGGCATCGATCAGGGACCGGACCTGCGGCGGCCCTATTTCAAGAGCCGTCCGATCCTGCCGATTCCGCCGGAGAACGACCAGGGCGGTGGGATTGAGGCCGTCGGATTGCATCCGGGCATCCTCGCACATCTTCATAGCGGCGGATTCACCTGGGCGCCCAACGGCGATCTGCTGCAGATCAGCTTTTCGGCCACGTCCCGCAACACTGAGCATGAGCCGAACACGACCATGGTCGTGACGCGGCTGCGGCGTGGCACGGAGCAGTGGGATCTGCCTGCCCTCTTCTATGACCTGGCCGATCTTAACGATCAATCGGCGCTGCTCTGGAATGACGGCGGGAAGCTCTGGTTCTTCGGCGGGGGGCGCCACTTCGGAGATGTGCGATTCAAGTTCACGACCTCGACGGATAGCGGCGAGACCTGGGCGCCTCTCAAACTCCCGTTCATTGCCGAACAGCGAGCGGTGGCCGATCCACAGCCGATCAACTCGGCTTTTCGCGGCCCCGATGGCACTATCTATTTTGGGGCGGACGGGAACGGCGGGAGTTCGTTGTTATGGGCGAGCCGCGATCAGGGCCGAACCTGGTTCGATCCGGGCGGACGGACGGCGGGCCGCCACACGACCTTCGTCTTGCTGAAGGACGGGCGCCTGCTCGGCGTGGGCGGCAAGAGCACCAACATCGATGGCTACATGCCGAAGACCTATTCTTCGGATGGAGGGCGCACCTGGTCGCCGGCGGTCAAGACGCCGTTTCCCGCGATGGGCAGCAACCAGCGCCCGACGATTCTGCGATTGAAGAGCGGGCGGCTCTTCTTCGCCAGCGATTTCCAGCAGATCCGAATCAAGACTCCACCGCCGGCCGCGATCGCGAAGCGCGGCTCTTTTGTCGCCCTCTCGGATGATGAAGGCGAGACCTGGCGCCTCAAGCGGCTTGAATCGGCCCTGCCGCACGAGTCCCGGCAGATTCCGAAGTTCAAGAAGGACTGGGGCGGGGGCGATCATGACGACAGCACCCTCGGGTACTCGGCGGCGATTCAGGCGCCCGACGGCGTGATTCACCTGATGACTTCAATGAATCATCCCTCGATGCATTTTGAGATGAACGAGGCCTGGATTCTGGCCGATGACCAGACGGCGGCCGGTCGGCAGGCCGAAGGCTCCAATTCGGAGGTCGCGCGGCACGAAGCGCGATACCCCGATGGAAGGATCAAGGTTACCTGGAGCAGTCGAACCGATGCCACCGGCGCCTACGTGCGACACGGAACCGAAACCTGGTACTATCCCGATGGCCGGAAGAAGTACGAAGTGACATATCGAGACGGCAGGAAGGCGGGGCCGGAGACCTTCTGGGACCCGCGAGGCCAGGTCGCCTGGAACTGGATGCACCGAAACGACGGCACCGGCGTCTGGACCCATTATTGGCCGAACGGCCGGAAGAAGATTGAATCGAACTGGCATGCTTTCAGGGCTCATGGGGTGGCCACCCATTGGGACCGGAACGGAAAGGTGGTACGCCGTGTCACTTTCAATGACGGAGCCATCATCGACTGAAGCGAAGGGAGTGCGCGGCGGAG
>DATEFT010000368.1:0-5000 GCA_035280505.1 Blastocatellia bacterium | reverse complement strand
CGGGAATGTGCTGCGCCGGCAGGCGCGTGACGTGATAGAACGAGTTGTCCAGATCGAAGCCGCGCGGGAGCCGCAAGTACGAATGGAACTGGAATTGATGCCGCGGGCTGCCGCCCTCCGTGTTGTCGACGTTGGTATTCTGGCCCTCCCGCCGGTGGCTCAATTCGGCCCCGAGATATGAATAGCCGCTGCGGAACTTCCAGCGCCGGGTCAGTTCCAGATTGGCGGCGGCCTCCAGACCATAGGTCCGGCCCCGCAACTGGTTCCCGAAAGCGATGGGGATGATCAGATGCGGCGGCGGCGGATCGAATTCGGGAAATGGGAGGCCTGGATCTTCCGACCCCAGCCGATCGTAGAAATTGTAGAAGGTCGCCAGGTCGAGCGAGAATCGCTTGTTCGGTTGAACGCGATACCCGAACTCGTAAGCGCGAAGCTCTTCCGAGGTGACCGTCGGATCGCCCGAGAGCCTGAGGATCACCGGAAACCCGCCGGGTCCGGGAAAGGATGCGATATTGACATTAAATCCGGTGGTGCTGCGCGACGGCGTTCTGACCGCGCGCGAGACCGCCGCCCAGACGGTCTGATGCGTGCTCGGCGTCCAGAGCAGGCGGGCGTTGGGTTGGGCCTCGAAGCCGTCGTAATCGTTATGCTCCAACTTGGAGCCGAGCGTCAGCCGCAGCCGATTCTTGACCAGCGTCAATTCATCCTGCACGAAGCCGCTGAAGATCTGGGCCGTCTGCGCATTGGGGAGATATTGAGCGGGCGTCCCCCGGTTGGAGGTGAACCGGTCCGGGATCAACCGGTAGCCGAGCCCCCAGATCAGATCCTGGCGCCGTCCGAGCGCGACGTGGTGCTGAAAGTCGGCGTCGAAGGTATCGATCCGTTCACCGAAGTCGAAGAATTCGCGGCGCGCGCGGTCGAAATAGACCTGCAGGGTCGTATCGGAGCGATCCGAAAAGACGTGATTCCAGCGCCCCATGACATTCCCGCCCATGAACTCCGCGTGGGTGAGCCCCGGCGGCGCAAATGGAGCCCGCAGGACAAAAGTCGTCGGAGTCTCCCGGAGGGCCGTGTCGTAGAGATCGCCCTGGAAGGTCACGTCGTCGTGTTGGGACTTCTTCCAATCCATTCGCCAGCCCGCGCTCACCCAATTCTGCCAATCGTGCGCGCTGAAACCGGCGGCATCGACCTGGGAGCCGCGATTGAAATATTTGGAATAGACCCGGTAGTAGGCCCGCTCCCCGAGTCTCCCGCCGTAGTGGGTGGTGAGAGTGCCCTGATCCTCGGAGCCGCCGCCCGCCGCCAACAGTCCGCCCTGCGTCTCTCGCGAATGCCTGGTGATGATGTTGATGATCCCGTTGACGGCGTTGGCGCCCCAGAGCGTGCCGCCGGGGCCGCGGATGACCTCGATCCGGTCGATCTCCTCGAGCGGCAGATGCTTCGCCTCCCAATAGACGCCGCTATTTTCAGGCGTGTAGATGGTGCGCCCGTCGATCAGAACCAGCAGCTTGTTGGCATAGCGGGAGTTGAATCCCCGGATGCTGACCGCCCACTTGGTGGCGTCGATCCGCGCCACGTCCATCCCCGGCACCAGGCGAAACAGTTCCGGAACGCTGGTCATGCCGGAACGGCGGATATCTTCCTGGGTGATGACGTAGATGGCGGCGGCGGTCTGAAAGAGCTTCTCTTCCTTCTTCGAGGCCGAGGTGACCTCGATGCTCATCAGATCCTCCAGGCTGACCGCCGTCAGATCGGTGGCGGGACTCTGGCCCCAGGCGCAGATCCCGCCGACACTGCAGATCATCATGACCGCGACCGTCCAGGCCCGGACTATTCCCTTCATAATTGCTCCTCTTCGATCTTGAAATGGTCGGGGAGAAAGGGGAACCGTCCGGTGTGGTTTGATTCGGCGTTGGCAGCGGCGCCCACGATGCTGACGGTTTGACGGCACATTATCTATGGATCGGAACGCCATGGCAAACGATTAGGCGCCGCCCATTAAACGAAAACAACGGAACGAACGGAGACCCGGCCGTCGGTTCCGTTCGTTCCGTTGTTTCAATTCGTTCCGAACTCTTCGCTACTGCCCCAGCGGAATCGGCCAGCCGGTGCGAGTCAGGTAGTCCATCAGGGTGAAGGCCAGCATAATCGCCAGCCAGAAGATGCCGGCGATGACGATCACCTGGGTCAGGCGCGAACTCCAGCGGACGTGCATGAAGTAGAGCACGACCAGCGTGGCTTTGATCACCGCCACCGTCAGGGCGACGACGACGTTCGCGGGCCCCCAATTCACGTAATGCTCCAGGTCGATGCTCGCAATCACCACCGTGATGATGGTGAAGACCATCAAGGCCAGAAAGACCCCGATATAGTATTTGATCGGGACGACATGATGTTCCGAATGTGACGACATAACTGCAATTACCTCTCTCTCTCGATCTCCCTGCGCTCGCTCAATGTCCGCCGCCCAGGTGGGCGCCCGTCAGATAGAGCAACGGGAAGAGGAAGATCCAAACGATGTCGACGAAGTGCCAATAGAGCCCGCTGATCTCCACCGGAGCGTTGTACTCTTTGGTGAATTTCCCCTTGCGCGCCATGAGGATCAGGGTGATCAGGATGCCGGCGCCCACGATCATGTGGATCGCGTGCAGGCCGGTCATCATGAAATAGATCCAGAGAAAGACCTGAACCTGTTTGAGGTACGGTTGAATCGCCGCATAATGCTCAGGATCCGGGTTGTAGATGCCGAAGGCCGGGAAGAGGTGGTGCTCGATCTTCTCTTTGTATTCGAAGTATTTGACGACCAGGAAGACCAGCCCCAGCAACAGCGTCAACACCAGAAATCCGACCACCCGCTTCTGATTTCCCTTCTGCGAGTAATAGACCGCCATCGCCATGGTCAAGCTGCTGACGATCAGGACGACCGTGTTCAGCGCGCCCAACTTCACATTCAGGAGGTGGCTGCCCTGTGAAAACCCGTCGGGATAGGTGGAACGGAATATCGTATAGGCGAGGAACAACCCGCCGAAGAACATAATTTCAGTCAGCAGGAAGATCCACATGCCTATCGTTCCGGCCTCCTTCTGCTGCTCCATCGAGACGAAGTGATGGGCCAATCCCGGAACATGTGCTGCATGTGTCGCGTGTGTCTCAGCCAAGATAAAATCTCCTATCGAAACAGATAACTAAAAATCTCAATCTTTATCTCTAGCTCCAGCTCAAACCTTCAACTTGAGCCTTAGATCTGAAACTTTAAATCTCAAATCTTAAATCTTGAATCTTAAATCTCAAATCTCAGATTTGAGCTATGCCGTCTGCAAAGCTCCGGCTTTGCCATCGGTCGCATTCTTGATCTCTTCCACGTGCCCGAATTCGTAGGCTTCCGTCTCGACCACCGGAGTGTAGGTGAAATTCTCCAACGGCGGCGGCGAGGGAGTCTGCCATTCGAGGCCGACGGCGCCCCAGGGATTGGCCGAAGCGGCCTTTCCGAACTTGATCGACCAGGCGAAATAGGCGAGCGGCATCATGAAACCGAGCGCCAGAATCGAGGCGCCCGCGCTCGAGAGCACGTGCAGGATCTGGAATTCGGGCACATACGCGTGATAGCGCCGCGGCATCCCCAGATAACCGAGCACGAACTGCGGGAAGAAGGTCAGGTTGAACCCGACGAAGATGATCGCCGCCGAGACCCGGCCCCAGATCTCGGGATAGAGTTTGCCCGTGATCTTCGGCCACCAGAAATGGAGCCCGCCCAGATAGCCGATGATCGCGCCGCCCACCATCACGTAATGGAAGTGCGCGACCACGAAGTAGGTGTCCTGCAGGTGAATATCGAGCCCCAGGGCGGCCAGGAAGAGGCCGGTCATGCCCCCGATCGTGAAGAGTCCGATGAAGGCCAGCGCATAGATCATCGGGGTGTCGAACGAGATCGACCCCTTGTAGATGGTCGCCGTCCAGTTGAAGGTCTTGATCGCCGACGGAATTCCGACCGCGTAACTGATGATCGAGAAGACCATCCCGGCATACATCGACTGGCTGGTCGTGAAGAGGTGGTGTCCCCAGACCAGGAAGCCGAAGACGGCGATCGCCAGGCTGGAGAAGGCCACGAAGTGATAGCCGAAGACGCGCTTGCGCGACATATTCGCGATCAGTTCGCTGATCACCCCCATCGACGGCAGAATCATGATGTAGACCGCCGGATGCGAATAGAACCAGAAGAGGTGTTGAAAGAGCACCGGGTCGCCGCCCAGCTTGGGATCGAAGATGCCGATGTGGAGCGTCCGCTCGAAGGCCAGCGCCAGCACGGTGATCGCGATGACCGGCGTGCCCAGCACCTGAATCAGGCTGGTCGCGTAATGGGCCCAGACGAACAACGGCAGCCGGAACCAGGTCAGCCCCGGCGCCCGCATGACGTGGATCGTGACCATGAAGTTCAACCCGGTGAGGATCGAACTGAAGCCCGTGATGAAGATCGCCACTCCCGCCAGCGTCACGTTGCTGTTCGAATAGATCGAGCTGTACGGCGGATAGAAGGTCCACCCGGTGTCGATCCCGCCGCTCATCATCGTGATCATAAACAGGACGCCGCCGACCATGAAGACGTACCAGCTCAGCAGATTCAACCGCGGGAAGGCCACGTCCTTCGCCCCCAGCATGAGCGGCAAGAGGAAGTTGCCGAGCACCGCCGGAATGGAAGGGATCAGGAAGAAGAAGATCATGACCACGCCGTGCATGGTGAAGACGCGGTTGTAGGTATCCGCGGTCATCAGATCTCCCGCCGGCGTGACCAGTTCCAGGCGAATCAAGGTCGCGAAGATCCCGCCCACCATAAAGAAGAAGGAGATGGCGAAGAGATAGAGTAGTCCGATCCGTTTATGGTCGAGCGTCAGAAGCCACGATTTGACCGTGGTGCTGACGTTCAGATAATTGACCTGTCTTTCAGCCTTCGCTACTGTTTCGGTTGCCATATAAGTACCCTGTAAAATTCCTAACTACTGCTT
>DATEFT010000367.1:0-2353 GCA_035280505.1 Blastocatellia bacterium | reverse complement strand
ATGTGTGGAATCGTAGCGATCTTCAATCGAGAGGAGCCGGTGGAGGCAGCGGCGCTGGAAGCGGCCACGGTCGCGCTATACCATCGCGGTCCCGACGGGCAGCGCTGGTGGATCTCGCCCAACCGCCGGGTCGGGCTCGGGCATGCGCGCCTCAGCATCATCGATCTCGAAACGGGCGATCAGCCGCTGGTCAACGAGGATCAGACCATTCACCTGGTAGTCAACGGCGAGTTCTACGGCTTCGAGGCCATTCAGCGGGAACTGGACCGGCGCGGCCACCGGTTGCGCACGCGCTCGGACAGCGAGATCGCGCTGCATCTTTACGAAGAGACCGGGCCCGAATGTCTGCGGCACCTGCGCGGCGAGTTCGCGTTCGTCCTGTGGGACGACGCCAATCAGATGCTCTTTGCGGCGCGCGATCGGTTCGGCATCAAACCCCTCTTCTACACGGTCCGGAACGGCAATCTCTACCTGGCGTCCGAGGTCAAGGCGCTGTTCAAGGCCGGAGCGCCGGCGCGTTGGGATGCGGAGTCGTTCTTTCAGCAGTTGTTCGTCTACCAGAATCAGGACCGCACTCTCTTCGACGGCATCTACCAGGTTCCGCCCGGCCACTTCCTGATCGCGACGCGGCGGCATCTGCAGCTCGTTCGTTACTGGGACCTCGACTATCCTCCGGGCGGATTGGCAGGCGATTCGCACGGCACTTTGGGCGACGCCGATTACGTCGAGCGATTGAGATTTGAATTGGACGAGGCGGTCCGGTTGCGCCTGAAGGCCGACGTGCCGGTGGGCTGCTTTCTGAGCGGAGGGCTCGATTCGTCTTCGGTCCTGGGAATGGCGGCCCGGCACCACGCGGGGCCGATTCGCGCCTTCACCGTGGCCTTCGATCATCCGGACTACGATGAGCGGGCCGTGGCCGGTGAGATGGCCGCGCACGCCGGCGCGGAGTTCGATTGCCTGACCGTCACCCATTCGGATATCGCGGACCATCTGGCCGCCACGGTCATTCATGGCGAGACGCTCGGAGTCAACTGGCACGCCGTGGCCAGGTATCTGCTTTGCCGGGAGGTGCATCGCGCGGGCTACAAGGTGGCCTTGAGCGGCGAGGGGGCCGACGAGATCTTCGCCGGCTACCTGCAGGCGCGGCAGGACCTGCTCTGGTCGGCGGGGACCGATCGGCCGGCGCCCGTGGAGGACCTGCCGTCCTCGCTGAGATTTCTGCATCAGACGCTCGGGTTCGTCCCGTCCTGGTTGAAGAAGCTGGCGGTCGGCAGGTCGGTCTTCAACGTCCTGCTGGCTCCGGACTATGCGGCGGAGTATGCCGGCCGAGATCCGTTTCGCGTCTTCCTGAGCCAGTTCAATGTCTCGGACCAACTGGCGGGGCGTGATCAGGTGATCCAATCGCTCTATCTGTGGACGCGGTCGATTCTGCCCAACTATACGCTCTATGCGGAGCGCCTGGAGATGGCGCACGCCGTCGAGATCCGCATCCCCTTTCTGGATCACAAGGTCTTCGAGCTGGTCCGGGAGCTGCCGGTCTCACTGTTGATTCGCGAGGCCCGAGAGAAATACATCTTGCGGGAGGCGGCCCGGCCGTTCCTGACGGAGACGGTCTACCACCGTCCGAAGCATCCGTTTCTGGCTCCGCCTTCCACGGTCAACGACCGGAATCGATTACAGACGATGGTCCAGGATACGCTGCGCGGCTCTCAGTTGGCGGCGGTGCCTTTCTTCGACCGCTCGTCGGTGGTCGGCCTGTTGGAGGCGCTCCCCGGGATGAGCGCCTCCAGGCGGCTCGCTCTCGATTCGGTGTTGTTGATGATCCTATGTTCTTGCGTGCTTCAAGCCGAATACGGATTGTGATCACTGGAGGAGTCCATCGATGAAAGCAGCGGCTATCGCGGGGTTTCGTCTGTCGCCGCAGCAGCGCCGGCTCTGGACCTTGCAGCAGGACGGCTCAGTCTACAATTCACAGCTCCGGCTCGCGATCCGGGAGCCTCAGGAGTCGCCGGTCTTGCGGAAGGCCCTGTCGCGCCTGGTTCAACGTCACCAGATCTTGCGGACCAGGTTCCGGAGCCTTCCCGGGATGCGGTTTCCGATTCAGGTCATTTCAGATCAGGACGGCGTCGAATGGGAAGATCGCAATCCGCCCGGCCTGAGTGAGGCGGAACTCCTCGACCTGCTCGCCGACGATCGCCGGCGGCCATTCGACCTCGAACAGGGCCCCCTTCTGCGCGCCTCGATCTGGAGCCTGCCGGATCGAAGGCTCCTGGTTCTGACCCTGCCCGCGCTCTGTGCGGACCTGCTGACGCTCGACCGGCTGGCCGCCGAACTCAACCGGTGGTTGTCGTCG
>DATEFT010000366.1:0-5223 GCA_035280505.1 Blastocatellia bacterium | reverse complement strand
TTATTTCGTCTACCGGGCGGCCAAGGAGATCGGCGCGCTGGCCGCGGTGCTGGGCGGCCTTGACGGGCTGGTCTTCACCGCCGGCATCGGGGAGAACTCGCCCGAGATCCGCCAGCGTATCTGCGAAGCCTGCCGATGGCTGGGCGTCAAACTGGATGCGGCGGCCAACCAGGGCAACCTGCCCCGGATCTCCGGGCCGCGCAGCAAGGTCTCGGTCTGGGTGATCCCCACCTACGAAGAACTGATGATCGCTCGCCACACCGGGGCGTTGCTCGGATTGAAGTGAGCGGATCGTCACCGAAAGAGTAAGGAGAATTGCAATGAGTACTAATGCTGTGCACGAGATCGCCCGCGAACAGGCGATTCCCGCCTGGGAAGGATTCAAGCCGGGGCTGTGGCAGAAGGAGATCAATGTCCGTGAGTTCATTCAGCAGAACTACGAGCCCTACGATGGAGATGCGTCTTTCCTCGCATCCGCAACCGATCGAACCGGGGCGCTGTGGGCTCGTCTCCACTCGCTGTTCGCCGAGGAGCGCCGGAAAGGGGTGCTCGACATCTCGCAGGTGCCCAGTTCGATCACGGCGCATCGGCCCGGCTACATCGACCGCGAGCACGAAATTATCTTCGGCCTCCAGACCGAGGCGCCGCTGAAACGGGCCATCATGCCGGCGGGCGGATGGCGGATGGTTTTGAGTTCCCTCAAGGCTTACGGCTACGAGCCCGACCCGCGAGTGGTTGAGACCTTCACCAAGTATCGCAAGACGCACAACGACGGGGTCTTCGACGCCTACACGGCGGAAGTGAGGCAATGCCGCGGCTCACACATCCTGACCGGGCTCCCGGACGCTTACGGGCGCGGCCGAATCATCGGCGACTACCGGCGCGTGGCACTCTATGGCGTCGCGTGGCTCATCGAGCGGAAAGAGCAGGAGAGGCGGGCCCTCGACTCGGCCTTCTCGACCGACGAGATCATTCGCGACCGTGAGGAACTCAGCGAACAGATTCGGGCCCTCCGGGAACTGCAACAGATGGCCGCCGGCTACGGCTTCGACATCTCGGCCCCGGCTCGCAACGCGCGCGAGGCCGTGCAGTGGCTCTATTTCGGTTACCTGGCGGCAGTGAAGGAACAGAACGGGGCGGCGATGTCGCTGGGCCGGACCTCGACCTTCCTCGACGTCTACTTCGAGCGGGACCTGGCCGCCGGCCGGCTCACCGAAGAGCAGGCGCAGGAGATCATCGACGATTTCGTCATCAAGCTGCGTCTCGTTCGGTTTCTGCGCACCCCGGAGTACGACGAGCTGTTTGCGGGCGATCCGACCTGGGTCACCGAATCGATCGCCGGCATGGGAGACGATGGGCGGCCGCTGGTGACGAAGACGAGTTTTCGTTTCCTCCAGACCCTCTACAATCTCGGCCCCGGGCCGGAACCGAATTTAACCATCTGGTACTCCCCGCGTCTGCCCGAGGGTTTTCGCAACTTTGCCGCGAAGGTGGCGATCGACACCAGCTCCATTCAATTCGAGAGCGACGAGATCATGCGCCACGCCTGGGGAGACGATGGAGCCATCGCCTGTTGCGTGTCGCCGATGCTGGTGGGCAAACAGATGCAGTTCTTCGGCGCCCGGGCCAACCTCGCCAAATGCCTCCTGTATGCAATCAACGGAGGCCGGGACGAAATCACGGGGGTTCAGGTGGGCCCGGCCGGCGGCGCCGTCGAGGGCGAATACCTGGATTTCGACGACGTGATCGATCGGTTCGAGCGGATGATGGATTGGCTCGCCGGCGTCTACGTCAACGCCATGAACATCATCCACTACATGCACGATAAGTACGCATATGAGCGGATCGAGATGGCGCTGCACGACTATGCGCCGCTCAGAACCATGGCCTTCGGCATGGCCGGAATGTCGGTCGTGGCCGACAGCCTCTCGGCCATTCTGTACGCGAAAGTCCGGGTGATCCGCGATGAGACGGGGCTGGTGACGGACTACCGGTTGGAAGGCGATTTTCCGCAGTTCGGCAACAACGATCATCGAGTCGACCATCTCGCCGCCTGGATCGTCAGCACGTTTATGAACAAGTTGAGAAAGTATCCGACCTATCGCCACGCGATTCACACGCAATCGATCCTGACCATCACCTCCAACGTGGTGTACGGCAAGAACACCGGCCACACGCCGGATGGGAGGCGGCGCGGCGAGCCGTTCGCGCCGGGCGCGAATCCCATGCATGGGCGGGATCGTCACGGCATCCATGCCGCTGGGGCATCGGTGGCGAAGATCCCGTACCGCGATGCCGCCGACGGCATCTCTCTCACGGCCTCGCTGCTCCCGGAGGGGCTGGGGAGAACCGAGCCGGAGCGAATCGCCAATCTACGAAGCATGCTCGATGCCTTCTTCAGCGCCACCGGGTATCACATGAATGTGAACGTGCTGAACCGCGACACGCTGCTGGATGCCATGGACCATCCGGAGAACTACCCGAACCTGACGATCCGGGTCTCGGGCTATGCCGTAAATTTCGTGCGGCTGACTCGCGAACAGCAGATGGACGTGATCAACCGGACGTTCTATGGGTCATAACGGCCGCGCCGCCGATCCGGAATGAGCATGCAACAGATTTGGAGAAAGGATTTGATGGAGAGTGGACGTTATGAATGAACACGTATTGACACAATCGACTCCGCTGCACGCCGGCAGCCCCTTCGAACTACGCGTGAATCTGGGCCGGGGCGTGCCGGAGACCGACGTGCGAACGGCGCTGGCCACCGGAGAGATGGGCTTCCTACATTCATTCACGACCGGTTCGACGGTCGATGGGCCCGGAGTGCGAGTGGTGGCCTGGACGACCGGCTGCCACTGGCGCTGCCTGTACTGTCACAACCCCGATACCTGGATGAAGAGCAGCGGCATTCCAGTGACCCTGGCCCGCGCCGTCGAGGAACTGCGCAAGTATCGGCATGGACTGAAGATCATGGCGGGCGGCCTCACCATGAGCGGAGGCGAGCCGCTCCAACAGGACCGCTTTGCCGTCAGGCTGCTGGCCTCCGCGCGGGCCATGGGGATTCACACCGCGATCGAGACCAACGGCTCGATGGGCGACCGCCTCAGCGATGCCGAGTTGGAGAACATCGATCTGGTGTTGCTGGGGCTCAAGACCTGGGATCCCCAGCGCCATCGCCATCTCACCGGAAGGGAGATCGGCCCGACTCTCGATTTCGCGCGCCGCCTGGCCGCGAATGGAAGACCCGTCTGGGTGCGTTTCGTCCTGGTGCCCGGGTTGACCGACGACGCCGACGACATCGCCGGAATCGCGAAGTTCGCCGCCGGCCTGGGCAATGTCGAAAGGGTCGAGGTGCTGCCTTTCCATCAATTGGGCCAATTCAAATGGAGAGAACTCGGACTCAACTACACGCTCCGGGACGTGAAGCCTCCCAGCCCCGAAGCGATTCAGAGCGCCTGCGAACAGTTCCGATCGGCAGGCCTCAACACCTGCTGATCGAGGCGCCGCTCGACAACTGACAAAGGATGAACAGACCAGAAAGGCCACGACGATGAAGATCAACCGAACGACCGTCACCGTACCGGTCGCCGACTCCGACCGACAGGCCAGGCTGCTGGCGCAATACGGATGCGGCCCGATCCAGTTTACCGGAAGCGATAATGCGCTGTACGAACGGCATCTCCTCTTCGACCATGCGATCGATCCGGGGATCGCCAGTCCGCACGAGCGGTTCGAGGCCCTGGCCCACGCCGTGCGGGACATTCTTTCACAACGCTGGGTGCGCACGGAGAGCGTCTACGAACATCAGAACCCGAAGCGGGTCTACTACCTCTCGATGGAGTATCTCATCGGGCGGTCGCTGGCCGGCAACGTCTCGAACCTGTTGCTCGACCACGCCGTCCGGCGGGCCGTCCGCGAGAAGCGTCTCGATTGGCTCGCGCTGCTCGAACAGGAGCCCGACGCCGGGCTGGGTAATGGAGGGCTCGGGCGCCTGGCCGCCTGTTTTATCGAGTCGATGGCCACCATGGGGCTTCCGGCGATGGGCTACGGCCTGCGGTACGAATACGGCCTGTTTAAACAGTTCGTTCGCGACGGGTGGCAACACGAAGAGGCCGACAACTGGTTGCGTCTGCCCGATCCCTGGGAGGTCGCGCGTCCGCACGAGCAGGTGGAGATCAAGCTGAACTGTTCGTTCGACGTTCAGGCCGGCGCTTTGCGGGCGGTTCCGGGCCGCCCCTCGACCCTGATCGGCGTTCCGTACGATCGTCCGGTCGTCGGTTACGGCGGCCAGACCATCAACACCCTGCGATTATGGAGCGCCGCCGCGCACGAGGCCTTCAATTTTCAGGAGTTCAGTGGCGGCGATTTCGTCGGCGCGCTGGCCGAGACCCTCTCCGCCGAATCGCTCACTCGCGTCCTCTATCCCGATGACTCCACGAGCCAGGGCCAGGGATTGAGGTTCGTCCAGGAATATTTTCTGGTCGCCTGCTCGCTGGCCGACCTCGTGCGGCGATTTCGGCGCACGAACAGCGAATGGAGCGTGTTTCCGCAGCAAGTCGCCATTCAGCTCAACGACACCCATCCGGCCCTGGCGGTCCCCGAATTGATGCGCATTCTGCTCGACGACTCGCACCTCGGATGGGATGAGGCCTGGGACCTGACCCGCAGCACTCTGGCCTACACCAATCATACGCTCTTGCCCGAAGCCCTGGAGAAGTGGCCGCTGGCCTGGTTCGAGAGGATGCTGCCCCGCCACCTGGAGATCGCTTACGAGATCAACCGGCGCCTGCTCGATGACGTTCGGGCTCGCTTCCCCGGCGACGAGGGACGCCTCGGCAGAGTGAGCCTCATCGAAGAGGGCGCCGAACGCAAGATGCGCATGGCCAATCTGGCAATCGTCGGCTCGCACAGCACCAATGGGGTGGCGGCCATTCACTCAGGGCTGCTGCGCACGACGACCGTCAAAGATCTGGCCGAGATCTTTCCCGAGCGCTTCAACAACAAGACCAACGGCGTCTCTCACCGACGCTGGTTGCTGCAGGCCAATCCCGCGCTCGCCGGCGCCGTCACCGAAGCCATCGGCGACGACTGGATCAGAGATCCGGATCAGTTGAGCCGGCTCAAGCCGCTGGCCAACAATCGGATTTTTCACGACCTCTTTTACAAGGCCAGGCGCCGGACCAAAGCACAGTTCGCCGATTGGCTGAAAACGACCTCCGG
>DATEFT010000365.1:0-3776 GCA_035280505.1 Blastocatellia bacterium | reverse complement strand
GTAATAGTAACCGTCGCTCGACCGGGCGATGGCCGTCACGATATCGGGCTGGCCGAGATGGGACATCGACTTCATAAAATAGTTGCCCAGTTGAATGCCGCCGTCCTGCAGGCGGTTATTCTCCGGGGTGATCACCTCTTCACTGAGCCCGGCCACGGTCGTCATCAACTTCCAGGTGGAACCCGGCGGATAGCGTCCCTGAATGACGCGGTTGTAGAGAGGCTTATCGGGATCTTCGTACAATTCCTGAATCTCTCCCCGCCCCTGATCCGTTTTGGCTCGCTGGGAGAAGACGTTGGGGTCGAAGGCCGGGTGGCTGACCAGGGCCATGATCTGGCCGTTGTTCGGGTCGCTGATGACGATCACTCCGCGGCCGGCCGGCATGGTGTCGGTCTGGGCCTCGGCGATCTTCTGCAGATCCAGATCGATGGTCGTGTAGAAGTCGCGGCCCGGAATCGGATCGGTCCGGTCGATCTCGCGCTGAATGCGCCCCCGGCTGTCGACCAGAACCCGCCGCTCGCCGTCCTTGCCCATCAAAATATCGTTATAGGTGCGCTCGATTCCGGCCTTCCCGATGATATCGCCCAGCTTGAAGCCCTTCTCCTTGGCAAAGGAGGATTTCGGATCGTTCAACTCCCGTTTGTCGACCTCGCCGACATAACCGAGCGCGTGGGCCGCCATGATTCCGTACGGATAGTGGCGCCGCGGGACCTCTTCGGCCCGGATCATCGGATATTCATACTGGTGGGCCTCGACCCACGAGACGTCGGCCGCCGTGGCGATCTCCTTGACCACGATCGATTCGTACTTGGGCTCTTCCCGGGCCGTCTCGAACCGCTTGGTCAACCAGTCGCGATCGATCCCCAGGTCCCGGACCAGCAGGTCCGCAATCTCCCGGAAGTTGTTGGTCACATCTTTCCGGCTGATGACGATATTGTAGGAAGGCTGACTGGTGACGAGCACCTTTCCGTGGCGATCAAAGATCGTCCCGCGCCGGGCCGGAATCGGCAGGATCCGGGTGCGGTTCTGTTCCGCCCGTTCAGCATAGACCTGGCTGTTCATCACCTGCAAGTACCACAACCGCCCCGCCAGAATCACAAAGATGGCCAGCGCCAGATAGCGGATCAGTTCCAGCCTGAGCCCGGCCTCCCGGAGGTCCTCAATTGGATCGAAATTCGGTTCTTTTATTGGTCTCATCTGCACCGACCTTCCCGAAGACTGATTCCGTTAATCCGCTTTCTTAAATCCGTGTAATCCATGATCCGCAGCTATTATATCCTTCTTCGGCGCGCCTCGCTGCGCCGCATGCGCGCGCTGCCATCTTTCGTCAACAAGTAGTCCAGAGGGACGAAGAAAAAGATCGACGCGATCAGGTTGGCGAAGAGGGCGAAGACCAGAGTGGCCGCGACGGTCCGGCCGCCCGCCAGCACCGGGAGTTCGACTTTGAGCAGGGCATAGAAGGCCAGACGAATGCTGGTGCTGACCACGCTCGCGGCAGCCACGGTCAAGAACCTGACCAGCAGATTGTCCACGACAATGAATGCGGCAATGCGGTGAGTGACATATGCCGCCATGATGTAGGCAAAACCGCTGACTCCAATGGCTCGCCCGCCGGAGAAGATATCCTGGACCAGCCCCGCCGCCCCGCCGGTGAACAAAGCTCTAATCGGATCGCGTTGCAACCCAATGTACACCGTCATCAGCAGGAACCAATCAATATGCCCCAACCATTGCCCAAGAGATGAAGGAAATTGCTGGACGAGTGTGGTTTGCAAAAAAGCGGCAGCGATTAAGCAGCCCAAGATTTTTAGCGTCGAACCGCGCGATTCTTTCTCCAACGATCCTATTCCGTATTTCTCAAACTCGCAGGTTTAGATCTTAAGCCACAGCTTAGAGTAATTTGGGCAATTATGAATGACGCGCCGATGAGAGCCAGTCATCACCTATTAAAATTGAGACCTGAGGTTGATGCCTAAACCATCGAGCAGTGGTTGCGTCAGGCCATGCTGTGTCTTCGAATTAAGCAGCCCGTTCTACTTCTTCTTTCGATCGGGCGTATTCTCTTGCTTCTTGTCCTCCGCCGTCAACTCATCGATCGGGCGGTGAATATGCTCCGGTTGAATCGACAGCACCGTCACCACTTCCAGCCGGCCCAGCGGAGCCGCCGGCTCGACCTCGACCGACTGGGGCGCCACCGAGAGAGCATTCTCCGGTTTTTTGACCCGGCCGATCAACAAGCCCTTGGGGTAGATCCCGTCCTGCCCGGAGGTGATGACCTGTTCACCGTTCTCGACCCGCTCCGGCGGGGCAATAAATCGCATCTCGCAGAGAAAATCCTGCCGGCCTTTGACGACCCCCAGCAGCCGGTTCTCGCCGGTCTGCCCGATGATCGCTCCGGCGCCGTGCCGTTCATCGGTCAAGAGCAGGACCTGGGCCGAGAAGGCCCAGACATTGATCACCCGGCCGACCAGCCCCTCGGCGGTCACGACCGGTTGGTTCTTGTTGACGCCGCTGCTCAACCCCTTGTCGATCACGACCGTGTTGAACAACTGGTTGGCGTCGCGGGCGACGACCTGGGCGGTCACGCCCTCGTACTGGTTCTCGGCCTGCCATTTCCGCATGGACTCGACCTGTTCCAGTAACTTGACCTTCTCCCGCATTTCAATGATCTGTCGCTCGAGCTCCCCGCGCTGGGTCCGCAACTGGTCGTTCTCGACCCGCGCGTCCCGCATGGAGAAGTAGGTGGTCCAGCCGCTCTTGATCCAGCCCACTCCGTGGCCCAGACCCGACTGGAACGGCGCCATAATCGTCATGACCCCGACCTGCAGGATCCACAGGTTCGGATGTCCCGGCGCCGTGTTGAATGAGATCACGACGAGGTGGATCGCCAAGAGGAGTCCCAAGAGCCAGGTTGGGTTCCGCTTGGCTCGATCTTTGGCCTTATCTGTAAGCGACCCGGAAATCAATGTCCAATCTGCAGTTCGAAGGCCAGTGCCAAGAGGGACGAGACCTAGCTGCGAACTGCGCCTTCCTTATGACGGCAAAGTAGCGCCATCCCAACGGACGCGACGCAACAGATCAAAATCCGACAACATGGCCCCGGCGCCCAAGACGACCGACGAGAGCGGATCTTCGGCCTGCGAGACGGGCAACCCGGTCTCCTGCATGAGGCGGACATCCAGTTTCTTGAGCAGGGACCCGCCGCCGGTCAGCACGATCCCGCGATCCACGATATCGGCGGAGAGTTCCGGCGGAGTGCGCTCGAGCGCGACCCGCACGGCGTTGATGATGGTCGCCACCGAATCGGCCAGGGCCTCCCGGATCTCTTCGTCCGTGACCGAGATGGTCTTGGGAATGCCCTCGATCAGGTTGCGCCCCTTGATCTCCATGCTGCGCGATTCGTCGAGCGGAGCCGCCGAACCGATCTCCATCTTGATCTGCTCGGCGGTGCGTTCGCCGATCAGCAGGTTGTATTTGCGCTTGATATATTGAGTGATCGGCGCGTCCATCTCGTTGCCGGCGACCCGGACGCTCTTGGAATAGACGATCCCGGAGAGCGAGATCACCGCGATGTCGGTGGTGCCGCCGCCGATGTCGACGATCATGTTCCCGTGCGGTTCGGTGATCGGCAGACCGGCTCCGATGGCCGCCGCCATCGCTTCTTCGATGAGATGCACCTCGCTGGCCTTGGCGCGGTAGGCGCTGTCCTTCACCGCGCGCTTCTCGACCTGCGTGATCTCCGAGGGCACGCCGATGACGATGCGCGGCCGCACCCA
>DATEFT010000364.1:0-4234 GCA_035280505.1 Blastocatellia bacterium | reverse complement strand
GATGCAGGATCCGGCGCAACTCGCGCGCTTCGAACGCGAGGCGCGGGCGGCATCGGCGCTCAATCATCCCAACATCCTGACCGTCTATGAGATCGGCAGCGCCCATGGACGCGCCTACATCGCGACGGAGTATGTCGAGGGGAAGACCCTTCGCGCCCGAATCGCCGAACGGAATCTCTCGCTTGAGGAGATGTTCAACATTGCCGAGCAGATCGGGGAAGCGCTCAACGCCGCCCACGTCGCGGGTCTCATCCATTGCGACATCAAACCCCAAAACATCATGCTGCGCCCCGACGGCTATGTGAAGGTCCTGGATTTCGGATTGGCCAAATTGCTTAAAGCGAACACCGTTTCGGTTCCGGCCGGGACCGTCGCCCGGCAGCCGACGCCGGAACAACCGGAATTGGCAAGATCGGCGACCTTGGCGCAATCGAGCCTGATCTTCGGGACGCCGATGTATATGTCGCCGGAACAGGCGCGAGGAGAAACGCTCGACGGCCGCTCGGACCTCTGGAGTCTGGGCGCCACGCTCTATGAAATGCTGACCGGAGAGGCTCTGGTTGACGGTGTATCCGTCGAGCGAGCCGGCGGGCAGGCAATTGGAGCCTTGAAATTGAACTCCGAGCAGCAGATGTTTCGGCCGATTCTGCAAAAAGCGGTGGCCACGGAATTGGATCAACGGTACCAGAGCGCCCGGGATTTTCTCGTCGAGGTCAGGCGGGTCAGATCGACAGTGGTGAGCGGCCGGCCGAACCCGGCGGCCAAACGCACCAGGCGAAGGAGCATCTGGATCGCCGGGGTGGCCGGGGCGCTCCTGCTCGCCGCGTCGTTGATCGGCGTGTCATGGATTGGATTGATGAACCGGCGCGAAGAGGCGCCGAGCGAAGGAACTCTACGGCGGGCCGCAGCGGTCGCGCCCACCGAGAATTCAGCCGGCCGGTTGGAGGGCGGGCCCGAGTTTCCAGCGGGGAAGCTTTATTGGGAACTCGGCGAAACCGAAAAGATGACGTTTCTCCGGGAGGCCGCACGGAATATCGCGACGATGTTGGGCGATAATCCCTCGGGGCAGCCGCAGTTCTCTTCGACCGAACGGCTGGCGCCGATCAAAAAGCAGCTCGAATCCTATGTGGCAAAACGCAATAGCCTCTCGACCACGCCGGGAAAAGAGAGTATCAAGACTGTTTATGCTCGTGCCAGCATCTATGCGCCGTTTATCATTGAGGCGTTTCGCGCCCACCGGTTGCCGCCGATTCTGGGTCTCTATGTGGCGATGAATGAAACGGACTATCACCCGTGCACCGAATCTCCGGTCGGCGCCAAGGGACTCTTCAGCTTTCTACCTCAAACCGCCCAGCGTTACGGATTGCGGTTGGTTCCGAACGATGAACGTTGCGATCCGCGCCGGATCGCCGAGGCCGCCGCCCGTTACCTCGAAGACCTGACGAAGCGCTTCGGCCAGGACTCGGACGCCAGGACCCTGGCCCTGGCGGCGTATAACTGCGGACCAGGATGCGTGGAACAGGCGCAAGCCGAACTCAGGGCCGTGAACATCCAGCCGGTCAGTGTCTGGGTGCTCCTGGAAAACCAGGCGCGGCTGTCCACTCCCTTGCCCAGAGAGAGCCGGGATTATGTGCCGCGCTTCTTTGCGACGGCGATTATGGGAGAGGCCCCTCAACGGTTCGGGCTGGAAATTCAGCGGCTTTCAGCTTACACAACGACGAGGTGAGGCGGTGATCTCCGAGCCTGCGTTAATTCGTAGCGAGAGCGCCTGCCAATTCTCGTGTCAGATCGGCGGCGGGTACTTCCTGACATCCGCTCGCATTTTGGCCTGACCAGAGAGGCGAGAAATCACCGCTGCCCTGACTTTCGGCAACGGCGCGCAGGGGAGTGATAGCCGAAGTGGCCAGGGGGAACGCCGGCGCGGCGGCGTTGATCGGGCCGAGTTCCCTCATAATCCGGTTCACAATTCCGCGGGCGGGCCGGCCCGTGAAAATGTTGGTGAGCGCGGTGTGGCGGGCGGCCTCGCTTTTTAGAGCGGCGCGATGAATCGCGCTAATGGTGGCTTCGGGACAGAGCAGATATGCCGTTCCGATCTGAACGCCGGCCGCGCCCAGCGCCATCGCCGCCGCAACGCCCCGGGCATCCGCGATGCCGCCGGCGGCGATCACCGGGAGCCTCACTTCCCGCACAATTTGCGGCAGACGGGCGAACGTGCCAACTTGAGTAGTGAGATCTTCCAATAGGAAAATGCCGCGATGTCCGCCGGCCTCGAGACCCTGCGCGATGACGGCGTCGACGCCATGCGCCTCGAGCCATCGCGCCTCTTCAACAGTCGTGGCCGAAGAGAAGATCTTAGATCCCATCGCTTTCACCCGCGCCAGCAAATCGGCTGACGGCAAGCCAAAATGAAAGCTGACGACGGCCGGCTTGAAGTCTTCGAGAACATCGGCGGCTTCGGAACCGAAGGACGCGCGCCCCGTCCCGACCGGAACAGTCTCCGGGTCAATCCCATATCTTTTGTAGTAGGGCGAAAGGAGAGCCTTCCATGCGGATTCGCGCTCAAGATCCGGCGTGGGCGGCCGGTGGCAGAAGAAATTCACATTGAAAGGCCGGTCGGTTTGCGCCTTGATCGTAGCCAGTTCATTGCGCATCGCCTCAAGACTGAGCATGGCGCATGGCAGTGAACCGAGGCCGCCGGCGTTCGACACCGCGATCGCCATCGCGCTGCCTTGCGCGCCCGCCATCGGCGCTTGAATGATCGGCAAATCGATACCGAGAAGTTGTCGCAGGGTCATTGGTTGAACTCCAGGGCGCCGATTCAAAGCGTCTTGAGAAACGCGATCGGCGCCTTCTCTTCATTGACTGAAAGCGTCATCATACCAGCTCCGGTGAGTGTCCGAGAAGCCGGGTTTCAGCCGGCCGGAGGTGGTGGTGATTTCCCCCACGGTCATGGTAATAAGTGCAAATTCCTCGTCATATTTTGCGGTAAATGAGGCGCAAAAGGGAAGAAATCCGACTGTTGATTCGTCTAACTCCGCAGATGGAGGAAAAATATGATTTCAGGCGTCGCACGAGACTTGGCGTATGGCGCGCGCACTTTGTTCAAACACAAAGGCTTCACGGCAGTGGCGGTGTTTTCGCTGGCGCTGGGATTGGCGTTGACTGCCACGACTCTGGCCGTGGTGAATGCTTATCTCATTCGATCCATGCCGTATCCGGCGGCGAACCGTCTCTATCGTGTGATCTATGCGCCGCAAGGTACGCGCAATCCAGAAGGCATGCAGTCGCTGGATTGGAAAACCCTCGGCGAGGTAGTTGAGGTGGCGGACGGTTCTCGATCCGCACTCTTCTCCATCACTGAGGGCGGCTATACACAGGAAGTGATGGGACTGATGGCGTCTCCCGGCTCACTTGAGGCGATTGGCGTGCGCGCCATTGTCGGGCGGACTTTGCTGGAAGAAGACTTTCATCCCGGCGCTGAGCACGTGGCGTTGATCGGTCAGAAGATGTGGCAGGAGCGCTTTGGCGCGGATCCGAATGTCATTGGGCGAGTGTTCCGAGTGGGCAGTATCACACAGGCAGGACCGAACGAAAGCTATCGGATTGTGGGCGTCTTGCCGCCGGGGTTTCGATACGTCCTGGTATACGCGCGCGGCTTGATAGACTTCGTGGCGCCGCTTCAGACTCCCTCAGAAATTTCCATGGTGCGTCTTCGTCCGGGCGTGCCCGTTAATCTCGCGGAACGACGCATCACGGAATCCGCGCGGAACGTCGCCTTGTCGTTCCCGCCGAATTGGAGCGGGGTGCGGCTGAAATCGGTTCAGGCCGAGTACGTAGCTGAATTGCGGCCCATGCTGTTTGCCATTACGGCGGCAGCGGGGCTGGTTCTTCTCATCGTGTGTTTGAATGTCGCCATTCTGGTGTTGCTGCGCGCGCTACGGCGGCAGAAGGAGATGGCGGTGCGGGTGGCGCTGGGCGCTGGCCGCGGGCACATTGTCCGGATGCTGGCGATTGAGGCGGGCATGATCTGTATGGCGGCTTTGGTGGGCGGCCTCGCGCTGACCGGTATTGCGCTGCAGTTGCTGGCGCCGGTGATTGAAGAGCGGCTGGGGCGCCCCGTGCCGGGGGGGACCGTCGCGCTGGAACTTGATCCGCAGGTGTTGCTCGCCGTCGGCGGTCTGGGCGTGTTAATCGCGCTGGCGCTCGCCTTCCTCCCGCTGCTGACCCCTTGGGA
>DATEFT010000363.1:0-4034 GCA_035280505.1 Blastocatellia bacterium | reverse complement strand
CTCGAATTGGCAAGAGCCAGCTTTGATCTGGTCCCGAATGCCGTAATTAAAAGCTGGCGCTGGAATGCAGAATCCTGACTTGAGAGCAAGGAACTATCTGATTGGCACTGATCAGAATCTGAGCCTCAGCCCACCGGTACCTCTCTTCATCGCTCCGCTGCCTCTCTTGGCCCTTGATCCAGCCAAGGTCTGGTGCTGCCTGCGGCTTCGGTAAAGACCCTGTCCTTTATCTTAAAATATACGGTGTTTATATTCAGCAATCCTCATTCCACCGGGGAGCCCGGCCGACTGGAACGCCAATAACCGCCTCGATCAATAATTTAGGCGGACAAGGAGTCTTAAAGCTATCCAAGATGGTACGGAACGGTATGAAATTATGGATAAGAGTTCATATTCTCGTATCCTAAGATGCGCGCAGGTCCGCTTCATCCAATTGAATCAACAGGATGCCAATGAATTGGATAAAAAATAGGAAGGGTTCGGCGATCGGCGGAGATGCGCCGCCGGTTGGCGAGGGGCGAGGAGGAGTGATGAAGAATCGAATCGGGTCCTCACCGCTCAATTTTCACACCGCATCCTCGCTCCTCTTCGGGTGGAAAGACCAAGGGGCACTTCAAGCTTTCCACACGATCTCGAAACTGCACCGGTTGAGATGGACGCGCGATCTCCTGACCTCGGTCACCTTGCAATCGACGAAGGCCAGTTGCTGGAACATGGTCTCGAAGATCTGGCGATAGTAGGTGTGGGCACAGCCGAGCGTATCCAACCGATCGGAAAAGAGCCCGTCAAGTATAGTGACGGAGATTCCGTGATCACGTCGCGAGACATAGATGCGATTGACGCTCCCGGCGAAGCCGTGAGCGATCTTCCGCGTCCAGTTTAAGGCGAGCCAGGACCTCATCGGTCTGGGCAGGTGGCGAACCGACCACCGGGCGGCGGTCGGAAAGTTCTGGCAGAGCGCCCCGAAGACCTGCTGCCCGGCCTCCCCGATCACGTCTCGGGCATCGGGTTCGAAGGCGATCATGCGGGCCAGTTTGATCGCCCGCGCCGCGCTGACGATCTCGACGCGGCGATCGAGCACGGCCTGGGTCCGGGCCACGGTCAAGCCGAACTCCTCGGTCGCCCGCGCATAGGCGTGAGGAATCCGGTGGCGCACCGCCTTCAGCAGCTCATGCTGCAACAGCGGATCACACGACGGCACGCCCGCGCAGATGGCCTGCGGCATGGGTGGTCCCGCCACTCCAACGGGACGAATCGGACTCGGAGAGTTGATCGGCGCTAACATAGGATTCACTCCAGACGGTGTCAGAGAATGGGTGAAAACCACCAATCCATCGCCGCGATTAACTGAATTGATTGTGTTGGAGACTCGAAGCGGCCAACAACCGCCCTCGTTTCTCAGGATAAATGCCAGAGGTTACTCTGATGTCCGGCGGATCTAGTCGATCCGACTTGAAGCTAAAGAGCAGATCCTAACAGCAGGTCCTAACCACAGGCTCAAGAGATTTTGTTGAGATCGAAACCTGGCTTGGCAACCGCTCTCCGAGCTGATGGCGGTGGGGGGAGCGGGTGACAAGGAGCCTGCACCGGCAACCGTAGCAAAGCTTGTAACAAACAACCGTATTTTTTACTGAACGAGTACAATTCGAACATTATCTTAAGAGCTTTGAACCTGTCAACAATTTTATTTATCCTGGCGATAAATTCTCTTTCTCATTCTTCATGATCGCCGCTCATGAGCCTCGAGACGACGCTGATCGGCTCTCACCTGACAGACTCCGACCGCTGATGTCATCCAACACTCGCAGCATCGGACCAGATGTTTGTAAAGCCGCTGAGCCCCCCGCCAAAAATGCAATCCGCTTTCAACTAGCGCTCGCGGACCCCAATTTTTCCGGCCGTTCCGAGTCCCGAACCGAGTGAAAGAGGGGGTCGGAACGGAACTCCCGCCATCACCGCAGAGTAATAGCCAGCAGCAGAGCAAGACGTCAGTACTAACCAAGCGCCCCGCTAGGAGAGAAGAATGATCACAAAGAAGCTCAACAGAAAGCTCACAGTCGGTGTCGAAAGAATGGTGAAGGGTACCCTCTTTGATCTCGTTTCCCGGCGCGGCCGGTTGCTGCTACTCGCCGGGGTCCTGTTCCTGATGCTGAGCCCGTCGTGGACGACCTCGGCGGCCGGCGATCCGACCCGCTACCGGCCCGGCCTCAGAAACAGCCCCTACGAAAAGAAGCTGGACCCCAAAGAACTGGAGACGGTCCTGAAGAGCCTGCGCGAGAAGAGCGGGTTCCTGGAGATGGGATTCGATGAGAGCGGATTCCTGACGCTCGGAGACCGGAACCGGTTCGAGGGCGGATCGGCGACCGCCCGCCAGCTCCTCGCGGCGGCGGCCGACGCGACGATCGCGGTCGATCTGGAGTCTCACAAATACTCGGCGGAGACCGCCTTCGCCCGGATGATCAGTCCCATCATCTATCAGAGCCAGGCCACCGGTAAGCGGATCGAGGTGATCCCGATCGAGCTGGACCTCACCGATTTCGGGAAACTGCGAGGGGACCGGAGAGTGATCGCGGCCTTCGACCCCGGGTTCGTGATCCTGCACGAGCTGGGCCATGCGGTCCTGGGCCTTCGCGATGCCGGCGCCGCGGACGGTCCCGGCGAGTGTGAGGAGTATATCAACCGGATCCGCCGCGAGCTCAAGCTGCCGCTGCGGCAGAACTACATCGCCCGGCTGCAACGCAGCGTCTACCCGCTCTCCGCGAGCACGACCGATCATGCCGAGCTGCACTTCGAGCAGACCGGCGACGGCGGGACCAAGCCCCAGAAATACGTGTTGAAGTGGGAAGCGGGACTGGTCGGCCCCATCAAAGCGCTCCCGGCTCCGCCCCTCGGCAATCCTCGCCCGGCGTCCACGATCACGGTTCAGACCCACCAGTAACGGGGACGGATTCAACGCCGGTAAGCGTACAGCCGCATGACATCGCCCAGGTTGAGCCGCAGGGTCCGATGATCCAGGCTCAACCGATGGCTGATCGTGGTCAGGACTCTGGCGGTCGGCCGGTGATAGCGTCCCAGCCGGCTGATGAAGAGCCGGACGCTCATGGCCTTGCCGACACTGCTCAACACCGAAATCTCGAAACCGTTCTCCCGGCACAACCGCGTGATGGTCTCCGGGGTGAAGAAGAAGATATGGTCGGGGATGAACTGCCGCCAGCGGTGGCCCAGCAGGCGGAACCAGATGGTGGAGATATTCGGAGTCTCCATCACCAGCAGCCCCCCGGGCTTCAAGATCCGGTGCATCTCCCGCAGTTCGGCCCGCGGGCTGTGGAAGTGCTCGATCACGTGATAGAGGGCGACCACGTCGAACTGGTGGTCGGGAAACCGCGCGTCGGCGAGGGTCCCGTTGAAACAGTCCAGACCGCGCCCCCGCGCCACCCGGCTCAGTTTGGCATCGGCTTCGACCCCGGTCGCCGTGAAGGAGGGCGCCGCCGCGGCCAGCATCTCGCCGGTCGAGGAGCCGATCTCCAACAGGCGCCCGCCCGTGACCAATCGCTTCAGATCGTTGAGGCGCTCCTCGGCCATCAGTTCCCGCCAGGGCCCCTCGCCCAGTTCGACCTGGGGCTCCACCAGCGCCAGTTCCGAGGCCCGGCCGGCCAGCCTCGCCATCTCGGCGGCGGCCTCGCGGCTGTTCTTCATCTTCTGGCCGAGAATCACGTAGTAGAGCGCGCAGCGACGGCATCGCACCAGCGGGCCGTCGAGACGCGAGGTGGAGAGGACCAACTCCGATTCGGTCGACCCGCACAGGTCGCAGACCGGAGAATCGAGATTTGAGATTTGAGATTCGAGATTCATTTAAAGAAGTCTAGAAAAGTCTAGAAAAGTCTAGAAAAGTCTAGAAAAGTCGGGGAAAACCGGACTGCTCCTGACGAATAGATTCCTCGAAGACTGAAGACCTGGTCAGTCTGAACCTGCTGCCGACGTCTCTAGACTTCTCTAGACTTCTCTAGACTTCTCTAGACTTCTTCGGATTGAAA
>DATEFT010000362.1:0-4033 GCA_035280505.1 Blastocatellia bacterium | reverse complement strand
AGCCGCCCCGGACTCGCTGCAGATAGGTAATCCCGGCAGCCGCCAGCAAGAGGAGGAGCGCGACCGAAAGCAGCCGCCACGATCTCGACGCGGTGCGCCATCGGGCGCCGTTTTTGGACTCCTCGCCTGTCATTGGGGAGTCGGACGGTTGATCGCCCGCCGATGGAGATTCTTCACTGTCTTCCTCATCTTCCTCTCTAACCGGGGCGATAAAGCGATATCCTCGCTTGGGCACGGTCTCGATCAGGCTCTGTTCATTGAGTCCGTCACCCAACGCCTTTCGTAAGATCGAGATATTGGCGGAGAGATTGGCCTCCTCCACGACCGTGTCGGGCCAGACTGCCCTCATCAGTTCGTCTTTTTCCAATAATCGTCCCTGGTGTTTCACTAATACCAACAGTAGATCGAAGACCTTGGGAGTGAGGGAGACGGGTTTTCCCTCATGCAGCAGGAGGTGTTCATTCGGGTCCAGGCGAAAAGGTCCGAAACTGTAGATGTGCTTTGAATGTGGGCTCATAGCGGAACCATGAACTCTCCAGGAAATCTCCAGGAAAGATCCTGGAAATGTTTCCGGGTTCTCAAGGGACTATTTGGCTATGTCAGGGTTATTGTCCGCAGCCGAATGAGGCGAGTCGTGGTCTCTAAGAACTCGATCATTCTTGGCCTCTTTCTGTTGCGGCCAGACCGAACTCTACTACAGCGAGTCGGGGGCGGCAATCAAACGACCTGGTACTTTTCATCCCATTGGTGAATTTTACCCAACGTTCATGACCTTAACTCCCATCGAATAGAAAGGAACAGCCATGAAATTGAAACCTCAGATCTGGCGAAGGATCGCCATCCTCTCCATCCTGTTGGCCACTCCCCTCAGTGTCAGCGCCGATGTGGTGGTCGATTGGAACGCGATCGCCGTGCAAGCGACCATGACGGGGGCCCGTCCGGGTCCGTCCGGCTTCGTTGACATGGCGATGGTCCAGGCCGCCGTTTACGATGCCGTCCAGGCGATCGAGAGGCGATCCGAACCGTATTACGTGGAGATCAATGGAGCCTCCGGTTCCCCGGTGGCGGCGGCTGCCAAAGCCGCGCATGATGTGCTCGTCCACCGCTTTCCCGCCCAGGCCGTGTCCCTCGACATCATCTACCAACAGTATCTGGTTGACCGAGGTCTATCCGTGAACGATCCCGGGGCCGAGGTGGGGGCCAGAGCCGCCGCCGGAATTATCGCTCTGCGGGCCTGTGACGGGAGTTTCCCCGCGCTGACGCCGCCCTTTATCGGCGGCACCGATCCCGGCGCCTGGCGTCCCACGCCGCCGGCCTTCCTGCCGATGGCCGCGCCGTGGTTGGGCTCCGTCACTCCCTTCACCCTGACCAGGCCCTCACAATTCCGCGCCGCGCCGCCGCCCGCTCTGACCAGTCGCCAGTACGCCAGGGACTATCACGAGGTTAAAGCTATGGGGGCTCTCAACAATAGCTCCCGCACCCCCGAGCAGACCGACATGGCTCGGTTCTGGGCCGCCGACTACATTCTACTCTGGAACCAGGTCCTCAGGGAGATCGCCAATGCGCACGTCGATGAGATTGCCGACAGCGCCCGGCTGTTCGCTCTGGCTGAAATGGCCATGGCCGATGCCATAATCACTGCCTGGAACAATAAGAACCGCTACGCTTTCTGGCGGCCGATCACTGCCATTCAAGAAGGAAGCAACGACGGCAACCCGCGGACGGACGGCGATTCAACCTGGTTGCCTCTGATCAACACCCCGAACTATCCCGACTACACCTCCGGCGCCAACAATGTGACCGGCGCCGTGACCCGCATCCTCGCGCTCTTCTTCGGGACGGACGACCTGACCTTCTCCGTGACGACCACCAACCTGGCCGCGACCATCGAGGACACACGTACGTATCGCCGCTTCTCGGACGCCGCCCAGGAGGTGGTCGACGCACGAATCTACGAGGGCATCCACTTCCGCTTCGCGGACGAAGCGGCACGGAAGCAGGGCCGGCAAGTGGCCGGCTGGGTCTTCCGGAACTTCTTGCGGCCTCTCGACCATGACGGCGATGACGAAAAAGATGCCGATGATCATAATGGCCATCGGTGATAATGGGTCGTTGTTGGCCAAAGGCCGGGGGCGGGTCTATATTTATGCCGAGAATGATTTGCGGTCGAATGAAAAGCGGGCTAATTTAGGCCCGCCCCCGATGCCGGTGAGCATCGCGCCGAGCCACCGAGCCACCGAGCTTGATTCAATGCCGGCGCATATCACATAAGGATCCGTCATGAGTTTTATCAATGAAGAAGTAGAACGTTTCGCACACGACCACACCGAGCCGGAATCGGACTTGTTCCGCCGGTTGCAGGATGAGACCTACGCGACGATGCAGATGCCCAACATGCAGGTGGGGAGAATTGCGGGGCAGACTCTTAGGCTGCTGGTGCAATTGACCGGAGCGCGGCGCGTGCTGGAGATCGGGATGTTTACGGGTTACAGCGCCCTGATGATGGCCGAAGGGCTCCCTGACGACGGCCGTCTCGTCACCTGCGATGTCAATCCGAAGGCCGAAGAGGTCGCCAGGCGCTATTTCGCCGAGAGCCCTCACGGACGCAAGATCGAGATTCGCATGGGACCGGCGTTGAAGACGATCGAGACTCTGACCGGTCCCCTGGACCTGGTCTTTATCGATGCGGACAAAGGAAACTATGTGAACTACTACGAAGCCTGTCTCCCCCTGCTGCGGCCCGGAGGGCTGATCATCGCCGACAATGTTCTCTGGAGCGGCAAGGTCGTTCAACCGGACGATGACGACGCACGGGCGATAGTCGCCTTCGACCATCACGTCCAGCAGGACCCGCGGGTGGAGAACGTCTGCCTGACGGTTCGTGACGGGATGATGCTGATCCGGAAACGTCCGGTCTGAATCTGGTCGGGAAGGCCACGGAGTGGGGCGAAAGGTCACTGCCATCTCTTTCGCTCGCTCCGTGGGCTTCTCCTCTCGTCAAGGGTTAGTTTTTTGCACCGGGAATTACCGGGATCTGGCGGAAGATCTCCCAATTCACCCAGATCGCCGGGTCAAAAGTAACCCCGATATCGTTTCTCATGAGGTCCGTATTTCCGATGCCGCCGCCGATCAGGAATTTCTGGACGTAAGCATTCACTTCCGACAACTGCGAAGCGGGGAGCGCGCAGTGATTATGACCGGTGGTCAGCGAGTATCCCATCCGGTCGGGCACGCCGAGCGCCTGCCAAATCATCCGGGCGGCATTGGCGCCGCTCCAGGAACTCTGGGGACCGAGCCACAAAATATCATTCTCGATGATCATGATGGCCCGAGGCGCCACCAGTCCGATGATGGAGTGATGGTCAAACGGGAGCCTGGTCGCCGTGCTGCTGAATTGATTGAAATTCGCCCTGAACCAGACATTCTCGTTCACGATTTGAGAGAGAGTCTGTGTGACCTGTCCCCGTGAAGCCATCCAATCGGAGACCCGCCAGGTGCCCGAGCCGCCGGATCCGGATTCCTGCAGGATGGTGAGCTTAATCCGTTCGTCGAAGGCGCCCGCCGTCAATGCCCCTTTCCCGTTCCTGGAGCACCCGGTCACACCCAGCCGGGTTGGATCGATATTGGCCGCCGGAGTTTTTTCCAGCGCGTCTATTAACCGGCTGATGCCCCACGCCCACGCCATCAAGGCTCCGGCCGAATGACCGCTTCCAAACAAGTCGTAGAACTTGCCCACTCCGCGAGAACTTTGACCGTTTTGCCGGGCCAGATCGTTATTGGGGAAGTTGATGACCGCCACTCCCATCTCGGAGAGCGCCGAATTGTTGAGATTGGAGCCGCCGACCCCGATCATGGCCGGATAAGGAGCGCTGCCGGAACTGGGATAGGTGATTGAAGCATTGAAGGAGATGGTCCCTCCATTGTCGGTCACGGTGACCGTGAGGGTATTTCCGTTGAGTGAAGCCGTGGTGGCGGCAGACGGCGTGTTCGGTTTAGAGCCGTATTCGAACTCCTGGGCCAGAGCGGCGATCTC
>DATEFT010000361.1:0-11651 GCA_035280505.1 Blastocatellia bacterium | reverse complement strand
GCGGGAGAAGAAGATCAACTGACCGATTCTGAACTGGGTCTGATCGTGCAGCGCGGGCTGGACCTCACTCTTGAAGATCTGGGTCCAGTCGGCCGCAGCTTTCGATCCCGCCGTCAACTTCTTGCCCCTCAGCGACGGATTGCGTTCCCAAAATACCAGGTTGGTCAGGTTCCCGGCGAGATTGGCTACCGTGAGCGGTCCGCTCGGCGGCGCGCCCAGGCCATCCGCTCCGACTCCGGTGATCGCAGCGTCATACAGGTATGAGGTCGGGAGCCGCCCCAACCCTTCACGTCTTCGGATATACATTCTAGTCCTCCTGGCACTGTATAAAACTGGGCCTTCAGACCTCTGGCCAGGGCAACCGGAGTGCCAACTGGAGAAGGGTGCCGACGAATCGGCCGATCCGTAACGAAAAGAGAGAGTTGACGGCCTGAGCCCGAGGCTTCGTCGAGGCGGCTGAAGCTCGCGGAGTCGTAATCTTTATGCGGTGCGGCCGGCGCCGGCGGGCCGGCGGAAGGTCGATCGTCCGGCGGCGATTGAGGTTGGGCGGGCGCATAAAAATCGCGACCGCCCCCGGAACCGGCAAAGGATTCGATTTAGATGTTACCGCGTTTGTACTCGTCGGCCAGATAGTCGCAGGCGCGGGCGGTGATGGCCATCATGGTCAGGGTCGGGTTCTGGCATCCCTGCGAGACGAAGCAGGAGCCGTCGGTCACGAACACGTTCTTGACGTCCCAGGACTGATTCCACTGATTGAGGAAAGAGGTCTTCGGGTCCTGACCCATGCGCGCGGTGCCGACTTCGTGAATCGAGAACCCCGGAGGAGCCGGGGTGCCGCTCGTCGAAAAGGTCAGGTAACCGGCGGCATCCACCATCTCGCGGATGGACTCCAGGGCATCCTTGACCATCGCCAGTTCGTTATCGCTGTGCGAGGATGAGATGTGGACCACTGGAATCCCCCAGGCATCGACCCGGTTCGGATCGATGGTGACCCGGTTCTCTTTGCGCGGCAACATCTCGCCATAGGCGCCGATCCAGAAGGAGACCTCCTTGGGAGTGTCGCGCACCAACTTCTTGAACTCCGGTCCGAAGCCCGGGCGATACCTGGCCTGATAGAAACCGTAACTCATGAGCGCCTGGGCCTGAATGCCATAGCCGCGGATGAAGTTCGGATGCTTGTCGTGAATGTTGCGGAAGCGAGGAAGGTAGACGCCGTTGGCGCGTCCGTCGGAATGGTCGTACTCCATGCCGCGCAGGACCGGAACGAGGCCGACCGCGCTGATCTGCGACGTGTGGTCCATCAGATAATGGCCGAGCACGCCCGAGGAGTTGCCCAATCCGTCCGGATACTGGCGCGATTTGGAGTTGAGCAGGATCCGGGTCGATTCGAGCGTCGAGGCGCAGAGCACGATCACCTTCCCCTTGACCTCGTAATCCCGCCTGGTGACCTGGTCGACGACCCTCACTCCGCTGGCCCGGCCGCTGTTGGAATCGACGAGGATCTCGCGGACCACGGAGTTCGGACGCAAGGTCAAGCGGCCGGTCTTGGCGGCCGCGGGCAGCGTCGAACCCACGCTGCTGAAATAGGAATGAGTGTCGCAGCCCCGATCGCAATGGCCGCAGAAATGGCAGGCCGGGCGGCCCTGATGCGGCCGGGTCAGAATCGCCGCCCGCCCCATGATGACTCGCCGGTCTTTCCAGCGGCTCTCGACGGCGCGTTTCAAGAGCCGTTCGCCGCAGGTCATGGCCATCGGCGGCAGGAATTTGCTGTCGGGAAGCTGCGGCAGGTTCTCCACGGAACCGCTGATGCCGATGAAATCTTCAACCTGATCGTAGTAGGGCTCCAGGTCCCGGTAACCGATCGGCCAGTCGTCACCGAACCCGTCACGACTCGCCGCCTTGAAATCGAAATCGCTGAGCCGGTAAGACTGCCGCCCCCAGGTCAGCGACCGTCCGCCGACCTGCCGCCCGCGAATCCACCAGAAAGGTTTCTCTTCCGGCGTCGTGTACGGGTTGTCCAGGTCATCGACGAAGAGGTGCGCGCTGTACTCGTTGCCCGCGTAACATCTGGATTGGATCGGCTGGCGCGGCGCATAGACGGCTCCGGGCATGACCCCCCGGTACTTCAACTCATAAGGCCAGGTCATCATGCGGTAATCCTTTTTGGGATCGATGGCCCGGCCGGCCTCCAGCACCACGACGTTCATGCCTTTTTCGGTCAAGATCTTGGCCGCCCATCCCCCGGTCGCTCCCGACCCCACGACGATGGCATCATAAACCACGGAGACACCACGTTTGGACCTTTGCATCTAGCGCCCTCCTCCGGTTAGGTACTGCGTTATTTTTTGAGAAGTCGCGCTCAATCTACTGCAAGGCTCCGCCGGTGTCCATCACCCGGGCCACAAAATAGATCCTGCCTCTTAAATTGATCATGCCGCCGGAACGGCCGCGAGAATTTCCTAACGATGGGAGAGACCGCCTGATTTAGATCGCCTGACGATTCGGGGCCCAACCGGAAGAGACGCGAGAGGCGGGTCTCGATCGCACTCCCACACCTCTCCGGTAGGGTCTTGCGCCCGATCGACGTCACCTCAGATCGGGTACAATCCGCCGCGTCGACTCCCAACCGTCAGGCACGGAAGCTGTCCGCGAGCCCGATAGAGCCGACCGAGCCGCCACCAGAACCGGCACCCATTCACCAGATACTCTGCTCTTCCCGCGCCGCGTTCGAGCGGGAAAATACTGCTCTTGATTCCAGTCCGATCCATTGATCTTCTCCGGGTTGATAATTGATCGAATACTCATCAAGAACACTCCCAGGTCAGGGAGTGGCGGGACACCTCTTCGTGGGGCACACTCCTTGTGGCAAACGCCCGGCATCTGTTTCAAGTTGTTAACATTAAATAGGAGTTAGATTGGGAGAGGATCCGGTGGCGACCGGGCGCGGCTGAACATCCACGATCGCGCGGCAGGCTTCCAGACCGCACCGATGCCTCCCGGCAGGTCGCGCCCCCTTTCAAGAGCCGGGCGCAAGCTCCGGGCTTCCGGTTCTGGAAACCTGCGTTGACAACTAACGACCTGAAGCTACTTGAGGGTCGCGTACCCCTCGACGGTCCGCAGAATATTGGTATTGATCCAATAACTGCTGTTGGCGAATTGATTATCCACCGGCTGTCCGGCCGCGTTGATCTCCTGCACCTTCACCCAGCCGCTCTCGTCAACCTCGAGCACTCTGACCGGAGTGGTCCGATCGAGCTTGTACAAAGACCCCTTCTGCAAAAACGGAGGAGGAGCCGCGGCCGACGACGGGCTGAAATTGATCACTGCGTTGAGCAATAGCAGCGATGCCACAAGTACCAACATCACCTTCACAAATCGGTCGGTATGCATAGTGTGTGTCTCCCTCTGAATATTATCGGTTAGTCGTTATTGGCTTTTTCCAACGAATTTAATACTCAAGGTCTCGCATATCCTACGCAGATCGAGGCCAGACACAAGTGATATTGGAACTTAAAGAGACACAATCGATCACTTTTGCAATCGCCGCGGCGGACGCCGCGGTGGCGGCCTCTGTGGCGGCCTCTGCGGCGGATTGATCGTCCCGGCCTCTTACCGGTCGAAAGCCGCGGCCAGGGCCTCCAGCATCCTGGTCCAACCGGCTTCCGTGCGGGCGGCGTAATCGGCCCATTTCGGAGGCATCTCGTGGGTCAGGGTCAGTTCGGAACCCGCCTCCAGCGGCACGATCTCGATGATCACGACGCTCTCGTCCTCCGAATCCCCGGCGATCCCCCAGGTGAAGACCAGCCGCCGCGGCCGCTCGATCTCGCGATACTTTCCGACGTGATCGATCTCCAGGCCCTGACGCCGCACCAGAAAGGAGAACGATCCTCCCACCCGCGGCTCAACCTGCAGATGCACCACCTCTTCATTGCGCACGGCGGGTCCGAACATCCACCGGCCGAGCAGCTCCGGATTGAGCCACGCATCGAAGACCTGCTCCGGCGGCGCGCTGAAGCGACGAGTCACTCGGACTTTCACATACGACTCATTGTTCATCGAATCATCCTTTCCATTATTCATCCTTATGGGTGAATAATGGCGGTGACGGGCGCCCATGTCAAGCGGCTCGCTTGAGGCACCGGCTTGACAGCCGCCGACGGTCTCCCATAGCTTGTCGGTATTCGGCATCAGACCATTCCGGAACAGGACCGCGAGCGGGACTGTTCCGATCGAGCGATGGAGGGAAGAGTCCTATGAGCAACCAAGATCAAGAACCGCGGGAAGGCCTATCCATGTCCTTTCTGGAACACCTGGACGAGTTGCGGAGCAGGTTGATCTACTCCGTGGCGGCGGTCGGAATCGCCTTCGGGCTCTGTTTCGCGTTCTCCGAACAGATCTTCGATTTTCTGGCGGTGCCCGGCAAAAAAGAGCTGGCCCGAGTGCGAAGGGAGAAACAGGCGCTCTACGGCCGGCCGGATCTCGAGCGGGTCAAAGACGGCGAGATCGTTCAACACTCCTTCGTTCAGGAGACGGTCGTGGACCGCGTCCCGGTCCCGATGGGGACGACCATCCGGTGCAAGGTCGTGACCGTGGATCACCGGAAGAGTCTGGTGCTGGCGGAGGCGTGGTCGGTAGGCAAGACCACGCTGCCGGCGGAGACGCCGCTGAACCAGATCGTCAAGGACGGCGAGGGGCAGGCCCTTTACGGCGACCAGGATCTGCTCGTGCTGACCAGCATCCCCGGCGGGTTTACGCTCTACATGCGGGTCGCGCTCTACCTGGGGATCGGGCTGGCGATTCCGTTCATCCTCTTCCAGCTCTGGGCCTTCATCTCTCCGGGCCTGTATCGACACGAGAAGAGATCTGCCGTGCCGGTCCTGACCATGACCGGAGTCCTGTTCATCGCCGGCGCGGCCTTCGCCTACTACGTGGCCTTTCCCGGCGCCTGCAACTATCTGCTGGGGCTGCAAGCCGCGGGCGGGTTCCGCATCCTGCCGGACGCCGAAAGCTACTTCGACCTGATCATCCTGATGATGATCGGGCTCGGCCTCGTCTTTCAGATCCCGACGGTGGCGTTTCTGCTCGGGCGACTCGGCCTGATCACGCCGAGGATGATGTGGAAGGCCTGGCGCCAGGCGGTGGTGGTGATCGCGATCCTCTCGGCGTTTCTGACGCCGACCACGGATGCGGCCAGCATGACGATCTTCGCCGCGCCGATGCTCGCGCTCTACTTCGTCAGCATCGGCATCGTCTGGCTCTTCGGGAAGCCGCGCCGCACGGATCAAGAGGTGATCGCCCTGGCCGCGACGGCGGCCTTTCCGATCAAGGCCTGGATCCAGGATCAATCCGCCCGCTACCGCCCGCGGTCCTGATCCGACGGCCGTCGATCAGCCCATGAGGGAACGAGTGGAGTCCAGGACCTTATCGATGGCGGCGATCAGGATTTCGGGTTTGATGGGTTTGGTGACGTAGTCGTCCATGCCGGCGGCGAGGCATTTCTCTCTTTCGCCCTGCATGGCGCTGGCGGTCAGGGCGATGATCGGAAGATGGCTCTGGTCGCGTTCTCTTCGGCGGATCTCTCGGGTCGCCTCATAGCCGTCCATCTCCGGCATATGGCAATCCATCAGGATCAGGTCGTAGGCGATGTGCGTGATGGCTTCCAGAACCTCCAACCCGTTGGCGACCACGTTGACTCGATAGCCCAGCTTCTCCATCTGCCGTTGAGCCACCCGCTGGTTGATCACGTTATCTTCAGCGATCAGAATCTTCAATGGGGCCTGACTGGCGGGCGCCGGAGATGGAGGCGGGCTCGCCTCCGCCGCCTGCCGGGACGCTTCCCGTTCCTGACCGGCGACTCCCAGCACCGACCAGATAGTCTTTCGCAGTTGTTTCTCCTTGAGCGGTTTGACGACCTGGGCCGCAATCTCCTGCTCGTGCAGTTGCGGAGATGGCCGGCGATTCTTGAACGGAGTGAGGAGCACGATCGGCACCCGGGCGATGAGAGCGTCGGCCTTGATCGAGCGGGCGACCTCGAGACCGTCCAGGTCCGGCATCCGGCTCGCCAGAATCATGACGTCGTAGGGTTCGCCCTCCCGGGCCGCCTCTCGAAGCGAGTCGAGGGCCGAGCGGCCGCTGTCGACGGTGGTGGGCCGCATCTCCCAGGCGGTCGTCCACTGGGAGATGATCAGGCGGTTGATGGAGCTGTCGTCCGCGATCAAGACCCGTTTGCCGTTCGAGAGCGCGGGCAGCGGAACGCTGACGGCCCCGCCGGCCCGGCGCTTGCTCAAGCGCACCGTGAACCAGAAGGTCGCCCCCTGGCCCGGCTCGCTCTCGACGCCGATCTCGCCGCCCATGATCTGAACGAGCTGTCTGGAGATCGCCAACCCCAGCCCGGTGCCGCCGTATCGGCGCGTGGTCGAGGTGTCGGCCTGCGAGAAGGACTGAAAGAGCCTGGACTTGCCCTCCGCGCTCAGCCCGATGCCGGTGTCGATCACCTCGAAACGAAGCAGCACGCCCTCGTCGATCTCGGAATCGACTTTAACGTCGAGCAGCACCTCGCCCCGCTCCGTAAATTTGATGGCGTTCCCGATCAGATTGAGCAGGACCTGGCGGATCCGTCCCGGATCGCCGTGCAGTTCGTTGGGGACGTTGGGGCGGACCAGGCAGGCCAGTTCCAACCCTTTGGCCTCGGCCCGCTCGATCAGCAGTTCGACCACCTCCTGGGTCGCCCGCCGCAGATCGAAATCGATCGCCTCCAGGTCGAGCCGCCCGGCCTCGATCTTGGAGAAGTCCAGAATGTCGTTGACGATGGTCAGCAGCGCATCGGCGGAGTGGCGGATCGTGGTCGTATAGTCGTGCTGCTCGCCCGTCAATTCGGTGTCCAGCAGCAGGCCCGCCATTCCGATCACGCCGTTCATGGGAGTGCGGATCTCATGGCTCATGTTGGCCAGAAATTCGCTCTTCGCGCGCGTGGCCATCTCCGCCGCCTCCTTGGCGGCGGCCAGCTCGCCGACGGCTTCATGCAGTTCCTCATTGCGCTGCTCGACGATGGTCTTGGCCGTCTCCAGTTCCAGGGTGCGTTCCTTGATCCGGGCGGAGAGCTGCAGATTGTGCCGGCGAAGTTGCCGGACCCGCAGACGATAGAGACCGACCCCGACCATGCAGACGGCCACCGTGCAGGCCGTGTAGAACCATCCGGTCTGATAGAACCGAGGCGCGATATAGAACGAGACCGAGGCGCCCGTATTGTTCCAGACGCCGTCGCTGTTGCAGGCGATCACGCGAAACCGGTACTTGCCGGGCGAGAGATTCGTGTAGTAGGCCACGCGGCGCCCGCCGGCCTCGATCCATTCCTCATTCAACCCTTCCAACTGGTATTTGAACTTGATCCGCTCGGGGGCGATGAAGCTGAGGGCCGTGTAGTGAATCTCCAGGTTCCCGTCTCCGGGCTGCATCTGGAGGTAGGAGGAGGGATCGATCTTCCGGCCGTTGGTCACGACCTCTTCGATGTGGATCGGCGGCCGGTATTGATTGGGCAACAGCGTCTTCGGATCGACGACCACGGGCCCCTGGGCCGTCGCGAACCAGAGCTTGCCGTCGCGGGTCCTGATCCCCTGCGGCTGCTGCCCCGCGAAACAGACGTCCGTCGCCATGCCGTTCTTGATGCCGTAGGACTCGCAGACGATCGATTTGACGCGGCCCTCGGAATAGGCGTTGAGATCCGCCTTGGCCACTCGAAAGATTCCGCGATTGCCGCTCATCCACAGATAGCCGCGATCGTCCTCGACCACGTGGTTGACCAGGTTCTCATAGAGGCCCATGTCGGCGGTGTATGAACTGAATCGCCCGTCCCGATAACGCGAGAGCCCGTTGCGGGTGGCGAACCAGAGAGTCCCGTCGCGATCGCCGTAGATCGAGAGGACGAAATTTCCGGCCAGGCCGTCCCTGGTCGTGAAGGTCCTGAACCGGCCGTCTTTTAAATAGCCGAGGCCGTCCAACGTGCCGATCCAATAGGCGCCCTGTTGATCCTGGTGGATCGCCCTGATTCCGTCGTGAGGCAGGCCGTCCTTCTTCGTGTAGTTGACGACGCGGTCCCGCGTGAACTTGTACAACCCGGACCCCGCCGATCCGACCCACATGGCGCCGCCTCGATCGCGGTAGATGATCCGGGGTTCGATCGGGCCCAGTCCCTCGCGAATCACCGGCGTGAAGCGACCGTCCTGGTAGGTGCAGAGTGTCCCGACCGTGCCGATCCAGACATTGCCCTCGGCATCCTCGCTCAGCGCCTTGACGATGTCGCCCGCCAGCCCGTCCGGCTTCAGATACCTGGTGATCAGTCCGTCCCGGTAGGCGAAGAGACCTGAGGGGCCGTTGTACCAGACCGTCCCCCGGCTATCCTGAAACACGACGTGAGACTGACCCTGGCTCTTGCCTTCGTAGAGAATGTTCCGGAACTGGCCGTCCCTCAGCCGGAGGAGGCCGTCGGCGCCGGTCCCGACCCAGAGGCTGCCCTCGCGATCCGAACAGGCGGACGTGGTATTGTTGGGCGAGAAGAGGCCGCCTCGATTCACGTACAGCTCCGGCTTCCCGTCCTTCAAACGATACAGGCCGTTGCCGACCATCCAGATCGTTCCCTGATCGTCGGCATGCACTCGAAGGCGCCGAACCAGGCTCGGCTCGATCCCCTCCAGCACGACTTCGGTGAGTGCGCCGTCTTTCAATTGCAGAATGCGCCCTTCATCCATCGTGAACCAGATCGAACCGTCGGGGAGTTCGCTGAGGTAGAGAACCTCCCGGCCCAACTGCGCTTCGGCATAGGGCACGAACCTCCCGTCCTTAAAGAGATTGATTCCCTTCACGGTGGCGACCCAGATCCGGCCCTGCGCGTCGCAGTGGATATCTCTGATCGACCTGTGGAGCAGTCCGTCTTTGGGCTCGTACGAGGTGAAACGGCCGTCGCGATAACGGCTGACCCCGAGATCGGTGGCCAGCCACAGATTGCCGTCGCGATCCGGCGCCATGGCCCGGACGATATTGCTGATCAGCCCCTGCTCGGTGGTATAGGTCGTGAATTTGCCGTCCTGCAGCCGGGTCAGGCCGCCGCCGTAGGTCGCGATCCACAAAACGCCGTCCCGGTCTTCCAGCAGACCGTGGACCTCGTTGTCTTTGAGACTGCCGTCGCTGTTGTTGAAGAGCACGAACCTGACGCCGTCGAACCGGCATAACCCGCCCCGGGTCCCGAGCCAAATGTAGCCGTCCCGAGTCTGAATCATGGACAGGATGCTGCTCTGGGGCAGTCCCTCGGGCACTCGCCAGATATCGATCGCGTATTCAGCCAGGTCTTTATTGGGATCGAGCGCCAGCGCCGCCCCGTGGAGAGTCATGACGATGGACGCCATGAGCCAGGCCAGCCGAAGAGAGACCGCTAACCGCCCGGACCTCAAGGTATGGAAAATAGCTAGATAACCCTCCGATAATTTCATATCCCGGCTCGAGCCCAACTACACTTCCACCATGGCGCATTCCGGCCAGGGCTCCGCCTCGCCGTCTCAAGCATTATCGGTAAATATCCCGAAAGACTTAAAAGGCAAAGTTCGTTTGAGATCCGGGAGCGCTGAATTTATGATGCCGGGATGATGATCGAAATTCGCCCGCAGACACTTGAGGGCTACGGCCTCCGGCTGGAGCCTCTGGCTGATGAACATCACGACGGATTGGCCGCCGCCGTGGCCGACGGCCGGCTCTGGGAGTTGTGGTTCACTTCGGTTCCGGAACCGGGACAGGTGCGCGACTACATCGCCGAAGCGCTCGCGGGCCAGCGAAAGGGCCACATGCTGCCGTGGGCGGTCCGGCACTTGCCGAGCGAGACCATCGTCGGCAGCACCCGCTATCACGATATCGTCGCCTCGATCGATCGCGTCGAGATCGGTTATACCTGGTATGGAAAGAGCTGGCAACGCAGCCACGTCAACACCGGTTGTAAGCTGTTGTTGCTGGGCCATGCGTTCGACACGCTCGGATGCCGCGTGGTCGGACTGCGCACCGACAACTTCAATTTCGCGTCACAGCGCGCGATCGAGGCCCTGGGAGCCAAGAAGGACGGAGTCATCCGCCATCACCTGCCTCGCCGCGACGGCACGGTCCGCGACTCCGTCATGTACAGCATCCTCGCCAACGAATGGCCCGTCGTCAAACGGCATCTCGAAATGCGGCTCGCCCGCCATGGAAGCGGACTTTAAAGCGCGACACACGCGGAACGCACGAAAAGTCGTCGATTTCGCGCGTCCCGCGTGTGTCGCGGTTTGAACCTCAAATCTCCAAGGACTCAATCGAATCGTCGGCGATTGCGTTCCTCGTTTCGACGGCGTTCTTCTTCCTGTCTCCGCCGCTCCTCTTCGAACCGGCGCCGCTCTTCTTCGCGTCGGCGCCGCTCCTCGTCCTGTCGGCGCCGTAACTCCTCTTCGCGCCTCCGCCGTTCTTCTTCACGTCGGTGCCGCGCCTCTTCGCGCCTCCGGCGCGCCTCTTCTTCCCTTCTCCGCAGCTCCTCGTACCGGTTGCGGCCATCATCGCGGCGGCGCCCGTCGTCGCGGCGGCGTCGCTCCTCCTCTTCCCGTCTCCGCTCCTCCTCGTTTCGGTTACGCCCCTCGTCCCGGCGCCGTCCCTCGTCCCGTCGGCGGCGCTCTTCCTCTTCCCGCCTCCGCTCCTCTTCCTGACGGCGCCGCTCCTCTTCGTTCCGGTTACGCCCCTCGTTTCGACGCCGTTCCTCTTCCTGCTTCCGGCGCTCTTCCTCCTGTCTTCGACGCTCCTCTTCCCTCCGTCGCGCCTCCTCTTCCTGCCGGCGTCGCCCTTCCTCTTCTCGACGCCGCGCCTCCTCTTCTCGCCGACGCCGTTCCTCTTCCTGACGGCGTCGTTCTTCGTCTTGTCTCCGGCGTTCCTCTTCCTGTCGGCGCCGCGCCTCCTCTTCTCGCCGGCGTCGTTCCTCTTCTTGCCGCTGCGAGTCGGCGCTCCAGCGATCGCCGCGCGCGGGCGGGTCCGCCAGAACCGGCGAGCGAGATGCCATCGGGACAAGAATTGTCATCGCCAACAACCAGGTCCCTACAGTTCGTTGATCGCGAAAACAGTTGATCAGACGGTGAAAGATGCTCATAACCTCCTCTATCCGGGGCCGGGCTCGAAATCCCGACCCAGTAGCACTCCTTAGATTTACTTGAGAATATTCGCTGCAGAACGGGCGTGAAGTCATCGGCAAGCTTTATGCCGCCGGGATTGCTCTGCGGGGCCTGATTTCATTGGGGCGTCCACCATTAGTATCGGATTACTATTTCGAATCCATACCAAATAGAGTACGAGTGCCACTATATCGTGTGGATTGGAGGTAAGGAGAACTTAACTCACGCGCGCGACGTCCGGCGCATCAGGACCAGGAGCGCCTGCTGCTCCCGTGGAAGGATCTGGACCAGCCACCATCCTTCCCGACCGAGAGCGTTCAACTCGGCCTCCCATCCCGCCGCGTCCAGCGAGTCGCGCGTCAGAACCCGGTACTCCGGACCAGCGTGCGAGTCGTCATAGACGACCGGCATCCAGGTCGAGAGCGGCTGCGCCGTTTGAGGCGGAGCGAGCGGAACCTGCGGCGGAATCTCCGGCAAGGTGGC
>DATEFT010000360.1:0-4825 GCA_035280505.1 Blastocatellia bacterium | reverse complement strand
TCGGAGAGACTGCCGACCATCTGTTTAAAAGCGTTGCCGAAACTGTCGCGGTCCGATCTCGGATTGACCGCCACCGTCAGATTGCCGTTGGCGATCTCGCCCGCCACGCCCGCCATGGAGCGGACGTATTCGGTCAGGCCGTTCATGGCGGCGCAGAGTTGCCCGGTCTCATCCTGTGACCCGACCTCGAGCGTCTCCGGCAGCACGCCCTCGGACAATTGCTTCGCGACCTCCACGCCCTGGGAGAGCGGGCGCGAGATGCCACGCGCCAGCCATAAGGCCACGATCAGGGTCAGCACGGCGGCGACGATCAGCAGGGCGATCACCCAGCTTCTGGAGGTCGCATAGGCCGCGGCGGATTGAAGGTCCGTCTCCATGGCGCCGTTCCGGTTCAAGTCGGCCAGCTCCTGCAACTTCGCCGAGGCGGCGGAGAAGGACTGGAGCGCGGCGCCGGTGCTGATCTCCTTGGCCCGATCGTCCTGGTTGTCGTGCGAGAGGCGAATCAGTTCGTGATGAGCCGTCAGGTACCTGGCCCATTGTTCCTTGAACTCCCCGTAGAGTCGTTTCTCGTCGTCCGAGGACAGAAACTCCTCGTACTCGGATTGGTTCTTGCGAAAGGAGGCGAGGATCTCGTCGATCTGTCCCTCGATCTCTTTCATCATCTCGGCCGATGGCGAGATGATGTGCTGCGTTTCGGCCAGCCTCAGCCGCAACGAATCGCCGTATAGCTCCAGCACGTTCTGCACGCTCGGCAGCGCGTTCCGCGCCAGCTCTTCCTGTCCGCTCTGGATCTGGCCCATCTGAATCAGCGAGAAGATGCCCAACGAACACATCAGGATCATGGTGACCGATGAACCACAGAGCAGTTTTCCGGATATTCCAAGATTTCTAAACCACTGCACGGGAGAACTCCTATCGAATTGAAGCGGGCCGCGAAGGCCCGGTCTCAAAAGAGGTAGCCATACGTGACATAGAGGGAGTTGTTCTTGCGTCCCTCATTGCCGATGTTATAAGCGATATTCAAGGTGCTCTTCTTGGTGATGGAGAAGGCCAACCCGGGTGAGGCGTAACCGAAACGGTTATTGCCGCTGATCCAATCGACGATGAACGTCACTCGGTGTGAGAGCGGCTGTTCGTAGCCGGCGATGGCGCCGCAGACGGAGCCGCTGCCCGATTCCTGGCCGACCTGGCAGTAGGTTCCTCCGGTCAGCCGCGCGGCATGCAGATGGCTCACCTGTTTGCTGAGCACCGTGTAGATCAGGCCGAGTGAGTCCGCGCCGGAGCGGTGATTGACGGGCGTAAAGAGAATGCCTCCCGCGGCGGCCGCGAGCCCGCTCTTTTCATGGTCGTAGAATCTCCATTTCAGGTTGGGCTGAACCTCGATCGGTTGATTCGGTTCCAGAGAGTCGGCGAAGGTCACGTTGACGCCCGCCTCCAATCCGCTATGAACGCCGAAGACACTTTTGCCGGTATAGGCCTGGAAGCCGCCGTTTCGATGGCTCTCCAGATGAGAGACGAAGTCGAACTCAAGATAGGCGCCCTTCTCATCCACCACATCGGTGGTGGGGATGCTGAAGAGCGAAGATTGAGCGTGGAGCGAGGGGCCGGTCAGGGCGACCAGGCTCGCGAAAGCGATGAACCACAGGCGTAAGACGTTGTATTGCCACACGATCATTGAACCTCGGGCTAAGGGGTAGAGAGGGCGGTACCCCGATCACATCGGCAACCACCAGTCCCAACTTGAGGGACTGCCCGGGTTCTAATCTCGATCGTTCTCGGCCTCGTAAATTATCCGTAACGATAGTTTCACCGATACCGTATACTATGTTGCGAAGCGGATCAACACGCACGTACTTCTAATCACCAAATTCAATCGGCCGGAGAGGTCATTTCAAAAACGTGGGGCTGCTCGTCGGCACCGGTCTGATGAGAGTCAGAGAGGTGTTTCGTCTCGGGCAGGACGGGGCCCGGGGTTTCGACTATCCCGATGGCCGCGATTTCGGCCGGTGGAGATGGTGGCTGCCAAAATCTCGCAGTTCTTAGTGAGTATTCTGGAAATCAGGCTCTTTGGAATTTGAGGTTCAACCCGCGAAATACGCGGTTCAAGACGAAAGGAAAGCAATTCATGTTGAAGCGCGGCTGGCTGTCGCTATTCTTATTCCTGTCGATCATCGGGATCGGCCTGGCTCAAACTCCGAGTTCATCGACCAAAGACCAGCTTCCGGACGTCGGCGGCGAGTGGACCGGCACCTGGGGCGCCTACAATCCCGCCCAGGGGGCCAGCCCGCCGAAGGAGTTATGCAAAAATCTCAACGCCAAGGTCGAATACAAGGAAGGCGCCTGGCAGGCGGTCTTTGAGGGCGAGTGCGGCCGCCCCTACAAGTACACCATCAAGATGGAAGGGCGGCAGGTCGGCAAGGTCGTGCTCTTCAAAGGAACCACCGACCTCGGGGCGAAGGACGGCGGCGTCTACGATTGGATCGGTCGAGCCAACGACAAGGAGTTCGTCGGGTTCTACACGAGCGCCTATTACACCGGGACCTTCAATCTCTCCCGGGCGGCGAAATGAGCTACTGAACCGGAGCGTTATCTCTGGTGTCTCAGATAAGCGCTCTGAATGAAGTCAGGCGGCGCCGGCGGATTGAACGGTCTCCCTTTGCTCGCTGACCAATGGGACAACCAGTCGGAGGTGGGCTGATACTGATCCGGAAACTGATAGACCGGATCTTTCAAGGCCTGCTCCAGCGGAATGAATTGATAGCCTCTTTTTTTGAGCATTCTCAAGAGGTCATCGAGATTGTCGCCGTTGAGCTCGTTGGCGTGCAGCAGGAGAATATGTTTGATCGGCCGTCCGAATAGATCCGCGGCCGCCTGCTCGCAGTAATCGAATTTGCGTTCGTTGTATCTGATGTATTCGGCGGAGACCCGTTTCAGCATTTCGGAATCCTGCTGTTCTTGAGCGTCGCGGTAAGCGGCCAGAATATACCAGTCCAGACTGTCGATGGTGATGGGTGCCGCCTGGTAGCCCCTCTCGGCGATGAACGCCTCGAAGGCCTTTTCGAGCTGGAGCGTGCTTCCCATCTGCAGAAAAGGGTGGCGAAAATATCGGGGCTTCTGCTCCTTCGGTCTCAGGAGCATCCGGAGAATCGTGTCGCCGCGAATAAAATCGTCCTCATAGTCGGCCAGCGAGGCGTTCGAGAAGCCGAGGTGGGAGAAGGTGTGATTTCCCAGCTCGATTCCCGCATCGGACCAGGCTTTGAGGATCGCGATCCGGGCCTCCGCTTCGCCGGGTTGATAGATCAGCGATTCGTTGACGAATCCCACGGCCGGCACCTGATATTGATTGAAGGCGCCCAGCAGTTTGCGAGTCATGACCTGCAATCTGGCGGCGTCGAATTGCGGGCCGTTCAGGGGGAGATCGTCGATCGTGATCGCGATCTCTCGGGCCGGCGGCGGAATCGGCTGTTGAGGGTGGGCCTGGGTGCGAACGACCCATAGGTTCAGGGTCGCCGCCGCCAGGATTGCCAGACACAAAAATGTTCGCCACATGGCTCTCTCCTCGATAATTGGGATTTCAGGTCTCGAGAAACTCCTCGAAAGCGGCATTGAGCGACGGCGCCGAACGTTCGAAGGGCAGGAAGTGGCTGCTGGAGGCGATCGTCTGATAACGCTTATCGCTGCTGCCCAGATCGTGGAGGAGCCGGCGCGCATCCGCATCGGTAGAGGTGGTATCCGCATCTCCACGCACGATCAGGGCCGGCACGCGAATAGCCGCGGCCTCGAATGCCGCCTGCCCGGTGAAGGCGCTGAAGAGATCGGCGAACGGCCCGTTCGGAGTGCGGAACGCCGGAGGAGTTTGACTGAACGACAGGGGATCGTTCTCGAGCGCTCCCCGGATCACCGCCTGAAAGGACTCCTCCGCCCGCCACCGCTCTTTGTCGGGGACGGGAATATCGGAGTCCCAGCGAGCCCGCAGCTCATCCTCCGAGGTCGAACGATAGGCCCCGAAGGCCGGATTGAAGGCCGCCGGGTTGCGCGGGTCGCAGAGTCGCCGGATCCAGGCGGGATTGGGCGTCGCATAGATCGGGGCGTAGAGCCCCAACCGGTCGATCGTTCCGGTATCGGCCGCCGCGAACAGGCCCGCGAGATTCGCCCCCCAGGAGAATCCCACGAGCGCCAGGTGCGGATGCCCTCGCTCTTCACGTAGAAAATGCACGGTATCCGTCACGTCCGCGATCACGTCGGCCGCCCGGGCGAACGGGCGCTCTTCGTCGAATCCCGGATCGCCCGGAGTCGGCCAGACCGAACCTCCGAACCCCCGGGCGTCGAGCGCATAGCTCGCCCAACCTCGAACCGCGAGGCGCTCCTGCAGCGAGGGCCCCGCCACACGCAGATCGAAGATGTAACCGCAAAGGGTCGTGCCGTGAAGGAGGAGTACTGCCCGGGGGGATCTCTCCTCCGGCATCACAGCACGCAGTTGCAGCGCCAACCAGGGCTGGTCGCTGCTTCTGATCCAAAAAGTCCGCTTGATCATTGACCTGAACGGCACCTCAATGGCGCGCCGCCACCGTAAGAGACTCGACGGCGATCGACCTGACGGATTAAGATGCTATATTCTCGATTATTGACGCTCGGGAAGAATGGTTCATAATTGAACCATTGTCAAGCGTGATCTGCGATCGGCGATCACCGGCGGAGCGAAGGAGGGCGATGCCAGTTTCACGATTAGCGAAAAGAGAGAAGGGGAGTTCGAGCCGGAGCGCGGAGGCTCCGAAGGAGGAACTTCGAGAGCGGATGTTGGGCGGGAATGCGCTGACGACCGCGT
>DATEFT010000359.1:0-7342 GCA_035280505.1 Blastocatellia bacterium | reverse complement strand
ACAGTGGCAGGTGCGAATCGCCGTGCTGCTGATCTTCGCGATGGGCTTTGCGGCGGGCGCGCTCAGTTGGAATATCTACCGATCGCGCCACTCCTTCACGCGGCCTGATGGGGATCGTTTCGATCAAGTGCTGGATCGTCTGCAGTTGACCGCCGAACAGCGGGCGCAGGTCGATCAGATTCTGAGCGATGCCCGCTCCCGGCTGATCGAGTTGCGCAAACAGTCGGAGCCCGGCCGGCAGGAGATCCGCCAGCAGACCGACCAGCGCTTGCAGTCGGTCCTGACCCCCGATCAGTGGGAACAGTTCAGGCAGGCCAGAGAGACGATGAGAGGCCGCCGCCGCGACCGTGGTCTCTAAGTCATAGCTCCCGGATTCATCGAGATGAACTTTTCGCCCGGCAGCGACGGTTCGAGCAGCGACAGGCGCTCGTCTTCGACCATCGGACCGGTGGTCTCAAAAATCTCCTGCAGCCGAGGGTCGGCCATCAGGCCGCGCCATCTTTGATCAAACTCCGCGACCGAATCGAACTCCCATAGTTCGAGATACTCCTGGGCCTCGCCCACGATCGTCCGCCAGATTCCCCAGAATCGAAAACCATGCTCGCGAATCAACGGCAGCGTCCGTTCCGCAAAGGTGCGATCGTACTCGGCGACATGATGAGCGCGCAATTTGTACGAAATTTTAAGTAGAACCATCTTGCTTGGCGCTTTCCTTTCGCGGTTGATACTCTTAGTTTCCCAGCCAGCTTCTCCGTAAGGCTCTCTGTTCTTCGGTGACCTGCTCCAGCTCGACGATCTTGCCGTCGGCCAATCGCAGGCCCGCGTACTTCAAAGCCGCGTCGTAGTCCAATTCGGCGGTGCTGTTGACGTATTTGGCAAAGAAGTCTTTAAAACTGCGCCCCGTGAGCCGTGACGCGATCCGTTCGATGCTGGCGCCGGTGTAACCGCGTCCGCGCCGGTAGTAGTACCTGAAGAGGTAACGCATGAGATCGTCCAGGCTCTTCCGGTTGTCGGTGGCGCCGCGAATCTGCAGGTCGAGCAACAACCCGACCAGCTCGCCTTTGTTGTAGTAGTTGGTCGAGTAGTTATTGAAACCGGATCCGATCCCGCCGTAGGTCAGCCAGGTTGTCATGCTGGAATCGGCCAGGGACATCCACTGGCGCGCCTCGCTGTTCTGCAGGTGGCGAATCTCGGCAGCCAGGCTGTTCAGATACTCTTCATCGGAATAGATCCCGGCCCGCCGCAGGTGCAGGTCTCCATAGTAGCTCGTCACCCCTTCAGCAAACCACAATTCACGCGTGTACTGTTCCCGGCGGTAATGGTAGGGGATCAGACCTGCCGGTTTGATCCGCTTGACGTTCCAGGCGTGGAAGTGTTCGTGGGAGGTGACTCCGGCCAGCGATCGCGGATCGCCGGGGATGGAGTTAAGCATGATATTGGTCGAATTTTCGTGTTCGAGCCCGCCGCCGCCGCGCAGCCTGCCGGTCAGGTAGAAGATCCAATAATCGTCGTAGGGCAGCCCGCCGAACATCCGGCCCTGCGATTCGATGATTCGGTTGACCTGGGCCAGCAGTCTTTCGGAGGCCTCGGTTGTGATCTTGCCGGCCGGATCGATCACGATCTGAATCTTTTTACCGAGGACCGTGGTCGTGAAGAGATCGAAATTGCCCAGGACCGTCGGACAGTCCACCAGATGCTCGAAGTTGCGGGCCAGATAAACGTTCTGCTCCGGGCCGGGCTTCAAACCGGTGGCAATCCGCCAGCCCTCCGGAATTTCGAATTTCAGAGTCGCCGGGGTGTCCGTGGTGTGGCCCGGCACATAGAAGAAGAGGCTGGTGCCGAGGAAGAATCCGTGGTTCTCCGTCAGGTCTGCGCCGTTGACGTTCAGATTATCGGCATAGTAGTCGTATTCGACCGTGAATCGGCGATGACCGCCGGTCTTGATCCTCCAGGTCTGTTTGTCGATCGCGCGCATCGGCAGAGACCGGCTGCCGGCCACCGCGCGCAGGCGGTTGACGTTGGCGGCGAACGGACGCGTCGTGTACCAGCCCGGAGCCCAGGAGGGAAAAGATATCTCGAGGGTCTCGTTCGTCACGCGCGAGACCTGAATTCGGACCTGATACAGGTGTTTGGCCGGGTCGGTCACGCTCACGGTGTAATCCAGCCGCAACTGTGGTGGCGCGCCCAGACTGTGTGATAATGACGTACAGAGCAGAATCAGAGTAGAGGCCAGGAGGCGGCAGTGAGGGAGATAGGCTTTCATCGATGATTGTTCCCAGTATAGATTTTAGGCATACGTGGCATCCGCAAGCCGAACGAGATACTACTATCTGGGTTTTTGATGATCAAACGGAACCGGATTAAATGATCGAGCAGATTTTCGCCAAGTCGATACTCAATCCCACCGGAGGCTTTCTCTCCAGCTTCACGCATTCGCTCAATGCCTACCAGGGATGTGCCTTCGGCAAAGGGTCATGCCCCTACTGTTACGTTCGGGCCATGCCGATTCAGAAGTTCGCCGGCCAGCCCTGGGGCGACTGGGTGAAGGCCAAGATCAATGCCCCCGAGTTACTCCGGCAAGAGCTGGAGGCGGCCAAACGCCGCGGAGCCTTCGGAGCTTTAAGAATCTTCATGAGTACCGCAACCGACCCGTACCAGGGAGCGGAGGCGAAGTTCAAGCTTACCCGCGCGATCCTGGAGGTCTTTGCGGAGAGCGGTCCGTTCGGCCTGCTGGTGGTACAGACGCGCTCACCGTTGGTGGTACGAGACCTGGACCTGTTGCAGCGACTCGGAGCGGGAGTCGTGATCAGCTTCACGATTGAGACCAACCGGGAGTTAGTCCGCAGACAGATCACTCCTACCTCACCCAGCATCGAAAGACGGCTCGAAACCCTGGCCAGGTTGACTGCCGCCGGCTTGAGAACTCAGGCGGCAATCAGCCCCGTTCTGCCATGTGATCCCGAACATTTTGCCGATTTAATCGAACCACGCGCTTCCAGGGCGGTACTCGATACCTTAATTGACGGAGACGGCGCTAATGGAAGACGGAGTACTGCCCTCGGTATGCCTCAACTGCTGGCCTCGCTAGGTTACAGTGAATGGTTAAGCCGCGAGGCACATCTGCCACTTTTGAAGGCTTTACGGGAGCGGATGGGAACCGCTCGAGTCGGCTTCAGTCAGGCCGGATTTAATTTCGATAACATTAGCTAGTCTTTATCTAGCTAGTCTACATGAAGAATGGTAAAACCCGCTGTCAACATTTGCTTTATGCGATTGCCAAATGATATCGATTACGTATATTATTCGCTCGATGGAAAGATCCCACTCTAAATTTGACACCGATTTGACGAAGGGTCGCGAACTTTGTCAGGTATGGTCTGTCCAATTTAGTTGAGATTCCGTTTCCAACTCGACCTACTCGCTAGCATCAACGGTGATGCGCCGTCAGTCAGTTTCGGCTTGCGCGATCGGTGGTTAGAGAGCAGGAAGGCAGTAACCCAGAAGCAGCTCTGTTCGTTGTCTTGCCAGTTTTTTGCCAGAGGTCTTGGCTGCTGAATGACGATTGAGTTCGTCGTCGGAGACCGTTTCCGCCGCCAGGTTGTCTGCTTCGCTTAGCTAGAGGAAAATCAAATGTCGATTAGACTATATGTAGGTAATCTGCCGTTCAGTGTATCGGAGCAAGATCTAGAGGATCTTTTCAGTCGATCCGGTCAAGTAGAATCAACAAATATTGTGACCGATCGTGATACAGGCCGCTCTCGCGGTTTTGCATTCGTCGAGATGGATTCTCGCGAAGCAGCAGATGCCGCCATCGAGGCCTTGAATGGTTTCGAATTGGCTGGTCGTCCGCTGACAGTCAATGAAGCCCGCCCGAAGGAGAATCGTTCCTCCGGCGGCGGAGGCCGTGGATTCGGTGGCGGCGGAGGCCGTGGATTCGGCGGCGGCGGAGGCCGTAGCGGCGGCGGCGGCGGCGGTTATGGTCGTGACCGTGGTCACAGCCGTGGCGGCAATCGATACTGAAACTAGCTCAGCCGAGCAGTAATCAGAGTTCATCAATGAACAGACACGCTGATCAAGCCTGTCTGTTCATTGATTATTGGGTATTGAAATTTATTCCAAGCAGATCTTGGGACTCGATTCCACTTCGAGTTTATCGGTTTTGAGCGCCTGCCATAAATCTTGAAGCACAAACAGTTTGCCGCTTCGCGCGGAGATTGCCTGACCCAACCGGTAGCAGGTGTCGAAGGTTGGGTGATCCCCATATCCTTGCTCGAAAGCTTCTAGACGGTCCTCGGGTAAGCCTGAGAGCTTAGCCAATTCTTGTATTGAAAGATCGGCCTCTTTCCTTTTTTGTGATAATAATTGACCGAAATTTTTCAGCATGGTCTTATCCCGCTTGACGAAAAAAGAGCACAATACAACCTCTCACTTGTCATGAATTCTCCTAACTCAGCCACGTCAAAGCAAAGATTTTAATAAGGCGTATTCAATCTTTGACAAGTGAGTACAGTAAACCCACTTTAAATTATGAGGATAGCCCACCAGCCTTCTGCAGTGTACAAAAAGGTTAGAACTCGGTCAACCACATTAATATTTTCGCCTTATGTTATCATTCAGGTCATAAGAAATAATAATCTTGTCGGCAGGAGAAGGAATCGAGACCGAGAATGACCAAAACTTTTGAACAGCTTGCACAGATGCGCCGTGAATATCTCTCCCAACCGCTCCACGATCGATCAGTCAATCCAGATCCGATTACTCAATTCAAATCCTGGTTTGAAGAGACGCTGCAGATCGAACAGCCCGATCCTGAAGCCATGACCCTCTCGACCGTCTCGGCCGAGGGCGAGATCTCGGCCCGCATCGTGCTGCTCAAGGGAGTCGATGAGCGCGGGTTCATCTTCTTCACCAACTACGAGAGCCGAAAGAGCCGCGACCTGATCGCCAATCCGCGCGCCGCCCTGACCTTCTATTGGTCTTCGCTGAACCGGCAGGTCAATATTCGGGGAACGGTCGAGATGCTGCCCAGGCAGCCGGCGGATGACTATTTTCAGACCAGGCCGCGGGGAAGCCAACTGGGAGCCTGGGCTTCACCTCAAAGCCGCGAGGTCGGAGACCGCCAGACGTTGGAGCGAATGTACGCCGAGGCCGAAGAACGATTCGGCGATCGTCCGATCCCCTGCCCTCCGTTCTGGGGAGGATTCCTGATCCGGCCGATCACGATCGAATTCTGGCAGGGGCGAGAGAACAGACTCCACGACCGGATTCTCTATCGGTTCCAGGACGGGGCCTGGCGCATCTCCCGGCTGGCTCCCTGATCGCGGATCGCTCAGGCTGAGCAACTCAGGCTGAGCAACTCAGGCTGGAAGCAGCCCTTTGATCTCGTTGACGACGCGCGTGACCTCCTCTTGATCCGCGAGCGCAATCATAAAAAACTTGTAGCCCTCGCTGATGCAGACCACGCCGTTGGCAAAGAACCAGATTCCGTTGAGCAGCGGGTGCGTTCCCAGAATCAGACTGACGGGAAATCCGGTCACGGTCGCTCCCGAAAAGGCGGCGCCGATCAGTGAGGCTCCGGCCGCCACGCTGAAGGCTCCGAGCAGCGGCGCCCCGACATATTTGGTCAGGTTTCGCTGGAACTCGAGGCTCGCCCTCTCGGACTCCTCCAATTGGCCTTCGGCCAGCAACCGCTCCTGATTCTTCAGATAATCGTTGTATTTTTCGGTCAGCTTGCGCATCCCGACGATCGGCAGCGCGCTGTGGACGAACCAGTTGCTCGACGCACCCGCCCCGAGAATTGTGAGACCCAATCCCGGCAGGGCCGACGCCGCCCGAATTCCCGCCACCAGCGAGAGGGTGACGATCGCCGTCTTCCCCGGATTTTCGCGAATCCAGACCCGGGCCGATTCGTATCCGTTGACCGCGGCGTCCGCCAACCGCGACGAGTGCGAGCCAAAGTTGTAGGCCTGCTCCGCGCGCCGGTAGTAGGTCTGGGCGCTGCCGAAGACCTGCTTGAAGGTATCTTCGGCGGCCTCGGAGACCTTTTCGGCCCCTGTTTGAGCGGCCTCTGAACCCTGGCGAATCTTCTCCTCCGCCTTGGCGGCCGTCTCCCGTAAATTCTCCTTGACTTTGAACTGTTCGTCGACTTTATCGAACTGCTCCTGCACGGTCCGGGCCGCATCGTTGGCGACCCGCGAGGCCGCATCGATCCCCTGGCCCACCTTGTTCTTCAGATCGAACTTCTCATCCAATTCCTGGGCCTTGCGCTTCGCCGCTTCACGTAATTGATCGAATAGATTGTTGCTCATCTTCAAAATCCCCCCGCATTCCGCTTCTGGTTTGTCTTCGCCGGCTCTTGCTGATGATAACCTACGACACCCAAACCATCGAAGTTCGACCCGCGCCTGACTGTTGACATCCGCTGGTCTCCATTCTATACTTAGTGTACTTCAGACACTAAGTATAGGGAAAGGGGTTGGCAAAAATGAGCAGAGAGCAGAGTCGCGAGAATGGAGTTGATGGCCGGGCCACGGGGTTGGCGACGGAACTGTACCAGTTGACCATGGCGGCGGCCTATCAGGCCAATCGCCGGGACGGGCGCGCCAGTTTCGAACTGTTTGTGAGGAGGCTTCCGCCGCAGCGTTCATATCTGGTGGTGGCTGGGCTGGAGCAAGCCCTGGAGTATCTTTCCGGCTTGAGGTTCAGCCAGGAGGATGTGGATTATCTGCGCAGTCTGCCGGTCTTCGCGCATGTCGGGCGGGAATTTTTCGACTATCTGCGGAATTTTCGATTCACGGGTGAAGTCTGGGCGATCCCGGAAGGCGAGATTGCCTTTGCCGGGGAGCCACTGTTGCGCGTGACGGCGCCGCTGATCGAGGCCCAGCTCATCGAGACTTTTCTGCTGGCAACGATTAATTTTCAGACATTGATTGCGACCAAGGCGTCACGAGTAGTTGAGTCGGCCCGTGGACGTGGCGTGATCGAGTTCGGGGCGAGGCGTTGCCACGGCTTCGACGCGGCGATCTATGCGGCCCGCGCGGCGTTCATCGGCGGTTGCGTCGGGACCTCGAATGTCGAGGCCGGGCGCCGGTTCGACCTGCCCGTTTACGGAACGGCCGCGCATTCATTTACCATGGTCTTTGACCGGGAGGCCGAGGCCTTTGACGCCTACTCGCGAGTCTTTCCCGAGAGCACGATCCTGTTGCTGGACACCTACGACACGATTGCGGCGGCGCACCTGGCGACGAAGTTCGGCCCGCGGCTGCGGGGTGTGCGGTTGGACAGCGGGGATCTGGTTCAGTTGTCGAGACAGGTGCGCATGATTCTGGACTCGGCCGGGATG
>DATEFT010000358.1:0-7565 GCA_035280505.1 Blastocatellia bacterium | reverse complement strand
CGGCGCGGATACTCGAGTTGAATCGAGATCGTATCGGGCGCCGTGCGGCCGTCGTTGTAGGCGTAGACGCCGCCCGCCGCGGTCGCGGAGACCGGCAGCTCCTCGCCCAGATACCAATGGACCACGTCGATCCAGTGGGTGAAGAGATCGGTGATCTGCCCCCCGCCGAAGTCGAGATAGGCTCGCCAGTTGTAGAACTGATGCGCGTTGAACGGGCGATATTTGACCGGGCCCAGGAAGGCCTTCCAGTCCAAACCCGCCGGCTGCTCCGTGAAATTGGGTTTGCGCAGATGGTAACCGTTACCGTGCCACCAGGTGCGGACCAGCGTGATCTGACCGAGTTTCCCCTTGTCGATCAGCTCCGATTTGGCCTCCAGATAGTGTTCGCCGCTGCGCTGCTGCAATCCGACCTGCAGCACCCGGTTCGAAGTCTTGACGGCCTGAATGATCTCGTGCCCCTCCTCGATCGAGAAGGTCAGCGGTTTTTCGATGTAGAGGTCCTTGCCGGCTTTACAGGCATCGACCGCCATCTGTTTGTGCCAGGGATCAGGCGTGGCGATCAGCACCGCATCGATCTCTTTCGAATCGAGGAGCGCCCGATAGTCGCTGAACGGCTTGGCCTTCCCTTCCGTCATCTCACGGGCCGCGTTGAGATGTTTCTCATAACAGTCGCAGAGGGCCGCCACCTCGACATCTGTCTCCTTCAAAAACCACCTCATGACGTCCGAGCCGCGGTTACCGGTTCCGATGACACCCAGGCGGATCCGGTCGTTGGCGCCCAGCACGTTCTTCCAACTCGCGGCAGTCATGGTCAAGCCCGCTGCGCCCAAACTGGTCTTGCTGATGAAATCACGGCGTGTTTTACTTCCGAGTGACATTTCGCATCCTTTCGCATTAAATGAAAAGGTGATTGCCAGCCTGCGGATTGACCTCTCGGTTCACCGCCGGCTTCGTGCCGCCTGACGGACAACCGGGCCATCCAACGGATCCGCAGCAACAGATCATTAAGCTATCGTTTGAAAGGCGTAGTTTAATACTGCCAAGATATTACACAGATCCTGCAGATGCAATGGTTTTCCACACTATTGGGCGGGACGGCGCGACCCGCCCCGCGGCTCGCGCTTCACGAAAGGATCTCGTTCAAGGCCTCCCTCTCCAACGCCATAGACCAACCGCACCGCGAGGCCGATCCGGCCTCACAGCTCGAGGGCTGCATCAAACGAGGCAATTTTTACACACTGCACTCCGGGGGTTTCAGCAGGGGCTCGACCCAGCTCGTTCGGGCGAACGCATTCATCCGAACTCTTACTGGCCGGCCGATTGAACTTGTTCTTCAGGTTGATTGACTGTCGCATCACTCTGCTCGCTGTGACGCTTTGCAACGAAAGCATACCAAAAGAGCAGCGCAAAAGGGGTTAGCAAAAATGGCAAGTACAACAGTCCTACAAAAATTTGCTCTAGCAGACTCATGGCTACTTCTTCCGAGGGCATGCCCGAGACGTTTAACCGCTCACTTCTTATGAATTGAACAGCCCTCTTCAATTTCCTTCTTGTTGATATTACCTGATACGGTTCTTGGCATTGCAAGCTGCATGCCAAATTAATGATCTATTTAAATAACGGGTAACTGATTGATTTTGAGCCCGTCGATACGGCTCTTTTGAGAGCAGTCATCATTCTACCTGTCGCCGTTAACTGACACTAACCAACAAATATGAATCAAAAGTTGACACTACAAGATAAGTTATGTAACTGAACGCTACATATTTGATAGAGGAAAAATAGATTGACTTCAAAAGTGAGAACCTGCTGAATTGCGTCGCGGGGAAAAATGAATTAAGTTTCGCAACTCTTATATCGGACCCAACTTGACTAAAACTGGAGATAATCATTTATGAGTAATCAATCTACGTCACCCTCGCCGGAGCGTTTCTTCGGCGCGGTGACAGCCTATCAACAGAGCGCCATCATCAAGGGAGCAATAGAACTGGATCTCTTCACGGCGATAGCCGAGGGGGCGGCGACGGCAGCGGCGTTGGCGGCCAGCCGTCAGACTTCCGAACGGGGAATGCGGATTCTCTGCGACTATTTGGTGATCATTGGCTTTTTGACCAAAGCCGAGGGGCAATATGGGCTGACGCCGGAGTCGAGCGTCTTTCTCGATCGGCGTTCACCATCCTACCTGGGCCCGACGATCGAGTTCCTGCAATCGCCGTTGTTCCTGACCGCCTACGAACAGATCGCGGAGGCCGTTCGCAAAGGGGGGACAACGCTGGACGAAGAAGGAAGCATGTCGCCTGAAAACCCGGTCTGGCTTCGCTTCGCGCGCACGATGACTCCGATCATGGTGCAGCCCGCACAAATGATCGCCCAGTTGATGCCGGTCGAAACCGATCGCCATGTCAGGTTGCTGGATCTCGCCGCCGGTCACGGAATCTTCGGAATCACTTTCGCGCAGCGCTATCCGAATCTCGAAGTAGTCGCCGTGGATTGGGCGCCGGTGCTGGAGATCGCGACCGAGAACGCCCGGAAGGCGGGCGTCAGCGATCGATATCGAACTCTGCCGGGCAGCGCCTTCGAGATCGAATTCGGCGAGGGTTTCGATCTGGTGCTCCTGACCAATTTTCTCCACCACTTCTCCGCCGAGACCTGCGAGGGACTACTGAAGAAGATCCATGCGGCCTTGAACGATCGCGGGCGCGTGGGAACCCTGGACTTCATTCCCAACGAAGACCGAGTCACTCCGCCCGCAGCCGCCTTATTTTCAATGACGATGCTGGCCTCAACGGCCGCCGGGGATGCCTATACTTTTAACGAATATCGGGAGATGTTCAGGCGGGCCGGATATTCACGAAGTGAAATCCATTCTTTGGGGCCGTCGCCCGAGCAATTGATAGTTTCTTACAAGCAGTGAGATCGTAGAGGTTTTGGCTCGATCAGGCAATCACTTCCAGGTTAAATCCTGTCATTTCGTCAAAAATTTTACGAATTTCTTGGGACTCCTCTGAGAGTTGAGATTTGAGATGCGAAATCAAATCTCAACTCCTAAAAGCGTCGAGGCAGGCGAAGATCTCTCGATTTCGCCTGCCTCGTTATTCCCTGCGGTCCGAACGGCCGGGATCTCAGATCCCGATCCCGCCTTGCAAGAGGATACTGCTGGTCGGTTGCTCCGAGCCGCCCTTGGGTTCCAGGGTGACGGCGGTCGCAGCCAGCCCCGTCAGCACCTCTTTGGGCAAGGTCAGGCGCAAGATCGTGCGCCCATGCTGATCGGTGCTGAAAGTAGTGGCGCTGACCTTCTCTTTCTTGGTCACATACCACAGTTGATACTCTTTATCGGTCGGCGGCGCCGGCAGCCCGTAGATCGAGATCACCCATTGTTCGATGTTGGTGTCCCACATAATCTTGGCGCCGGCCTCCGGCAACTGGTTGGCGGTCAGCGCGATCACCTTCGTCGTCGGCGACCCGAACTTCTCGATCTCGCCCTTGAGACCGTTGAGTTCGATCGCCAGCGCGTCGCGTTTCTTGGTCAGTTCCCGGTTTTGCCACAGGAAATATCCGGTGGACAAAGCGAGCAGAACCGTCGCGGCCATCAGCAACCAGGTTGAGGGGCGGGATGCCGCCCGTTGATTCGATTTAAAGGTGTAGACATTTCCGGACTGTTCCGACTCGGCAACGGGCAGATCGGATCCGGATTTGGTCAGCGCTTCGTCCACCTCCGGGTAGTCGATCATGTCGGCTTCCGTGAGGATCGTGGAGATGTCGTGCTGGGCCAACAGCTCATCCATCTCCGCGAAGCTGCTTCCATCGGCCTCCAATGAGGTCATCTCCACTTCCCGCAACGATCGCGTCTCATCGATCCCGACGGACATCGTCTGCGGTTCGCTGGCGATTCGACTCAACAACCTCTCTCGCAGATAGTCGGGGCCAGACGTTGAAGGCAAAGCTAGCGGCACTAACGCAACCAATTCACACCATTCGCGAATTTCGCTCTTCTGCTCTGGGGTCGCTTCCTGCAGATAGTCTTCGATCTCCCGCGCCGTTTCCTGGTCCAGCGTGCCTAGAGCATACAGCGGCCCTAATTCTTTTACCTCATCCCAAATCATAGTGAGACTATCAATCTCCAGTTAAGGATTTTCCTCAGAAGCGTCCGGCAGTCCTATCGACCAGGTCAAAAATGCGCGACCAGCCACAACTCGAGCGCGTTAAACGCATCTATACTGATCCGACTTACGTTGATGTAAAATCCGCATTGACCGTTGTAAGCTTTGACTATGGAGGTGGTCTATATCCACCGCGCCAAACACTCCTGGATTTTATTGATCGGCACCCTGACTCCCGGCATCCGCACCTAACCTCTTGATCTTGGATCTCATCCCTGTCTATTTTCGCCTTTCAATCCAGTGCCTGCCTAAGTTACGCGAATCTATCCGATTTCAGATGTATAGGAGTCATTAAAATAAAATCCTCGAATATCAAGTTTACTTGCTCTTTGTTTCCATGTCCATAAATCCCGTTCCAACCAGCGATAATTTTTACTGGGTGGAATAATCGCGCTTCAGGGTTTGAAGGTTCTGAGAAACTCAATAATAAACCATCTCTGTTCGTCAGTATATCGCACCCGATTGGCCGGCATGGGCGATCGGCCCTGGGTAATCTTCCAGAAGAGCTCCCCGTCGCTATTGGCCTGAACCATGCGGCTCGCCAGGTTGGTCGGCGGTTTGAGGAGCGACTTCGATAAGTAGCCATTTCCCTTGCCCTCTTTGCCGTGGCAGTCCACGCAGCGTTGCATGTAGTATTCGCGTCCGAGCCGCGCGGCATCGGGGTTATTCTTGACCGGGTTGACCAGGGCCGCGGCTTCCGGCGGCGCCGGCCAATCCTGCACGATCTTTCCGGCCTTGACGACCACGGTCGGCGTCGGCTGCGGCGGCAGCGGCGGCGGCGTGGGCGGAACCTCCAGCAGACCTGTCGACTCGGGCACCGTTCGGACCGGGACCGGCACCGGATCGCGCCCGGGTCCCGATTTCGGCGGCGGCGAGGCCGCGGCAGCCGCCTCCGGCCGGACCTCGGCCGGCGCGTCTGAACTGGGCGAAACGACAGTCGAACGACTGTTGGCGCACGAAATACTGATCAACCCCAGGCCGACCACAATCAGCCAGGAGCAACGCCAAAGTCCGGGGCATGAATTCCTCTGCATTGCTATTGCTCGTTACTTCCTAATTTTTCCGTCGTCCTGCAAATAATGAAGAATAGAGGAATCTCGTCTGAGCCAGGTCGCAAAGCACTCAGACCAGATCGGGGATAGACCGATCTCTAATCAGGTAGGGGGTAAAACGTTGCCGCTGAACCGTCGACCGGAAGGCTTCAGAACGCTCAATTCCAAGCCATGGTCGCCAATCCACCGGCCGCTGCGAAGTGATTGAACGGCGCGTTGGAATCCACTCTCAAACCCAGGTGCTGCGGACCCAGCAAGACAGTATTGGACTCCAAAGCTGATGCCAGAACGGCGCCGAAAGACCGTTGTTCCGCCAGATTGCCGATCACCAATAGTCGGCTGAGCCTTGCCGGAGAATCAGCCGATGTCATACGGTCTCGATAAAAGACCATCAAACGATAGAACTCATTTTCGCGTTCGTCAAGGGGACAGGTCACCTCACGCACCAGGACCGGTTCATTGCCCCGCACAATCACGGCCTCAAAGCCGCGGCTGTTCAAACTGAGCACCACCTGATCCTCTTTCCTGCCCGACCGCATCAACCATTGAGCCTCGCCGATATGCCGAGGCACGATCAACCCGACCTGCCAATCCAGCCCATCGAAGATCCGCTCGTACTGTTCCAGCACCCGTTCGGATGCCGCGCAGATGATCCATTGCGAGCGGCCGTTAAAATCCCTCAATCGTGTATGGTTCACCCGCAGCTCGCTGAACTTGTGGCCCAGACTGCGCTCAGTCTTCCACTCGATCATCTGCTCGAGCTCCGCGCGTGAATTGGGCGCAGACTCCATCGACACGACCACGCTCCGCGCGCTCCCCGTCGGCAGCGAGATACTCAGCCCTTTGAGCCCTTTGGCTCCGGCCTGCGTCGCGGTCTTCCTGAGCAGCTCGCCCATCGCTCCCTCGTCCACGATGTTGGGCTCCGTAAAGCTGGCCTTGACCAGCCCGGGCGGCAACCGCAGGACGCCGAGATGGCGCGGCTCAAACCCTCCCCCGTTGGCTCGCAATGCGATCAGGGAAAGATGGGTCTCACTGATGGCCACCGAAGTGTGGGGAAGCTTCGGAACAGTCAAATAATTCCAAATACCGGAGATGATCGGAATCTGTCGCATGATCTGATCTACAGTTTATTGTCTTATCTTCAGCTTGAAAGCTTGAATCTACAGCTCGAACTTGGGGTGACTATGTCGGGGATAATAATAAACTCTGATCAATAATCGGCAAAGGGTTTTCCAGCCGAATCGGTCCCAGTCGCCGAACTTTTTACGTCGGCAATCCCGCCGGCCGTATTGATGTCGTCTGCCGGAGCCGGCACTTCAGTCCAGGAGCAATCGCTGCAGATCGGATCTTTCGGAACGTCGCGCAGATATCCGGTCGAGACCAGCTCCTGGAGGTTGGTCGGAGGCTTCTCTTTATCGGTAGCGTAGTAATCGATGGCGCGGCGCATCGCCCAGAGGTTCTGCTGAAGTACCACCTCTTTCGCCCGCTGCATGTGCTGCACATACTTGGGAATGGCCACGGCGGCCAGGATCGCAATGATCACCATCACGATCAACAGCTCCATGAAGGTGAATCCCTGTTGAGATCTGAGCTTCGGAAGATTAGAGTTTCGATTCATATTCATGGTTACCAATCCTTGTATTGAGACTTTCCGTCGAGCGCCTTCCCATTCGCCTTGCTGTAAATATCGAAGACGTTCTGGCCGCCCCAACTGGTCGAAGTCGGATCATCCTGGACCGACCTCAGCCCCCACTCGGTGTTGCCGGTGAACGGGTCTTTGGGAATCCGCCTCAGAAAACGAACCTTCGGCGCCGTCGGATTGTTCTGCGGCACGATCCCTTCAACCAGGACGTCCAGGGTCGGCGGATAGCAGTCGTCTTCGACCTTGCGGTCCAATTGACTGACGATGGTCGGGCAAGCGGCCTTGTAGGAGTCGATCGCCCGGCGAATCTCGCGCAGGTTCCGGCGCAGCTCCATCTCCTTTTCGCGTTTGATCATATTCCGGGCCACCGGGACCGTCCCCGCCGCCAAGATGGCGATGATGGCGATCGTGATGATCAACTCGAGCAGGGTGAACCCGGACTGTAATCGCCGGGAACGGAGCGCCCGACGCACGACAGGCAGCGACTTAGCGCCACTGCCTGGTTTCGTGCGTCTCGCAATCATATTGCTTGAACGTCTATCTCTCATTCGTAGTACTGATCACCGGTTCTTTGGTCACCACGATCTGCGTCGGGAGCCCGCTGGCCTGAACCATCGAGCTATCCGTCAGGCGGAGCTGGTTACCGTTGCCGTCGAAGACGATCTCCGACTGCCCCTCGGTCAGCGCGGTGAAATCGATCGTGATCAACCG
>DATEFT010000357.1:0-4396 GCA_035280505.1 Blastocatellia bacterium | reverse complement strand
CCTGGCCCTCCTGCCTTATTTCGCCTATCAGGCGCTCGCCAATCGCAAATACTTGAGCAGTTTTCGAGAGCGGCTGGGATGGTTGCCCGGTTCGCTGCGGGGGGATTCCCGGCCGGCGATCTGGCTCCATGCCGTGTCGGTCGGCGAGACCCTGGCGGCGGTCTCTCTGGTCAAAGCTCTGCGGGCGAAGTTCCCCCATCACCGGCTGATCATCTCGACGACCACCGCGACCGGCCAGGGCGTCGCCCGCTCGAGGCTCGGGGAGGCCGATGGATTCTGCTATTTTCCTTTCGATTGGAAATTCTCTGTTCGCCGCGCTCTGAACGTGATCCGGCCCGAGGCCGTGATCCTGATGGAGTCCGAACTCTGGCTCAATTTTTTGAGTGAATGCCGTCGGCGGCGCATTCCGGTGGTCGTCGCCAATGGCCGGATCTCGGATCGTTCCTTCGCGCGATCCGGCCGGTTCGGCTTCTTCGTGCGCCGGATGTATGGATTGATCACCCGTTTTTTGATGCAGAGCCCGCTCGACGCGGAGCGCGCGGTGGGTCTCGGCGCGCCGCCTGATCGGGTGTGCGTCAGCGGTAATCTCAAATACGACATCGGCGAGGCCGGGGAATCGCCGCGCATCGACCAACTGGCCGGGGAACTGGATCGGGTCCTGGCCTTGAGTTCGGCGCCGCTGGTCGTGGCGGGCAGCACGGGCGAGGGCGAGGAAGAGATCATCCTCAACGCCTTCGAGCCGATTGCGAGAAAGAACGGATCGGGGCGGACGCGGCTGCTCATTGCGCCGAGGCATCCGGAGCGATTCGCGGAGGTGGCGAGATTGCTCGATCGATCTCCCTTGACCTACGCGCGCCGTTCAGCCGGCGACCGGCCGGAAGCGGCTGAGCTGCGGAAAGCGGACGTCATTCTGCTCGATACCATCGGCGAATTGGCGGCGCTCTACCGGTTCGCCGCCGTCGTCTTCGTCGGCGGCAGCCTGGTCCCGAAGGGCGGACACAACATCCTCGAGCCGGCTCTCTACGCCAGGCCGGTGATCGTCGGTCCGCATATGGAGAATTTTCGCCAGATTACGGACGAGTTTTTGCGGCGCGATGCCCTGATTCAACTGCAGGGCGCGGGGGATCGGGTCCTGGCCGCGGAACTGCGTCAGGCGATGATCGGTCTGCTCGATGATCGGGCCGGCGCCCAACAACTCGGCGCCAACGCCCGCCAGGCGGTCGAAGAGAACCGCGGGGCCACCGCCCGAACGGTCGCCGCCGTGGCCGAATTGATCGAGCGAAAGTGACGGTCGGCTATGCTTCAGGCCTCTCTCATTCGCGTGCTGCTCTATGCGCCGGCCCGGCTTTATGAGCTGGTCGTGCGGGCGCGGCTGGCCCTCTATCGACGCGGAATTCTCAGACGGTATCGGCTTCGAGCCCCGGTGATCAGCGTCGGCAACCTGACCGTCGGCGGCACGGGCAAGACTCCCTGCGTGGCCTTTCTCGCCAATTTCCTGCGGGATGAAGGGCACACGGTCGCGATTCTGAGCCGCGGCTATAAACGAGAGGGGAGCGGCCGGATCGAGGTCTCGAACGGAAAAGAGCTCTTATGCGGACCGCGTGAAGCCGGCGATGAGCCTTATCTGCTGGCCAGAGCTTGTCCGGGGGTCCGAGTTATCGTCGATGCGGATCGGTATGCGGCCGGGCGCTGGTTGGAGGAACGCGAACCGGTCTCGATCTTCATCCTCGACGATGCTTTTCAGCATCTGCGGCTGGAGCGCAATTTGAACCTGCTGCTGGTCGATGCGACGGAGCCGCTGGCCGACGCCGAGATGGTTCCGTTCGGCCGGCTGCGCGAACCGCTGAGCGGGCTGCGCCGAAGCGATGCGGTGATCGTGACCCGTTCCGATCTGCCCTTTGATCGGGAGGCGCTGGAGCGGCTGATCGTGAAGGAGGCCGGTCGCCGAACTCCGGTCTTCTACGCCTATCACGAGATGACCGCGCTGCGGCGTTTGGACGACGGAACTCCGCTCGACCCGGCGACCTTGAGAGAGCGGCCCCTCGCCGCCGTCTCGGGCATCGCGCGGCCCCAGAGATTCATCGATGACCTCGCGCGCCTGGGATTGCAGATCGTCTGGCGTCGGGACTTTCCCGATCACCATCGCTACAGCCGCCAGGAGTTTCTGGAACTGACCGGGACCGCGCGCGAGTTCGGAGCCGAGGGGATCGTCACTACCGAGAAGGACGCGGCCAATCTTCCCGCCGGCGAGATCGGCGCGGCGCGGCCATCCGAACTGCCGGTCTATGTGGCGCGGATCGAGTTCCGCTGCGATCCGGCGCCCGAACTGAAAAATCTGGTGCGCGGAACCGTGACGGCAAACCGCGCTTGAAACGTTGTGCTATCATATGCGCGAATCGGCCGGGCCGCGCGCCGGCGCATTTTGAATGAGAATCCCGATCTTGATGGGAGGTCGCCTGTGCAGAAATATATCGACGCTTTCCTTCAGCACCTGAGGTACGAGCGCAACTCTTCCGAACATACGCTTCGCAATTACGAGAGCGACCTGGTTCAGTTCTACGATTATCTCGCGCCCGCCGATAAACAGGGCCTCCGCCGCTCGGTCGAGCTCCAGGCGATCGACAACCTGACGATTCGTGAATACATGGCCGGGCTCTACCAGAAGAAGAAGAAGAAGAGTTCGATCCACCGGAAAGTCGCCGCGCTGCGGACCTTCTTCCGGTTCCTCTGCCGCGAAGGGCTGCTCGATGTCAATCCGGCCAAACTGGTCTCCAGCCCGCGGGTCGAGCGCACGCTGCCCAATCACCTGAATATCGAGCAGATGGTCCGATTTATCGAGACTCCCGAGACTGAGACGGTCCTGGGAAAACGGGACCGCGCGATTCTGGAACTGCTCTATGCCAGCGGCGTGCGCGTCTCGGAACTCGTCAATCTCAATCTGCAGGACATCGATTTCAGCAACCAGACCGTCCGGGTCAAAGGCAAGGGGCGCAAAGAACGGATCGTGCCTTTCGGCGATCATGCCAAAGTGGCTTTGCAGGGGTACCTGGGAGTGAGGGGCGAGTTGCTGGTCGAAGCCGATCAGGAGAAGGCGGATCCGCTGGCCGTCTTTATGAACTATCAGGGGACGCGGATCACCACGCGTTCAGTCGGCCGGATGATCGATAAGTACGTCAAGCAGTGCGCCGATCTTCATCACATCAGCCCGCACTCGCTGCGCCATTCATTTGCCACTCATCTGCTGGATGCCGGCGCCGATCTGCGCGCGATTCAGGAACTGCTCGGCCATGCCCGGCTGTCAACCACGCAGCAGTACACGCACGTCTCGATGGATAAATTGATGGAAGTTTACGACAAGACTCATCCGAAGGCCTGACCGCCGTCCGCGCGCCGGCTATCGCTCGCGATACTGATCGTCGGCGAGCAGCGCGGCTCCGATGACGCTGGCTTCCGCGCCCAATTCGGCCGCCACGATCTGACAGTCATGGAGGAGGTCCTCGGGGGTCCTCTGCTGCGCCTCCGTTTCAATGGCCCGAACCAGGAGTTGACGGCTGGCCGGAGCGCCGCCGACCGCGACCATCGCCAGATTGAGCAGGCTGATCACATCCGCCAGCGACATGGCCAGAAAGATCCCGGTGCGCTGTAACATAATCTTGGCCAACTCATCGCCGCTGTGGGCGGCCGCGATAATGTCGTCGTAGGTGAACCCGCCCATGGCCCCGAGCCGGGAGAGCGAAGAGGTCTTATCTCGATTCAGGCGTTCGCCGGTGCGCCGCACGATGTTCTCGGCCGACACGACATTCTCCAGTGGAACCGAGTCGCCGGAGCGTTCAGGATCGATCCTCATCCGGCCGATTCCGCCGGCCAGCCCCGATTTTCCGTGCTGCAGCCTGCCGCCCAGCACCAGCCCGGCGCTGACATTGGCGCCGATGTGGAGATAGAGCCAGTCCCTCACGCCGCGCGCGACCCCGATGGTCATCTCGGCGAAGGCCGCCGCATTGGCGTTATTGTCGAAATGGACCGGCACCCCAAAAGCCTGTCTGAATTCCTGGTGGAGATCGATTTCAGCGAGGCTCGGCAGATGAGGCATCGGAAGGATGCTCTGCGAGCTCTGATTGACCGCACTGGGAACCGCCACCCCGATGGCTTTGATCGGTGAGGTCGGAGTCAATTCGTCGACGACCTGTCTGACCACGGCCAGAATCTGGTCGGCGAGTTCCCGGGAGTCTTGAGCTGCCGGTTGAGAATATGGTTCGCGACGAAAAGCAATCAGCTTCCCACTGTGATCGACGGTGCCGAGGCGGATGTGGTTGCTCCCTAAATCCACGCCGAGCAATTTGGATCCAGGAGTTGCTTCATGCAAAGTCTCAATAGGGGCGTAGTTCTCTGCCATAGC
>DATEFT010000356.1:0-18839 GCA_035280505.1 Blastocatellia bacterium | reverse complement strand
AAGTTGGTCTTGACCAGGTCGAAGAAACCGTCGTGATCATAGTCGGCGACCGAGATTCCCATGCCGGCCTGTTCCTGCCCGTCCTCGTTGACGGCGCTGCCTGAGACGAGGCCGATATCGGTGAAGGTGCCGTCGCCCTCGTTGTGATAAAGGATGTTCGGCGTGGAGTCGCAGGCGACGTAGATATCGGGCCGGCCGTCGTTGTCGAAGTCGGAGACCACCGGCGTGAAGGCATAACGCCCGGTCACCTTGGCGATCCCGCTCGGCTCGGAGACATCGACGAAGACTCCGCCGCCGTCATTCCGATAGAGGAGGTTGGTTCCGGCGGGGAGCCCGCGCGGACCGCACATCACCGGGACGCCTCTCCACAGACAGTACTGATTGCTGCCCTTGGCCGGGGTCTTCTTGAGATCGAAATCGACGTAGTTCGCGACGAAGAGATCCAGATCTCCATCCCGGTCATAGTCCAGGAATGAGCACCCCGTCCCCCAGCGCGGCCGCTGATGCCGGAGCCCGGCCTTCTCCGTGACGTCGGTGAAGGTCCCGTTCTGGTTGTTATGGTAGAGCGCATCCTGGCCCCAGGCGGTGACGAAGAGATCGACGTTCCCGTCATTGTCGTAATCGCCCGCGCAGACGCCCTGCCCCCAGCCCGTTCGCGCCAGCCCGGCCTTGACCGTGACGTCGGTGAAGGTCCCGTTCTGGTTGTTGCGATAGAGATGATTGGTCGGTTCCTGACCTTTGGGAAAGCCTTCGAGCCGGGTGCCGTTGACGAGAAAGATGTCCAGCCACCCGTCGTTATCGTAATCGATCAGGCCCACGCCGCTGCCGGTGGTCTCGATGATGTATCGCTTCTCGGCCTCGTCGCCGGTGACGTGGCGCGCGGTCAGACCGGCCTTGGCCGCGATGTCTTCGAAATTGACCTTGGGCAGCACGGCCTTCGGGTCGATCTTGGAGGGCGGCGCGGCCGGGCGCCTGGGCACGGCCACTCCCTGGCTGAAGACCTCAAACGCCGTCTCCATCCCCAGGGCCATCACGAACAGAGTGCAGACTATCAGTCGGAACTTTTTCATATTGCGCACAAATGCGGTAGCGAGCGGGCCTCTCCGAACCAATCCGCTCGCTACCGCTCGCGGTCCTGATTCTCGGCGTCGGCGAGCTTGCGCCCGGCTTCGGCGTCGTTGGGGGCCCAGGCGAGAACTCCACGAAACTGCGCGGCCGCCAGCCGCCAATCTTTGATCGCCAGGGCCGCCCGGCCCAACGCCCGGCGGGCCTCGACCAGGCTCGGCGCCAGCTCGACGGCGGTCCGGTAGGAGGCGATCGCCTCCTCCGTCCGCGCCTCACGCTCGGACTCCACGCCCAACCGATAATAGGCGACGGCCTGCCTGGGATTCAATTCCAGAACGCGCTTGAGAACTTTGACGACCTCGGCCGGAGCGGCTGAAGATTTGTTCAGGGCCTCGGCCAGCAGCAACTGGGCCTCCACGAGTTCCGGATTCAACGACGCGGCCTCGCGCAGTTCGGCGATCGCGGCGGTCAGGTCGCCCCCCTTCAGATGTCGGGTCGCGGATTCGGAGAGGACCAGGGCCCGGCCGGCATTCGCCTTCAGGGTGAGCAGCCGTTGCGATTCATCCAGCTCCCGGCGGGCCTCGTCCGCACGCCCCGCCCGGCGCAGCGCCTGCCCCAGATTGATGCGGGCGTCGGAGAGCCGCGGATCCAGCTTGACGGCCTGGCGCAGTTCGCCGATGGCGCCCTCCAGGTCGTTCAACTTGAGCAGCGCCGTGCCCAGGTTATGCCGGATCTCGGCATCGTCGGGGCGTTCGGCGGCCGCGGCTCGCAGTTCCGTGACGGCCTCCTGAACCTGACCCTGTTGACGCAGGAGCAGGCCCAGCGCCCGGCGGGCCAGGGTGTATTGAGGATTCAATTTGAGCGCCGCGCGAAACTCCTTCTCCGCCGCCTCCGGCTCGTCCTTCTGTTTGAGCGCGATTCCCAGGTTGTATCGGTATTCCGGATCCGCGGGAGCCAGTTCGGCGGCCTGCCGCAACGCCGCGACCGCCTCCGCCAGCTTCTGCTGCTCCGCCAGGGCCTGACCCAGGGCGAGATAGGCCCGGGCCTGGGACGGTTGCAACTTGACGGCCGCCTGCAACTCTTTGACGGCCGCCTCCAGACTCCCCTGCTGCTTCAGCGCGAGCGCCAGGTTGAAACGAGCCTCGCCGAAATCCGGCTGGGCCCCGACCAGCTCTCGCAACAGACGCGTCGCGCCGTCCAGATCGCCCTGCCTCCAACAGGCCGCGCTGAGGGCATATCGCGCCTCCTGAAACTCCGGCTTCAGCCGCAAGGTCTCCTGATACTCGGTGATCGCCTCGCCGTCACGTCCCGTGCGTTCGAGCGCCCGCGCCAGGTAATGGTGTGTCAGGTGAAATCCGGGATTGAGTTCGATGGCGCGCTGAAGTTCGGAGACCGCGGCCTCCGGCTGGTCGGTGTCGACCAGGATCGCGCCCAGGTAGAACCGGGAGTCGGCGTCCCGTGGATCCAGTTGCAGGGCCGCGCGAAAATGTTCGGCGGCCTGCTGAGCCTCGCGATTCTGCAGATCGCGAAGCCCCTGCTGACGATATTCGGCGGCCGTCTGCGCGCCCGCCGTCACGGCCAACAAAGTCGAAACGACCAATAGCAGCATCAACCGCGAAACAGTTCGCGGTCGATCTATCGATCCGGTCAATTGAGGATGTTCTCTATGGCGCACGATCAAGCTGTGCGACCCGCACATCGAAGAGACTGCCGGCGGTCGCGTCCGGCTGCGCCTGAAACTTGACGGTGATCCGTTCCTTGCCGCGAGTCAGGCTCTCCGGCAAGGGATATTCATAATCAAAGAGTTCGCCCGGATGAATGTCGAGCTGCTGGCTGGCGAGTTTCTCGCCGTCGATCAGAATCTCGAAGGCGCGCCGGCGCCCCTCGCTGCCGCGAAAGGTGCAGACCAGGGTCAGCGGCCGATCCGCCCGCGCCTTGAGTTCGTAACTGAACCAGCCGTTGCGGGCCTCACGCCAGCGTTTGCCGTCAAAGTCCCCGTCGGTCGTGCGTTCACCCTGAAAATTATGCGCGCGCTCGCTCTGCGACTCGCCGGCCTCGACGAAATCGAGAGTCCCCCGCTCGATCTGTTGGCGCCGGGCCTCGGCGGTGGCCAGCTCGTTCTTTCGCTTCTTCCACTCCTCCGGCGTGTAGACGTTCCAGTAGACATTGTAACGCCGATCGGCGAGAGAATAGAAAGGGACCAGCGAAACATCCTGCGGTTGGCCCAGACCGTGGGTGCGGAAATGGAGCGCCGCCCCCGGCACCGGCTTGACTTTGGCCGTCACCTCTTTCAGGTCGCCGACGAACGCCGGGACCACGATGGGTTTGATGCGGTTGATTCGCGGCGCGCTCGGCCCGTATCGCTGGGAGTCGTCCAATCCCTCGGTGCCCAGGTCCGCGCCCAGCACGATCGGCCCATAGAGCAGGGCCACCAGCTTCGGATCGTCGGGCATCGCCTCCAGCCGCAGACTCATCGGGAAGCGGATCTGCACCGTGTCGCCGTCCTGCCATTGCCGGTCGATCGTCACGTAAGAGCCCGGACCGTCGGAGACCGCCTCCTTTTTGCCGTTCACCGTCAGCGCCATTCCCGACTGCGCCCAGGCGGGGTAGCGAATCTTGAGGGCCAGTTTGAGCGGCTGATCGAGCTTGAGCGTCAGCCGGGTGGCCTCCTCTTCGGGAAATTTGGTCTCCTGGCGGAGAACCAGCCCCTGCTCTCTCCAGTGCAGCTCGGAGGCCAGAAAGAGATTGACGTATAACGTCCGGTCGGCGCGAAAATAGATGCTCTCGCCGTACCGGGCGTGATTCTCCAGGCCCGTCCCCACGCAGCACCAGAATGAATTATCGGGAGTCGAGTAGGTGCGGAAAGCGCCCGGCCGCAACGGAACGTAGTAGGTCATCATACCCGTGCGCGGGTCCTGCGACGCGAGGATGTGGTTGTAGAGCCCGCGCTCGTAGAAGTCCATCAGCTTCGCCGACGGCTCCCAGGCGAAGAGGTGGCGGGTCAGCTTGAGCATGTTGTAGGTGTTGCAGGTCTCGGTGCTGGACGCGCCCAGGTGCCTGGAGAACTGCTCGATCGGGAAGAACCCCTCGTCGTCGCTGTGGCCGCCGATGACATACGAACGATGCATCGCCACCCGTTCCCAGAAGAAAGCGGCGATGTCGTGGTAACGCGGCTCGCCGGTCAATTCGTATTCGCGGGCCGCGCCGATCGCCTTCGGGATCTGGGTGTTGGCGTGCAGTCCGTTGAGCCGGTCCTCGCCGGCGGCGAGCGGATCGAAGACCGCCCGGTGATCGAATTTGCGCGCGATCCGCAGGTGCTCCGGATTGCCGGTCACGCCGTAGAGATTGGCCAGGACTTCATTCATCCCTCCGAACTCGGTCCCCAGCGCCGCCTGCTGCTGCGCTTCGGTCAGACGATCCACCCGGAACCGGACCCAGTCCGCGAGCTTCAACAAGACTTCGAGCGCCTGTTGATTGCCGCAGAGCTGGTATTGATCCAGCAGCCCCGCCAGGATCTTGTGTAGCGTGTAGTAGGGCGCCCAGACTCGTTTTCTCGCGTCCACCCGGTCGAAGAACTCTTCGGGATAGGCCGACAGGTAACCGGGGTGGAACCCGCGCGAGGGCATCGCCTGCTGAACTTTGGCCAGTTCGGCGACCAGCGCCTCGCCCCTGGCCTTGAACCGCTCGTCACCGGTGACCGAAGACATCAGCGCCAGCGCCGTCAGCACGTGGCCCGTGCTGTGGCCGCGCAGTTCGACCTCCGGCGCTTCCCATCCGCCGTAAGGCCTGGCCGACGAGGGCAGCCCCGCCGTCACGCGGAAGCTATGCAACAGCCGATCGTTCTCCAGGCTCAGCAGGTACCGCTGATCGCGCAGCAGGGCCTCGCGAAAGGGCCCATCCAGCAGCTTGACGTCTCCCAGAGCGAACCCCTGCGTCTTGAGCGGGACCCGCTCGGCGACCTTTGAACCTGGTCCGTCCGAATGGCTCAGATTCGCCGAGGCGATCAACCGGGCGGCAATCAGCAAGGTGAAGAACGCGAAGAGCACTGAGAGGAAGAGTGGATTTCGTCTCACGGCTTGACTCCTGATGATAACGTCGATAGTGAATCTTATCGCGGAGCTCGCTGCGGCAATTTGCTCTCGGAGACCGGCGGGGACTTCTGCAGGATCCCGCCCTGACCGACCAGCCGCTCGATCGCATCCAGCTCCGAAGGCAGGAAATCGGTGAAGTTCTCCACGCCGCTCCCGGTCACGACCACCACATCCTCGTAACGGATGTAGAGGTTCTCTTCCGGCACTCGCAGTTGCGGATCGATCGAGAAGACCTGCCCCGGCTTCAGAGCCGCCTGTGTGTAGTTGCCGTCATCGTGCACCGCCATCCCGACCGGATGGGAGAAGACGCCGCCGCCGGTCTCGACCAGCCGGCGGGCGGCCTGTTCGTAGACGGGCTTGGAGAACTTCGTGCGCTTGAAGACCTCCTCCATGGCGGTCCGGGCCTCGTCCATGACGGCCTTGACGGTGACGCCCGGACGAATGCGCTTGAGAACAACGTTGCGATAGTCCAGCACGAACTGCAGCAGTTCGCGCTGGACAGGCGAGTACTTCCCGTTGACCGGCCACATGCGCGCGATGTCGCTGGTGTAGTAGCCGTAATCGGGCGCGTAGTCCATCAAGACCAGGTCTCCGTCCTTCAAGCGATCCGAATTGCGATAATAGTGAATGTTCCAGATGTTGGCCGTCCCGGCGGCGGTGATCGAGCGGTATCCCTCCAGCCGCGCATCATTGATCAGAAAGATGTAGCGCGCGACGCCGTCGAGCTGGTATTCGTAGATGCCCGGCTGCGTGCTCTTGATGGCCTCGAGGATTCCCAGCCCGGCCAGTTGCGAGGCCCGCCGGATCAGCGCGATCTCGCGCGGGCTCTTCACGCTGCGCAGTTCGTCGAGGATCGGGGTCAGGTCCCGCACCTCCGCTCGCGGAAATCGCGCGCGAATCAACTGGCTGAAGTGGGCCTCGCGCGACAACCGCCCGTCCCAATAGTCGGCCGCGATGCCGGCGTTGGCCGCCAACAGTTCGCCGCGGCTCTGCGCGCCGCCCTCGGCGGGCGTCAACAAGGTGTAGACCGTGGGCGCCGGACGCCCCAACCAGGTCCGCATCCACTCCGAGGTCATGAGCTCCGTGCTCGAGACCTCGTCGACCCCGGTCAACCGCCGGGCCAGTTCGGCATCGGCCGCCGAGAGGATGCGGCCCTCGGCCCGCTCCAACGCCTCGTTTCGAGGCGGCAGCAGGAGGGTGACCTTCCGGTTGCGGCCGTCGAGCAGCAGATACGAATGCGGCGTCTCCACGCCGCTGAGATAGTAGAACTCATTCGATTGCCGGGGAAAGATGAACCCGTTGGCCTGGGGCGCGCCCTGCAGGATCGCCACGGCGCGGTCGCCGATTCGATCGAAGACCCCTTGCCACCGAGCTTTGAACTCTTCCGGCGGAAAATGCGATTGGTAGAACGGCGAAGTCTGCGCGCTGACCGCCGATGAAACGAGCAGCAGCCAGAATCCTGCCCACCTGCGACTTTTGTTCATTTGATCACCCTGGTTTGGATCTGGAATTATGATGTACCCTCGAGTAGATCATCCGGCGAGCGGGCTGTCTTGTATTTACCAAGGATTGCTTGAATCCGATTAGGCTCCGACTTTTGCCCTCGCCCGGGCTTCAAGCGCGGATTTAATCTCGACTCCCGCCGACCCAACTTGTAGACTCAGCAATCCCCAGACTAAAGCTTGAGGAGGATCGAAATTCGAGATGAGACTGATTGAGTATGCCGAGGCGAGCCCGGAGGTGCGCGCCGTTTACGACGACATTATGGCCGTCCGGAAGACCGACTGGATCAACAATTTCTGGAAGGCGCTCGCCAACGATCCGGCGACCTTGAAACGAACCTGGGAGAGCATCAAGGAGACCATGGGGCCGGGGGCGCTGGATCCGCTGACCAAACAGATGCTCTACATCGCGGTCAGCGCGACCAACGGCTGCGCCTACTGCATCGCCTCGCACATTGCGGCGGCCCGGGGCCTGGGAATGACCGACCGGATGTTCGGCGAATTGATGGCGGTCGTCGGCATGGCCAATGAGACCAATCGCCTGGCGAGCGGCTATGAGGTCGAGGTGGATCCTCAATTCAAAAATTGAGTCTAGACTTTAAGAAAGGCCTGACCATGAACAAGAAACGTCGAGATTTTCTGATCGCGAGCGCGGCCGTCCCGGCTCTGGGCCTGGCGCCGAAGAGTGTTCCGGCGTTCGATCAAAAAGCCGGGGAGCTGGCCGCGAAGCTCGACCGGGTGTGGGCGGCGCCCATCCTCAAGACCGAGCTCTTCAAGCAGCCGGTCAAGATCGCGTCGATCGAGCTCTTGAACAACCGGCGGCATTACGTGGTGCGGGTCCGTTCGAGCGACGGGGAGGAAGGCGTGGCCGGCGCGCACGATTCGGTGATGGCCACGACCTATCCGATCTTTCTCCGGCGGGTGGCGCCGTTCTTCATCGGCAAGGACGCGCGCGAGCTGGAATCGTTGATCCAGGGCGTCTATCTGGCCGATTCCAACTACAAATGGCAGGGGCTGCCCTTCTGGGTCTGCGTGGCCTCGCTGGAACTCGCGATCCTCGACCTGTTGGGCCGGATCGCCGGCAAACCGCTCGGCGAGTTGCTGGGAGGGGTGGTGCGAAAGGAGGTCGCCGTCTATCGCGCCAGCGGCAACCGCGGCAATTCGCCGGAGGCGGAGATCGACTATCTCAAGAAGATCGTCGCCGAGACCCAGGCGGGCGCGATCAAGTTCCGGTTGGGCGCGCGGATGCAATACGACGACGCCTCGACCCGGCGCGATCTGCGGCTGATCCCGATGACGCGCCAGGTCTTCGGCGACCGGATGGCGATCTACGCCGACGCCAACGGCTCATACGACATCCCGATGGCCACCAGGATCGGCCGGATCATGGAGGAGCAGCAATTCCGCTTCTTCGAGGAGCCGGTCCCCTTCGACTACTACGACGAGACCAGACAGATCGCCGGGACCCTCAAGATTCCGATCGCGCTCGGCGAGCAGGAGAGCAGCCTGCGCAGCTTTCGCCGGATCATCGAGAACAACGTGGCCCGGATCGTGCAGCCGGACCTGCTCTACTTCGGCGGGATGACCCGCTCGATCAAGGTGGCGCGGATGGCGGCGGCGGCGGGAATCGATTGCACGCCGCACATGTCGGGCGGGGGCCTCGGATATCTCTACATCGCCCACTTCGCGTCGTGCGTGCCGAATTGCGGCCCACATCAGGAGTACAAGGGCGATGGCGACCTGATTCCGGTCTCCTCCAAGACCTCGTCGCTCAAGAGCGAGGGCGGCCTCATGAAGATTCCCTCGGGACCGGGACTCGGCATCGATTTCGATCCCGAGTTCCTGAAGCAGGCCACCCGGCTGGACTGAAAGATTTGAGATTTGAGATTTGAAATTCAAACCGCGAAAGACGCGAAAGCTCGATCATTTCGCGTGTTCCGCGTGTTTCCCGGACCAGGGGTTTCACCCCTGGCTATTTGATCGCGCGCCTTCGGCGCTCAAGACTGCCCACAAAATCCGCGGCGGTCAGCAAATCTTAAATCTCTTTTGGCTTGACCGAAATTCGGCGGAGTGTATACACTCCCCAGACTTCACACAGTAAATCAAGATCTAAAATTTGCCGATGAACATCTTCACATCGAGGAGTCTACATGGCACGCAAAGCGATCTGCACGGCACTTCTAGCCTGCCTCATGGTATGGTTGACGGCGTTGGTCCCGGGTCGGTTGACGGCACAGGAGACGGTGAGCATCCGGGTGGACAGCGCGGCGAAGATCGGCCCCTACAAACCGATCTATTCCTACTTCGGTTATGACGAACCGAACTACACGTATATGAAGCACGGCCGGAAGCTGGTCGGCGAGCTGGCGCGGCTCAGTTCGACGCCGGTCCATATTCGCGCCCATAGTCTGCTGGTCACGGGCGACGGCACCCCCGCGTTGAAATGGGGTTCGACCAACGCCTACACGACCGACGAGTCGGGCAAGCCGGTCTACAATTGGAAGATCGTCGATCAGATCTTCGACACCTACGTCAATGCCGGAGCCAAACCGTTCGTCGAGATCGGCTTCATGCCGGAGGCGCTCTCGGTCAAACCGCAGCCCTACAAACACAACTGGCAGCCCGGCAATCAATACGGCGATATCTTTCTCGGCTGGGCCTATCCGCCGAAAGATTACGGGCAGTGGGCGGAGCTGATCCGCCAATGGGTGCGCCATTCGGTCGAGCGCTACGGCCGGGAAGAGGTCTTGACCTGGTATTGGGAACTCTGGAACGAGCCGGACATTCCGTATTGGCGCGGCACTCCCGAAGAGTTCAACAAGCTCTACGACTATACGGCGGCGGCGGTCAAAGAGGTCCTGCCCGGCGCGAAGATGGGCGGACCGGCCACCACCGGACCGGCCAGTGAGAAGGCCGCGGCCTATCTGAAGCAGTTCCTGGAGCACTGCGCCAACGGCCGGAACGCCGTCACGGGCCAGACCGGGGCGCCGCTCGATTTCATCACCTATCACGCCAAGGGCCGGCCGACGGTGGTCGAAGGCCACGTCGAGATGGGCCTCTCCAAGAACCTGGCCGATGTTTCGCGCGGCATGGAGATCGTGGCGTCGTTTCCCCAGTTCAAGAATCTGCCGATCATCCTGAGCGAGTGCGATCCGGAGGGCTGTGCCGCCTGTTCGGCCCGCGTCTACCCGCAGAACGCCTATCGCAACGGCACGCTCTACCCGACCTACACGGCCGTGGCCCTGAGCAACATCTTCAAGTTGGCCGACCGGCATCAGACCAACATCGAGGGCCTCTTGACGTGGGCCTTCGAGTTCGAGGACCAGCCGTGGTTCGACGGGTTCCGGTCGCTGGCCACCAACGGCGTCGACAAGCCGGTGCTGAACGTCTTTCGCATGGCCGGGCTCATGCGCGGCGACCGGGTCAAGGTCGAGAGCAGCAGCGCGATCAGCCTGGAGACCATGCTCAAAGAGGGCGTGCGCGGCAAGCCCGACGTGAACGCGATGGCGACGCGATCCGATCGCGAGGCGGCGGTCCTGGCCTGGCACTATCACGATAAAGAACTGCCCGCGCCCGACGCCCCGGTGCGCCTGTCGGTCGGCGGCCTGCCCGCCCAGGCCCGGCGGGTGCTGGTGCGCCACTACCGCATCGACCAGGAGCACAGCAACTCTTACACGCTCTGGAAGAAGATGGGCTCGCCTCAGAATCCGACGCCGGAGCAGTACGAACAGCTCGAAGCGGCCGGACAGTTGGCGCTGCTGACCTCGCCGGAATGGGTGAACTGCTCGAATGGCCAGATCGAATTGAGCTTCTCCCTGCCCCGCCAGGCCGTCTCGTTAATTCAAGTGAGCTGGTGAAAAGATGATATTTCGATCATTGCGCTGGCAGATTGCGTTGCTGGTCTGTGCGGCGATCGCCATCAGCTACCTGGACCGGCAAACGCTGCCGGTGGCGATCGCCGCGATTCAACTCGACATTCCGATCAACAATACGCAGTACTCGCACCTGCAGGTGGCGTTCCTCCTGGCCTATGCGGCGATGTACGCGGGCGGCGGAAGACTGATCGACGTGCTGGGCACGCGGCGCGGTTTTCTGTGGATCATGCTCTTCTGGTCGCTGGCCTGCGCCAGCCACGGTCTGGCCGCCGGATTCGGCATGCTGGCCGTGAGCCGGTTCCTGCTCGGCGTGGGCGAGGGCGGCGGATTCCCCGCCGCCACCAAGGCCGTCTCCGAATGGTTCCCGGCGCGCGAGCGTTCGACGGCGATGGGCGTCATCAATGCGGGCACCGCGGTGGGCGCGGTCGCCGCGCCTCCGGCCCTGGCGGCCGTGATCCAGTATCTGGGCTGGCGCTGGGTCTTCTTTCTGAGCGGCGTGACCGGGTTGATCTGGGCCGTCTGGTGGTGGCGCAGCTATTTCGCGCCCGCGCAGCACCGGCAGCTCAGCGCCGAGGAGCATGAGGAGATCAAAGAGGTCTTCGCCGCCCCCTCGCCCGCCGCCGAACAGACCCCGTGGCTCAAGCTCTTCTCCTATCCGCAGGTCTGGGGCCTGGTCGGGGGGAAATTTTTGAGCGATGCGGCCTGGTACTTCTACCTCTTCTGGCTCCCGAAATATCTCTACGACGCGCGCGGGTTCGACACCAAGCAGGTCGGATACTTCGCCTGGATTCCCTACGCGGCTTCCGGGTTGGGAAGCCTGCTGGGCGGCTGGTTCTCGAGCCGGTTGCTGCGCAACGGGCATTCGCTGAACCGTTCGCGCAAGGTCGCGCTGGGCGCCAGCGCCGCCGTCATGCCGCTGATCCTCTTCGTGACCCAGGTTCCGGTCGAATGGACGATCGTGCTCTTCAGCATCGCGTTCTTCGGGCAGCAATCATGGTCGACGCTGGTCATGATCCTGCCGGCGGACATCTTTCCACGCCGCGTGGTCGGTTCGGTCGCGGGCCTGGTCGGCTTCGGCGGAGCCATGGGCGGCGTCGTCCTCAACCTGATCGTCGGCCGGATGCTGGACGGAGGTTCCGGATACGGCCCGGTCTTCGCGATCGTGAGCACCCTGCACGTGCTCGCGTTCCTGCTCATTCTACTGACCATCCGGGAAGTCCGATCCCTCGAAGCCAAAGGAGTATGGCCGTGAAAATCACTGACCTTCGCACTCGCGTGGTGGAATGGCGCGGCGAGACCGTCCCGCCTCAACCGCATTTCTGCACCAATCCGATCGACGTCCTGACGCTGCCCGCCGATTCGATGGCGAGCTTCCGCTTTCACGGCTGGCTGATCGTCGAGATCTTCACCGACAGCGGGCACGTCGGCATCGGAAACGCCGCGCTCTCGCCGCGCATCACCAAACAGGTGATCGATCTCTACCTCAAACCGCTGCTGATCGGCAAGGACCCCTTCGACACGGAGTTTCTGTGGCAGCACATGTATCGGCAGACGATGGCCTTCGGCCGCAAAGGGATCGGGATGGTCGCGATCAGCGCCGTCGACATCGGGATCTGGGATCTCCTGGGCAAGGCGACCGGCCAGCCGGTCTTCAAATTGCTCGGCGGCCGCACCAAATCGCGAATTCCCGTCTACGCCAGCCGCCTCTACAGCCAGCCCCTGGACGAACTCGCCGCCGAAGCCGCCAAATACCGGGAGGCCGGATACCGGGCCATGAAACTGCGCTTCGGGTGGGGGCCGCAGGACGGCGCCGCCGGCATGGAACGCAACCTGGAGCTGGTCCGGACGGTGCGCGAGGTCATCGGCTACGAGGCGGACCTCATGGCGGATGCCTACATGGGCTGGAACCTGGACTATGCGCGCCGCATGATCCCGCTGCTGGAGCCGTACCGGCTGCGCTGGATGGAAGAGCCGCTGATCCCCGACGATATTCACGGCTATGCCGCGTTGAAAGCCATGAACCGGGTGCCGATCGCCGGGGGCGAGCACGAATTCACGCTCTACGGGTTTCGCGAACTGATCGAAGCGAAAGCGGTGGACTACATTCAATTCGATACCAACCGGGTGGGCGGCATCACGCAGGCGCGCAAGATCGCCGCCCTGGCCGAAGCGCATTCCATCCCGGTCATCCCGCACGCCGGGCAGATGCACAATTTCCATATCGTCATGGCCAGCCTCAACTCGCCGCTGGCCGAGTACTTCCCGCTGGTCGACGTGGAGGTGGGAAATGAGCTCTTCTGGTATATCTTCGACGGCGAACCGCTGGCCGTCGACGGCCACATCGACCTCTCCGAGGATCTGCCCGGCCTGGGCCTGACGATCAAAGAGCAGGAGTTGAGCAAGTTCGCCGTAATCGAGTGAATCCGAAATCGCGAAACACGCGGAACCGGCGAAAAAACGGGCTTTCGGCGTGTTTCTCGGATCTCGCGGTTAAAATCAAACTACCGGCTACAACTGAAAACTACTATGAGACTAATCCAGCTTACCAATTCACGCGGCGAGCGCCGCGTCTGCTCGGTGGAAGAGAACCGGTTACGGGTGGTCGGCCAGCACGAATCCGTCTACGCCCTGGCGCAGGCGGCCCTGGCGACCGGGTCCACGCTGGCGGCCAGGGTCAGCGAACATCTCCTGCCGGACGAACTGGACTACCAGCAGATCTACGAAGGCCGCTCGGAATGGCGCATCCTGCCGCCGATCGATCATCCCGACGAGGCGGCGCGCTGCACGGTCAGCGGCACGGGGCTCACGCACAGAGGCAGCGCCGACAATCGCCAGGCCATGCACGCCGCCGACGCCGCGCCGACCGACAGCATGCGGATGTTCCAATGGGGCATCGATGGCGGACGCCCCGCTCCCGGCCAGGTGGGAGTCTCGCCCGAATGGTTCTACAAAGGTCCCGGCACCATCCTGCGCGCGCACGGTGAACCGCTGGAGGTCCCCGATTACGCCGAGGACGGAGGCGAAGAGGGAGAGCTGGCGGGCGTCTATCTGATCGACGCGGCCGGCGCGCCGCGCCGTTTGGGAATGACCGTCGGCAATGAGTTCTCCGATCACCGTTTCGAGAAGAAGAACTACCTCTACCTGGCCGCCTCGAAGCTGCGCACCTGCTCCATCGGGCCGGAACTGGTCGTCGACCCGGACTACAGCTCCGTGCCGGGCGAGGTGGCGATCGAACGCGACGGAGTGGCGATCTGGACCAAATCGATCCTGACCGGCGACGCGGCCATGTCCCACAGCCTGGAGAACATGGAGCATCATCACTTCAAACACGAGGCTCACCGGCGGCCCGGCGACCTTCACATCCACTTCTTCGGCGCGGCGGCGCTCAGTTTCGGCGATGGCATCGAACTGATCGAGGGAGACATCATGCAGGTCAGTTTCGCCGGCTTCGGCCGCCCGCTGCGCAACCCGGTGCGCATTAGCCGATCCCAAGAGACGCTGGTCGGCGTTCATCCGCTGTAAAGAAGTCTGATTAAAAACCGCGAACACGCGAAATACACGAAATCAATAAGCTTTCATGTATTTCGCGTGTTTCGCGTGTTTCGCGGTTTGAATCTGAAATTCCCAAGAACATCCTGTTCAAAGTATTTAGTCGAGTACTAACCCAATCCAAGCAGTCCTACGTACAGACAAGACGCTCCGCCCGATTCAGGTAAGATCATTCGGTTATGAATGAGAAACCATCTCGTCGAGCAGCGCTGAAAGGTCTGGGTTCCGCCGGCATCGCCGCGTTGATCAAGACCCAACCGTCGGCGGCGGAAGAGCCGGGGATTCAGATTGGCGGACAACCGGTCGAAATCGCGATCTCATCGGTCAGTCCGCAGACCGTCCGGATCAGCGCGGCGCCGATCGTCGACGGCCGGGCGCAGCCGATTCCCGACGATGGCGCGCTGGTGCAACCGGTGTGGTCCGCGCCCTCCGCCCGAATCAGAAAGGCCGCTCCGCAGAACGTCCGCTGCGGCGAGCTGACGATCAAGTTTTCGGCCTCGCCCCTGACCGTTCGCGTCGAAGCCAGAGACGGCCGATTGGTGCAACAACTCAGCATCGATGCGTCAACCGGAGCGATCGGCTTTTCACTGGGCGACCGGCCGGTGCTCGGCCTCGGTCAGGGCGGACCGCAGTTCGACCGCCGCGGATCGAACGACCTCATGCGGAACGGACAGGGCGGTTACCGGCTCCGCACGCACGGCGCGCGCGTCCCGATTCAATGGTTGGTCGGGACCGGCGGGTGGGCGCTCTTCATCCATCATCCCTACGGCACCTTCGATCTCACGCAGCCGGAGGGCCGGATGAATCCGATCAACGCGAAGGCCGTACTGCCGCTGGACATCTTCGTCGTCGGCGCCCGCGAGCCCGCCCAGGTCATGGCCGAGTATATGCGGCTGACCGGACGTCCGGAGCTGCCGCCGCTCTGGTCCTTCGGCTACCTGCAATCGCACCGCACCCTGGGCGGACCGGACGAGATCAGGTGGGTGGCCCGCACCTTCCGCGAGAAGAAGCTGCCGTGCGATGCGTTGATCTACCTGGGGACCGGGTTCACGCCTTCCGGTTGGAACACCAACAACGGAGAGTTCGCCTGGAACAAGGCCAACTTCCCCAACCCGAAGCAACTGGTCGACGAACTGCACTCTCAAAATTTCAAAGTGGTGCTCCACACGGTGATCGAAGGACAGCGCCTGACGGGAACCGTCAGCGATCCGTGCACCGCGGCGCCGCTGCCGAGCGGACGCACGCCGGACAACAAGTGGCCGCCCGACCGCCAGGTCGCCTGCTACTGGCCGGTCCACAAATCGATCTACGACGTCGGGATCGACGGCTGGTGGCCGGATCAGGGCGACGGCCTCGACGCCCCGTCGCGACTGGCTCGCAACCGAATGTACTGGGAGGGCACGCAACAGTTCCGGCCGAACGAGCGGGTCTTCGCGCTGCATCGCAACGGCTACTCGGGGATGCAACGTTATGCCGCCTTCCTCTGGTCCGGCGACGTCTACACCACCTGGGAGACGCTCAAACTGCACGTGCCGATCGCCGTCAACACCGGGCTCTCGGGCATTCCGCTCTGGGGCACCGATATCGGAGGGTTCGTTCCGACGAAAGAGTACACGGGCGAACTGCACGTGCGCTGGTTCCAGTTCGGCGCCTTCTGCCCGCTCTTCCGCGCTCACGGCCGCACCTGGCATCTCCGGCTCCCCTGGGGCTGGAATACCGGCGAATTGGGGCCGAGTGAGGTCGCCAACTACACCGGCGGCGCCGCCAATCCCGATCCCAGCGAGTTGCGCAACGCCCAGGTCGAACCGATCTGCCGCAAGTATCTGGAGCTGCGCTACCGGATGATGCCCTATCTCTACAACGCGGTGCGCGAAGGCTACGAAACAGGGCTGCCGATTATGCGCGCCCTGTGGCTGCATTATCCCGACGATCAGGTCGCCGTGGCGCGCGGGGACCAGTATCTGTGGGGGCGCGACATCCTGGTCGCGCCGGTGGTCGAGCCGGGCGCGACCTCGCGTTCGGTCTATCTGCCGCGCACCGACTGGTACGACTTCTGGACGGAAGAGCGAGTCGAAGGCGGTCGAGAGATCAACCGCCCGGTCGATCTCACTACGATGCCGCTCTACGTCCGGGCCGGTTCGATCATTCCGTTCGGACCGGTGAAACAGTACACCGCCGAGCCGGTCGACGGCCCGCTCAGCCTCGTCATCTATCCGGGGGCCGACGCCGCCTGCGCGCTGTATGAAGACGACGGCCGAACCCTCGGCTATCGCGGAACCGAGTGGGCGCGGATTCTGATCACCTGGAATGAACGCACGCGGCGCGTGAGTTTAAAGCTGGCCAAGGGCTCGCGGATGCGGCCGCCGCTGCAACGCCGGATTGAAGTGCGATTGGCGAAGGAGAAAGTCATTCGCACGGCCGTCTTCGAGGGGCGGCCGATCGAGATTCAACTCTGAACCGGCCCCGTCGATCCCATCGACGTGGAATCGGTATCGCGAGCGGTAGCCGGTGGATCTTTCCAAGGAGGCTGTTGAGTAGTCTTCCGCCGGCTACCGTTCGCGGCGCCGATTCAATCGGGGCCGGAGCCTTTCCTGATCGGGATCCAAACCGCGAGACACGCGGAATACGCGATAAAAAGAAGTACGAACGCAGTGCCCCTGAGACTATCACCAGACTCACGGAGGACCGGCCATGACCTTGAAAGGTCTCACCGCCATCGTCTCTGGCCTGCTGCTGATCCTGGTCCTGATCGACCCGGAGGCGCGGGCCCAATTCCGCAGCGCCGTTGAAGGCACCGTCACCGATCCGTCGGGAGGAATCATCCCCGAGGTTCAGGTCGTGCTGACCAACGTCGAGACCGGCGTCAACCAGACGGCGCGAACCAACGCGGCCGGCTACTACAGCTTCCCGACGCTGCCGCCGGGCAAGTATCGGATCGTCGCCTCGGCCAGGGGGTTTGCCTCCACCATGCAGGAGAACATCCTGCTCGGGGGCGCCGAGGTCCGAACCGTCTCGCTGATCTTGAAAGTGGGGGAGGTCAGCGAGACGGTGACCGTCTCCTCCGATCCCTCGCCGTTGCAGCGGTCCGAGGCCAAGGTCGCCTCGAATATCTCGACGACCGAGATCCGGAATCTGCCGATGGCCGGCCGCAACATTCTGGATCTGGTCTCGCTGGCTCCGGGGATCACCGGCGTCGGCAACCGCACCGCCGAGGCCGGCAGCGCCGACATCTTCAGTCTGGTCGGCGAACCGAAGGTCAATGCCAACGGCCAGCGGGGCGACGGCAACAGTTTCTACGTGGACGGCATCTCGGCCAACAGCAACCCGGATCCCGGCACGGTCTACGTCACGCTCAACCCCGACACGGTCGCCGAGTTCAGCATCGCCCTCAACGATTACTCGGCGGAGTACGGCCGGAGCGGTTCGATCGTGGTCAACGCCGTCTCCAAATCGGGCAGCAACCAGGTGCATGGCTCGCTCTTCGAGTACCACCGGAATAACAAGCTGACGGCGCGCAACGTCTTTCAGAACACGCCGGACCCGAACGGCCGTGTGCTGCCGGCCACGCGGCGCAACGAGTTCGGATTCTCGCTGGGCGGCCCCATTCAGAAAGACAAGATGTTCTTCTTCGGCAGCCTCGACCTGCTGCGCTCGTCCAACAACGTGACCGAGCGGGCCACCGTCGAGACCCCGGAGTTCGTCAACTTCATGCGGGCGAACTTCCCCAACAACATCTCGACCTCGCTGCTGACCAGATTTCCCGCCGGCAACCTCGGGCCCTTCGACCCGGGCCAGATCGAGACGGTCGCCCAGGTCATGGCGGTCTCGGGTTTTGCCACCTGCGACGGCGCGGGGCCCCTCGGGATGCCCTGCAACCTGCCGCTGCGCGGATCGGTCGTCCGGAACTTCGCGGCCGCGCGCGACGGCCTGCAGTGGAATGTGCGAGTGGACCGGTACTTCAACGACGCCAAGGACCGGGTCCACGTCAACTACCAGCGCCGAACCGCGGACGTCGAGGGCACGCAACTCCGGCCTGAGTTCAGAAACGCCTTCGCCGCCAAACCGATCACCTACTACGCCAACGTCAACTGGACCCATACCTTCAACTCCTCGATGATCGGCGAGGCGGCCCTGGGCTTCACCCGCTTCCAGGGCGGCCAGGAATGCTCTCACTGCGAGATTCCCGCCATCGGCACCGGGGGCGGGCTGGGCACTCCGACGGTGGGCGGCGGATTCGGCAATGGGTTCGCGCCGGCGCTCTTCATTCAGAACGATTGGACCTGGCGTTACGTGCTCTCGATCAACCGCGGCAAGCATGCGATCAAGGCCGGGACCGAGATCTTCCGGGACCAGGAGAACGATCTCTTCAGCGGACCGCAGCAACGGCCGACTTACGATTTTCGGAACCTCTTCGATTTCGCGGCGGACCTTCCGCTGTCGCAGAGCGGCGTCAATTTCGATCCGCGCACCGGCGGCCCCGCCACCCAGGACGTTCAGTATCGAACGACCACCTACGGGTTCTTCGTTCAGGACAACTACAAGGTCAAGAAGAATCTCTCGCTCAACCTGGGATTGCGCTGGGACTTCTCCTCGAATCCTTACGAGAAGAACGGCCGGATGAGCACGGTCATTCCGGGCCCCGGATCGACCTTTCAGGAGCAGATGGCCAAGGCCTCGGTGGGCGTCGTCCCGCAGTTGCTGGAGAAGCATCGGATCGGATACCTGGCGCCGCGCTTCAGCTTCGCCTGGGCGCCGAC
>DATEFT010000355.1:0-5601 GCA_035280505.1 Blastocatellia bacterium | reverse complement strand
AAGACCTGATTGAAGGTCTCTTCGGCGGCCTCGGAGACCTTTTCGGCCCCTGTTTGAGCGGCCTCCGAACCCTGGCGAATCCTCTCCTCCGCCTTGGCGGCCGTCTCCCGCAGATTCTCCGTGACTTTGAACTGTTCATCGACCTTCTCGAACCGCTCCTGCACGGTCTTGGCCGCATCGTTGGCGACCTTGGAGGCCGCGTCGATCCCCTGGCCCACTTTGTTCTTCAGATCGAACTTCTCGTCCAACTCCTGGGCCTTGCGCTTCGCCGCTTCACGTAATTGATCGAATAGATTGTTGCTCATCTTCAAAATCCCCCCGAATTCCACTCCTGGTTTCTCTTCGCCAGCTCTCGCTGATGATAACCTACGACGCCCAAACTCCCGAAGTTCGACCCGCGCCCGACTGTTGACATCCTTCACTCTCCATTCTATACTTAGTGTACTTTGCACACTAAGTATAGGGAAAGGGGTGGGCAGAAATGATGAGCAGAGAGCAGAGTAGCGAGATTGGAATTGATGATCGGGTCACGGGGTTGGCGACGGACCTGTATCAGTTGACGATGGCGGCGGCCTATCAGGCCAATCGGCGGGATGGGCGAGCCAGTTTCGAGCTGTTTGTGAGGAGGCTGCCGCCGCAGCGTTCATACCTGGTGGTGGCGGGACTGGAGCAGGCCCTGGCATATCTTTCCGGCTTGAGGTTCAGCGAAGAGGATGTGGATTATCTGCGGGGACTACCGGTCTTCGCGCATGTCGGGCGGGAGTTCTTCGATTATCTACGGAATTTTCGATTCACGGGCGAGGTCTGGGCGATTCCCGAGGGCGAGATCGCCTTTGCGGGAGAGCCGCTGTTGCGGGTGACGGCGCCATTGATCGAGGCGCAGATGATCGAGACTTTTCTGCTGACGACCATTAATTTTCAGACATTGATTGCGACCAAGGCGGCACGAGTAGTTGAAGCGGCCCGTGGTCGCGGGGTGATCGAGTTCGGGGCGCGTCGCTGCCACGGGTTCGGGGCGGCGATCTATGCGGCGCGGGCGGCGTTCATCGGCGGTTGCGTCGGGACCTCAAATGTCGAGGCCGGGCGCCGGTTCGACCTGCCGGTCTACGGAACGGCGGCACATTCATTTACCATGGTCTTCGATCACGAGGCCGAAGCCTTCGACGCCTACTCGCGCGTCTTTCCCGAGAGCACGATCTTGTTGCTGGACACCTACGACACGATTGCGGCGGCGCACCTGGCGACGAAGTTCGGCCCGCGGTTGCGGGGTGTGCGTTTGGACAGCGGAGACCTGGTTCAGTTGTCGAGACAGGTGCGCATGATTCTGGACTCGGCCGGGATGACGGAGACCAAGATCCTGGTGAGTGGAGATCTGGACGAACACCGGATCGAGAGGTTGTTGGAGGCGGGGGCGCAGGTGGATCTGTTTGGAGTCGGGACGGAGCTCTCCACCTCTCGCGATGCCCCGGCGTTGAGCGGAGTCTACAAGCTGGTCGAGATCGAATCCGAGGGGAGAGTCGAGCCCAAGATGAAATTGAGCCACGACAAGGCCACTCATCCTTATCGCAAGCAGGTCTGGCGGGAGTCGGGCAGTCTTGGGGAATTCAAAGGCGACGTGATCGGGATTGCCGGCGAGCCGAATCCGGCGGGAGCACCCTTGCTGGTCCCCGTCATGCGAAATGGCGAGCTGATCAAATCTCTGCCCGGTTTGAGGGAGATTCAGGCTTATACTAGAGAGCGGCTCTCGCTTCTGCCCAAGCGGTTCAAACGATTGGCGGGCGCCGACCTCTACTCGGTGCGATACAGTCCGGAGCTTGAACAGCGAACCGGAGAGTTGATGGAAGAGTTCAGAAAGGGGGCGGCGCGATGATCTTTTTTGAGGTTGATACACAACGCGACTTTATGGATAGTGACGGGACGCTCTATGTCCCCGGCAGCGAGCTGATCAGGCCGAATATCGAGAGGTTGCTGCGTCTGGCGGGCGAGCGAGGGATCACGACGATCTCCTCGCGATGTGCGCACGAACCGGGCGATCCGGAGTTTCAGCTCTTTCCGCCGCATTGTCTGGACGGGACCTCCGGAGCCGAACGGATCTTCCCCGATCTGCCCGATCTGCCGCGTCAGGAGATCGCGGTCGACGGGACCGCGGAGGCGGGATCCACAATCGCTCCGGGCAGACATTACATCGTCAAGAAAAAGGTCTTCGATCCCTTCTCGAACCCGTGGCTCGACGGATTGAGGCGCCAGGGACAGTTTAAGGGAGTGGAGTGCGTGGTCTTTGGAGTGGCCACCGATTATTGCGTGCGAGCCTGCGGGTTGGGACTGGCTCAGGCCGGAGCCCGGGTGATGCTGGTGGCCGACGCGATCCGCGGGGTGACGGCCGAGACCACCGAGCAGACGCTGGCGGAGATGCGTTCCGCGGGAGTTGAATTCACCACCACGGACGAGGTTTTAAAATTTGAGATTTGAGATTTGAGATTTGAGATTGAGATTTGAGACCTTTCAAATCTCAAATTTCAAACCTCAAATTCTGATGAGAGTGAGATGAGCAAACTTGAAGATTATCCTCGCCCTTCAGTCACCGTGGATCTGGTGATCTTCACGATCGCCGATGACGATCTGAAGGTCTTGCTGATTCGGCGCGGTCTGGAGCCGTTCAAAGGCTGCTGGGCGCTGCCGGGCGGGTTTGTGGGGATCGATGAATCGATGGAGGAGGCGGCCGCTCGGGAATTGAAAGAGGAGGCCGGGGTCACGAACGTCTACCTCGAACAACTTTACACCTTCGGCGAGCCCAATCGTGATCCGCGGGGCCGCGTGATCAGCGTGGCCTATTTCTCCCTGATCGACGCCGAGAGGCAGCGAATCGTCGCTGCCTCCGACGCCGACGATGCCCAGTGGCACCCCGTCTTTGAGTCCAGGCTGGAGATGAAACTGGCCTTCGATCACAAGAAGATTCTCGATTACGCCGTCTGGAGATTGCGCAACAAGATCGAATGGACGACGGTGGGCTACGAACTACTGCCGCAGAAATTCACGCTCTCCGAGTTGCAACGAGTCTACGAGATCATCCTGCAACGTCCGGTCGACAAGAGGAATTTTCGCAAGAAGATTCTGGCCCAGGGGCAGATTCGGGAGCTGAACGAGACGCGGGGCGAGGTTGCTCATCGGCCGGCGAGGCTCTATTCCTTTCGCGAAGAGAAAGGAAATCCGGCCGCTCTTCATCGGAATTTCTTAAAGGCCAGATAGATCACCACCACACCTGCGATCAGCCGATAAATGATAAAGATGAAGGTCGTGTGATTCCGCAGATAGCTGATCAGGAACGCTATGCTCGCGTAACCGACCACTGCCGAAACCGCGGTGGCCACTCCCAACGAGACCATGCTGGTTCCGCTCAGCAGCGCGAGCGCCTCTTTCAGCTCGAGCAGTCCGCTGGCGGCGATGGCCGGGATCGAGAGCAGAAATGAAAAACGCGCCGCCGCCTCACGGGTCAGACCGGCGAAGAGACCGCCGGCGATGGTCGTTCCCGACCGGGATGATCCGGGGATCAAGGCGAAGACCTGGGTGATTCCGATGAAGGAGGCCTCGCGGACCCCGATATGTTCCATATCGCTGCGCCGCCGCCCCACCCGCTCCGCGAATCCCAGCAGAATCGCCCAGACGATCATGCTGATGCCGATCACGAAGAGATTCTTGGTGAAGTCTCCCTCGATCGCTTTCTTCGCGAGGATTCCGACGATCGCGATGGGCAGCGTGCCGATAATAATCATCCAACCCAGGCGCGAGGCTTTCCGGGCCGAATTGTCCTTGGAACCCTGCAGGAGCCGGATGTTGTCCTTCACAAATCCGAGGCTGATGCTGACGATGTCGCTGAAAAAGTAGACCAGCACTGCGGCCAGGGTTCCCAATTGCATGACGGCCACGAAGGCCGTGATCTGTTGGGCCGATAAACGGTTTTCAATACCCATTAATTTTTCAGCTATGATCAGATGGCCGCTGCTGCTGATGGGAATGAATTCGGTCAGACCCTGGATGATCCCGAGGATGATCGCTTCGAGTAAGCTCATAGTGATTGTTGGTTAGATCAGTCGTTGTAAGAGATAGTTTGCGAGTTCAGAGATCGGTTTCCGCACCTGCTGCATGGTGTCGCGGTCCCGGACCGTGACCGTGTCCTTGGTCTCCGGCCCCTTCTCGCCCAGCGTCTCAAAATCGACCGTGATGCAGAAGGGAGTGCCGATCTCATCCTGCCGGCGGTAGAGTTTGCCGATCGCGCCCGTGTCGTCGTAGACCGCGCGCATCAAAGGCTGGAGGTCGTGCTTGATCTTTTTGGCCAGCTCGACGATGCGTGGTTCGTTCTTCTTGAGCGGGAAGACGGCCACCTTGATCGGCGCTAGTTGCGGATGGAGTTTCAAGACCAGCCGCGTATGTTCGTCACACAGCTTGGTCGCGACCTGGCGGACCTTCTTGAGCAGTTCAATCCGGTCGGCGCCGGGCAGATTGCAGGCATCTTCGATGTCGAGCAGCGACGCCGGCAATTTCGAGTCGGCGGTCCCCAGCGCATCGCTGATGGTCCGCAATTGGACGGCGGTCGGCGCATCGGCCTTCAATTCGCCCTTCTGCGCGGCCTTTTCGGTCTCCGAGATCTTCTTGTCGAGGCTCTTGCGCGCGGCCGCGATCGCTTCGCGCAGCGCATTCAGATCTTCCGCTTTGGGCTCGCTGACCACCTCTTCATGATAGGCCTCGCACAGGAAGGCCAGGGTGGCGCGCGTGGCTCCGGCCGACGGCTCGATCACGTAGGGGACATAGCGAGCGCCCTTCTTCCCGGTCGCCGGATCCTGATACTGGTCGTCGAAATAGTCGAGCGTGGTCGTGCTGTCCGTGTTCTTGTGCAGTTTCAGCCGTTCCAGGTCGGCTTCGGGAATCTCCCGGCTATGCGCGGAGAGATCGTAGTCCTGCCGGTTGGCGATCCCTTCGAGTTCGCTGAAGCCCAGCGACCCCGGAAAGAGATATTCGATATCGACCGTGGCCTTGGCGTAATGGGCCAGCTCTTCGGGCGTTTGCTCGCGTTTGCTCAGGCGCTCGGGCGCGATCCCCAGCCTGACGTACCAGTTGAACCGCTGTTCGACCCATTCCTGGTGCAACTCGACGTCGTTCTTTTCGCCGGGTTGCAGGTACTGGGGCGGTTTGCAGAAGTATTCGATCTCCATCTGCTCGAATTCGCGAGTGCGGAACGTGAAGTTGCCGGGCGTGATCTCGTTGCGGAACGCTTTGCCGATCTGGGCGACGCCGAAGGGCAGTTTGCGCCGGGTCGTCTGTTGCACGTTGGCGAAATTGACGAAGATGCCCTGCGCCGTCTCGGGGCGCAGATAGGCCAGGTTCTCGTCCGATTCGACGGGCCCGACCGTGGTTTTGAACATGAGGTTGAAATTGCGCGGTTCGGTCAGCTTATCCGATCCGCAGTGGCCGCATTTGCCGTCTTTCAGGTGATCGGCGCGGCTGCGCCGGCCACAGGCGCGGCAATCGACCAGCGGATCCGAGAAGGTCGCTTCGTGACCTGAATATTTCCAGACCAGGCGATTCATGAGGATCGCCGCATCCAGC
>DATEFT010000354.1:0-18092 GCA_035280505.1 Blastocatellia bacterium | reverse complement strand
TTGAAGATGAAATCGTTTTATCTTGACAGAGGGGGTCGGCAACCTTATAAAGGGCTGTATGAGCATTGACTTAGGGATCTGCACCTGCTTGAGTAAGGTGAAGAGACGGAGGATGAAATGAGCGCAAATTTGCAGGAAATCCGACACTACTATACGCTCGAAGAGTATCTCGATTTCATCAAGACCAACGACGGGCGTTATGAGTATCGAGATGGTGAGATCGTTCTGATGGGCGGAGGGTCGAAGAATCATTCGACGATTATGATCAATCTCAATGAATCCCTGGCCCGCCAATTGAAAGGCTGCCGCGTAATTCCGGCCGATGTTCCGATTAAAACGTCTCACCATCCTTTTCGTTACGCGGACCTGAGCGTGGCCTGCAATCCGCAGCTTGAAGAGAGGCAGGGAATCGGAGTGCTGCTCAATCCGGCTCTGATCATTGAAATCCTGTCGCCGTCTTCATTGTTGACCGATAACAAACAGAAGCTCGAGGAATATACCGCACTGGAATCGCTGCAAGACTACCTGATCATCGCTCAAAGTATTCCGTATGTCGTCAGATATTCCAGGCTCGGTGAAGGATGGGTCAGATCCTACTTCGGTCATCCGGAGGCGGTGGTTGATCTCCCGGCAATTGGGGTCCGGTTGCCGTTTCCGGAGATCTATGCCGGAGTCGAATTCATCTGAATGACGAAGACGGAATCCGCGTAACTATCCGGCCGTTTCCACCTAAAACCGCGAAACACGCGGCACACGCGACCTCGATGACTTTTCGCGTGTTCCGCGGGTTTCGCGGTTTTAGTCTGACGTCTACGGACGGATCAGAACGAGAGCCGTAACGACATCTGAATGATGCGCGGCCCGGCCTGGTCGACCGACTGGACATTGGTGATGCGGCCGAATGAAGTCGACGGGCTGGCGATCGACCCGATATTGAGATTGCTCGGAATCTCGAGGTTGGTATGGTTGAAGAGGTTCGAGAAAGCGGCTTCGTACCGCATCTTCAACCGTTCCGTGAGCCCGAACTGTTTGCCGAGCGTCATCGAAAAGCTGGCGGTGCCCGGCCCGCGCAGGATGCCGACGCCGGCGTTGCCGAACCGTCCGATATTGTTCGGCGGCGCGACGAAGGCGTTGAGATCGAAGTAGGCGTCGGCGGTCGGATGCTCCAGATTGCCGTCACCGACGCGGTCCGGGCGTTGCGTGGCGGTCACGCCGCGGAGCAGGACGCCGGTGCCCGAAGGATCGGAACCGGTGAAGGTCGGCGTCAGATAGGGGCCGGTCTGTAACAGCGTGATCCCCGTGACCTGCCAACCTCCGGCGACGGCATTGCCGAAGCCCTTCAGCCCGTTGAGAAATCGACGTCCGGGTCCCACCGGCAACTCCCACAGAAAAGAGCTGACGAAACGATGGCGCCGCGAGAATGAGACGTTGCCGTAATCGGCGGCGAGATCGAAGTTGTTGAGCGTGGTCGGTCCGTTCTCGAAGGCGAAAGAGTCCGGCGCCGCGCCGCCCGCATTCGAGAGGTTCTTGGTCAGCGTGTAGGAGTTCTGGAAGCTCAGGCCGCTGCTGAACCGCCGCGAGAATTCCGCCGTGAAGGCATGATACTTGGCGCTCGGCCCGTTATCGCGCGTCAGCACGGCGTTGAAGTTCGGGAAGGGGCGCGTGTTGCTCACGGCGGCGTACCCCAGGGTGTTGGGCTGGACCTGATTGAGGTCCGGGCTGTGGATCAGGTTGCGGGTCTTGGACCCGGTGTAGGTCAGGCGCAATCCGGAGTTCCGCCACAATTCGCGCTCGACGGTCAGGTTCCACTGAATCGAATACGGATCGGTCAGATCGGTCTGGTTGGCTCGCCGGAAGTCCGGGACTCCGCCCGATCCGGCCGCCCCGGCCGGAAAGACGTTGGGAAATTGCAGGCGAAAGCCCTGGCCGGGCACAAACGCGTTGATGAAGACCGGCGCGTTGCTCGTCGCAATCCCCGCCAGCGAATAGAGCACCGAGCCGAGCACCGTGACGGTGTAGACTCCGGCGCCGCCGCGAATGACCGTCTTGTTATCCTTGAACGGGCGATAGGCGAACCCGACCCGCGGATTGAAGTCGTTCTTATCGGTTTGACGCAGCGTCTCGGGCAGACCGGCGCTCGAGGCCACGACGATCGGAGTGTTGCCGATGTCGTTGCGGAACGACGGGGCGACCAGTTGCAATCCGGCTTCGTTCTGCACCACGACCCGGCCGCCGGAAGCGAAGCGGTCGAAATTGGCCAATTGATTGGTCTCGTCGTTGAACGGCGGATGCAACTCGTAACGCAGGCCGTAGTTGAGCGTCAATTTCTGGGTGACGCGGAAATCGTCCTGGAGATAGAAGCCATAGTGATAGGCGAAGGGCTTCGTATCCGGGCCGTTCGCGGCATAGGTCGTATAGGTGGGGATGCCGAGCAGGAAATCGGCGAAGGCATTGCCGGTGATCAAGCCGGTGAAGGCATACTCCCCGAAATCATCGCCCGCAAAGAAGCTCAGGTAGTCGCGATACGAGATTCGTTGGAAATCTCCGCCCCCCTTGATGGTGTGACGGCCTTTGGTCCAGGTCAGGTTGTCGTTGAATTGCCAGATCTTGGTCGCGGTCGAATGCGGGCGCCCCGAACTGTTGGTGGGCATGAACGATCCGTCGGTAAAGAAGAAGTTCGGAATCCCGCCCAGGGCCGGCGGAGTCGGTAACCCGGTGATCCCCAGCGCCTGGATGATCTGCGCCCCCTGGCCGGCCAGCGGATAGTCGTAGGCGACGTTGAAGGTACTGTAGCCCGCCCGGAATTCGTTGATCAGGCTCGGCCGGATCAGAAAGTTGTATGAGCCGGCGAGGTTCCGCACCTTGATGCTGTTGGTGAAGTCGCCGAACTTGGTGTTGTAGTTTCTTTGAGTGGCGCTGTTCGGCAGTTGACTGTCGACGCCGACGGTCTCCAGGTTCTTATAGGTGAACCGGGCGAAGACCTTGTGGCGGTCGTTGAAGTTGTGGTCGCCGCGAGCGTCGAAGCCGTCCGCGGAGAAGTTGTATGGAGCGTTGACGATATAGTTGGGACGGCTGATATCGGCGCCGGTCGGCTGGTTCTGCCGTTGATAGAGGAGGTCCAGAATCCGGGCCGAAGTCGGATTGACCGGAATCTGGCCCAGCCCGAGGCTGGAGAGATCGCCGGCGCGGAAGGCGTCGGGCGGCACGAACTGCGGCAGCGTGCGGCGGTTGTTGCGCCGTACGCCTTCATAGTCGAAGAAGAAGAAGCTGCGGTTGCGGCCCTCGTATCCGAGCGGGCCGAAATATCTCTTCGGCAGGTTGAAGGGGCCGCTGAGCGCGCCGCCGAAGGTGCTGGTGTGCGACGGCGAGTTGATTCGCCGGCCGTCGGGCCCCACCTCGCCGAACGGATTGGTCGCATTGAGCGCGCTGTTCTGGTGGAACCAGTAGGTGGTGCCGTGATAGTCATTGCCCCCGCTCTTGGAGACCGTGGTCAGATCGCTGACCTGGCTGAACTCGGCATTGTTGTTGCTCGAACTGACCTTGAACTCCGCGATCGCTTCGACCGAGGGGAAGAGGTCGCGCGAGGCGCCGCCGTTGCGCACGTTCTGCGTCGAGATCCCGTCGATCGAGAACGAGGTCGTATAGGGCTGGCCGCCGGCGACCGAGATGTAACCGCTGCGGTCCTGCTGGACTCCGGGCGCGAGCGTGGCGACGGTGATCGGGCTGGGCTGGTCGGTCGCGCGGAAATTGAGCGCCAGTTCGTTGATCTCGCGCCCCGACTTCGAGTCGGCGATGGTCGCCGTCTCCGTGGTGATCGCCGTCGACGCGTTGATGTCCACGCTCTGGCTGGTGGCGGCGGTCTCGAGCCTCGCATCCACGCGCACGATCTGGCGCGCCAGCAACTCGACCTCGCGCGTCAACCGGGCGAAGCCCGATGATTCGACCGTGATCCGATAGCGGCCCGGATCCAGATTGGCCGCGAGATAGTTGCCCTCGCCGCTCGTGATCAGCGTTCGGGACGCCTGCGTCCCGAGATTGGTGATCATCACGGTGGCGTTGACGACCACGGCGCCGGCCGGGTCGCTCACCGTCCCGGTCAACGTGCCGAAGGTGGATTGCGCAATCGCCGCCGCCGGCAGCGCGATCAGCACGATCAGTGCCAATCCGCGCCCCGCCCGGCAGAGCGCGTTTCTGAAGCTTGAATCAAGCATCTGGGTTCTCCCTCTGGTTTATTCCGGTTAATCTATTCTTCAACCCAGCATCTCCATCTTTTATTTTTTGAACCGCGTCTTTCGCGGTCTCGAATCCAAATTTCAAAAGTCTTACTTTCTAAGTACAAATGAAGCAGTAGTTAAGAATTTTGACACGACGTGTTTAAATCCGTGTAACGAGATCTCGGCTGGGGCCGGCCCGGAGCGGTTCAACGAAGGGCGCTCGCACGGCATTGTACGTTCGTGACGGCGCTGACGCGAGCGCGCCGCTACGCGCTTCCAAATCTTTAGACAGTCAATAGATGAATTGTCTATACGGAGTGTCCGATCGAGATACGAGAGGTCCGTCCTTGGGGGCTACGCGCACAAACGTAACCAGCCATTACACTTGAGTACCAAGCGGTACAGTATTTGCCCTATCTTTATAGAAAGTTTACCTAAACTGTGGAGGCATTTATGACATACCAACTACGCAAGCAACTCGGGATCCGCTGGACGCTCGGAGATGTTACTCCGCTCGGATTCGAGGCGCTGAGACTTTCGGTCTGGGGCGCGTACCGCATTTGGGGCCGATCCGCGGCCTACGGAATCTGCGTCAATACGATTCCGCTCGAGCGCGCGCAGGAGCTGACGGGCGATCTGCCCGATGAGATTCGATGGCATTCCATCACCGCCGCCGACCTGCCGGAGCTCTTTCAGTCCCACCTGGATGAGCGGTTGTCGGAGGGAGTGGGATGGAGGTTTGCGCCGCTGCGGCTCTTTCCGGATCGCTATGAGCTCTCGCTCGACATCGGTTGCATCCTGTGGAGATTACCGAGCGCGATTCGGCGCTGGTTGGCGGACGACGGAACCGAGAGCTGCCTCTTTGCGGAAGATGTCCTGACCCATCATGGGCAGTTCGATTGCCTCTGCGGGCCGCAGCCTTGCAACTCGGGCCTCTGCGGTCTGCCGCCGGGGTTCGACCTGGGAGACGCGCTGATCAACGTCCTGCAGCGGCAGCCGGTGCGGCTCGTCTCCGAACTCGATGAGCAGGGGCTGCAGGCGGCGGCGCTCTCGCTGAGAAGGGAACCACTGATGGTCCGGTTGGAGGAGGTGACGGTCTGTTCTCCGTTTCCACCGCATCTGCCGTATCTCGGCGCTTGCGGCGCGCACTTCGTCGGCCTGAACGCCAGTCAGCCGCCCTGGCAACTGGACGGCCGCGCGGCCTCCGAGTATGTCAAAGAGCACTGGCTGCGCCACCGCGACCGCATCTACACGGAGGTCGGCATCAAGCCGTCTCTCAACCAGCGCCGGTGGGGACGTGAACTGCGAATTACAGACTCTGCGGCGGGTGTGGTCGGTACGCCTCGTCTAACGCCTTCATCTCCGCCTCGTCCAGTTTAAGGCTGAGGGCGGCGATGGCATCCTCGAGATGCGGAGTCTGGCTGGCGCCGATGATCGGCGCCGTGACGCCGGGTTGTGCCAGAACCCAGGCCAGCGCGGCCTGGGCATTCGGCACGCCGCGCCGGTTGGCGATCTCGCTCAGGCGATCGACGACCGCGAAATCCGAAGGCTCATAATAGAATTTTTTAGCGAGTTCGTCGGTCTTCGCGCGCGTCGTCTCTCCGAAATCTCCCGATCTTCGGTTGCCCGCCACGAAACCGCGTGCCAGCGGGCTATAGGGAATGAGGCCGACCCCCTCGGCGCGGCACAGCGGATTCATCTCACGCTCCTCCTCACGATAGATCAGGTTATAGTGGTTCTGCATGGTGACGAAGCGCGTCAGCCCCAACTGATCCGCTCGATAGAGCATCCGCGCGAACTGCCAGGCCGGCATGCTGGAAGCGCCCAGGTAGAGGACCTTTCCCATGCGGACCAGGTCGTGCAGGGCCGTCAGCGTCTCATCGATCGGAGTGGTCGGGTCGAAGCGGTGAATCTGGTAGAGGTCGACGTAATCGGTGCCCAGCCGGCGCAGACTGTCGTCGATCGAGTGAAAGAGATGTTTGCGCGAAAGCCCGCGCAGGTTCGGATCGTCGCCCATCGGCTGGCAGACCTTGGTGGCGATCACCACCCGATCGCGCGAAGGGCCGAAATCTTTGAGCGCGCGGCCCACGATCTCCTCGCTGACTCCGCGCGAATACATGTCCGCCGTGTCGAAGAAATTGATCCCCAGTTCCAGCGCCCGGCGGATGAAGGGACGCCCCTCCTCCTCTTCGAGCACCCAGGGCCGCCACTGTTTGGAGCCGTAGGTCATCGTCCCCAGACAGAGACGCGAGACCTTCAGGCCGGTCGATCCGAGTTTGACGTATTCCATAGATTTTTAAATGTGTTTAAGATCGAGTCGAAGTGAATCGGACGATTCACGATGCCTCATGCATCATAGCATAGTGCGCCCGGTACGGACGATACGTGGTTCGGAAGAGGGTCGCCGCCGTGACCGAGGCCATGATGATGGTCAGGGCGAGCGAGGCTCCCACCAGGTTCTCGTCCCGGAACAGATAGTCGTTGAAGAGACCGGGCAGCAGGGGCCCCAGCATGAGCCCGCCGATGTTGATCGTGAAGAGCAGCAGGGCCGAGACCTGGCCTCGCAACTGGTTGGGAAAGATGAACTGCAGGGCGGCATAAGAGCTGCCCACCGGCATGGCCAGAAAGAATTGCGAGCAGGTCAAGAGGACCAGGATCCACGTCAAATTGGGCAGGACCGTCATGAGCGTGAAGAGGACGCCGACCGTGGTGGTGGCGATGACGCCGACCTTGAGCGGCGCCTCGGAGATTCGACGCTGCTGCCACCGGTCGCAGAGTTTGCCGCCGAAATACATTCCGACACAACCGACCGTCAGGGTCATGACCCCCAGCACCAGGCCGGTATCCCGCGGTTTCCAGCCGTGAACCCTCAGGAAGTAGGTCGGGGCCCAGGCCAGCATGGCGTAATTGCACATGGCCTGGGAGGAGAGTCCGAGGGAGACGCCGACCACCGATCTCCAACGCCGCGCCAGTTGGGCCAGCACCTCGCGGAGGTGGAGCTGCGAGACGCGCCCGTCGGTCTGGCGCATGAGATTTTGACGGAGCGGCTCCCGCACGGTATAGACCAGCAGTCCGATCAACAGTCCGGGCAGCCCGACGATCAGGAACGTGAGCCGCCACGAGGCGATCGTTCCGATCAGCGGCAGATCGACCGCCGGCAGCTCCGAGACCTTGCCGACGACCGTGCCGCCCACGATCAGCGCCAGACCCGAGCCGATGAAGATGCCCATGGCATAGACGCTGAGCGCGCCTCCCAGCCGTTCCTTGGGAAAGTAGTCGGAGATCATCGAGAACGCCGACGGCCCCAGCGTGGCCTCGCCGACCCCCACGCCCATGCGCGCCGTCGCCAGCGACCAGAAGCTGAGGGCCACGCTGCAGAGCGCGGTCATCAGGCTCCAGAAGAAGACGCCGACCGCGATCAGGTTGCGCCGGCTGTACCGATCGGCGATGCGGCCCAGCGGAAAACCGAGCAGCGTGTAGAACACGGCAAACGCCAGCCCCTGGAGCAGCCCGATCTTCGTATCGCTGATTCCCAGGTCCCGCTTGATCGGCGCCACCAGCAGACTCAAAATCTGCCGGTCGATGAATGAGAGCGTGTAACACACCATGAGGACGATCACGACATACCACGCATAACCCAGACCGGGTTGTTTCGTGGGCTGTTCTAACTGTTGATTGGATTCGGCGACCGGTATGGACATCTTTCCCCTCACTGTCTGGTAGATGAATTTCCGACGAATGCGCTGAGTATGCCGGTCGCAGTTTCCGGTGTCAAGCATCTCTCTCCGAGTCTGCCATATCAGATTGGCTCGCCTCTTTCGGGTGGCGGGGGATAGCGACGGGTCGGCGGCCGCCCGCCGGTCGGCCGGATTGATATATCAAAGCCCGGGAACGGCCTAATCGAAGACCGCCGTCTTGTGGCCGTAGAGCAGAATGCGATTCTCGAGGTGCCAGCGGACGGCGCGCGAGAGGACCATCTTCTCGAGGTCGCGCCCTTTTTGAACCAGGTCGTCGACCGATTCGCGGTGCGAGATGCGGACCACGTCCTGCTCGATGATCGGGCCGTCGTCGAGGACCTCCGTCACGTAGTGGCTGGTGGCTCCGATGATCTTGACGCCCCGCTGGAAGGCCTGATGGTAGGGCCGGGCGCCCACGAAGGCGGGCAGGAAAGAGTGATGGATGTTGATGATGCGATGCGGATAGGCGTTGACGAACTCGGCCGAGAGGATCTGCATGTACCGGGCGAGCACGACCAGGTCGGGCCGGTATTCGGCGAGCAGCCCCAGAATCTGCTGCTCCGCCTCGCGTTTCTGCTCTTTCGGGACGGGAATCGTGTGATAGGGAATGCGATAGAACTCGGCGATCGATCGATTGTCGGGATGATTCGAGATGATCACCGGAATGTCGCAGCGCAGTTCGCCGCTCTGTTGCCGATAGAGGAGGTCGACCAGGCAATGGTTGTATTTCGAGACCAGGATCGCGACCCGCGGGCGGTGCGCGGACTGGGCCAGGTGCCATCTCATCCGGAACCGTTCGGCGATCGGCTCGAAGTGCCGGGCGAAGTCGTTCAGGTCCAGGTCGAAGTCCGAAGGATCGAACTCGACCCTCATCAGAAAGAGATTCAGTTCCTCGTCGGCGTGTTCGTCCGCGTGCAGGATGTTGCCGTTGTGGCGGTAGACGAAGTCGGCGATCGTCGCGACCAGTCCCTTGGTGTCGGGACAACTGAGGAGCAGAATAGCGGTGTTTTTGCTTGTGCGGTCTGTCGCCAGACCCCGATCATTTTCCATATCTCATCTTCCAATTCTTGATTATTCGATGCCGAGGCGGCGGTAATATAAATTGATTAGTGGAAAATGAGAAATGAAAAAAGAGGTCTAGGAAAGTCAAAACCGATCCTGACTCAGGCTTTCCCCAACCTCTCCCGACTTCTCTAGACTTCTTCTATCCCCAGACCTCTTGGGCGGTCTCGGCGACGAGGCGCAGTTTGGCCTCCTGGTCGTCCGGGGTCAGCAGGTTTCCCTCGATGGTCGAGGCGAAACCGCATTGCGGGCTCAACGCGAGGCGCTCCAGCGGGATCACGGTCGACGCCTCCTGGATGCGCCGCTTCAGGTCGTCCTTGCTCTCGAGCGCGGCCCGCTTGGAGCTGACCAGGCCCAGCACGACCGTCCGGTCCTCGGGCAATTGGCTGAGCGGCTCGAAACCGCCGGAACGTTCGTCGTCATACTCCAACAGGAAGCGCTGGAATCGGGTCTCCCGGAAGACCTTGGCGATCGGCCCGTAGTCGCCGCGGGCGTAGAACCTGCTCTGGTTGTTGCCCCGGCAGAGGTGGAGGCCGAACGTGATCTCGGTCCCGCTGCCGGCTGAATGATTGCTGATCACCGCATTGTCCATCTCGATGGAGAGGGCGAGCAGCCGATCGGGATCGGTGCCGCGCTGCCGGTAGCCTTCACGGAGGTCCGGGTCCAGGAGGGCGGTGTATTGCGGAGAGTCGATCTGGATATAGGTGCAGCCCAGGCGGATCAACTCCTCCACCTCCTGGCGCAGGATGTCGACCAGATCCGCCAGATAGGCGTCGATGTTCGAATAGGCCCCTCCGGACTTATCGCTGTCGTAATAGGCCGCGGCCTGTTGCGCGCTGACCAGCGTGGTCTTGGCCGGGCGCGTGGTTTGAGCCCGGAGGTAGGTGAACTCCTCCGCGCACAGATGCCGTTGGCGCCGCAGGCGGGAGACGACGACCGGGCGTTGAAGCAACATTTCTTCTCCCTCGTCGTTGCGGAACGGGATGGCCCATCCGCCGAGCTTGTCGAAGCCCTCGATCGCGTCGATCAGATGGCCGTAGAAGGCATAACGGCGCATCTCGCCGTCGCTGAGCACCTCGATTCCGGCGCGCTCCTGCAGTTCGATGGCATCGTCGACCGCCCGATCCTCCAGGCGCTTGAAGGCGGCATGGCTCAACTCGCCCGACTCGCGCTGCTCCCGGGCCTGCTTCAGATAAGGCGGACGCAACAGACTTCCAACCACATCACTTCGGTACATACCCCCACGCTCCTTTTGAGGACAACTTTCACGGCGGAAATTCCGACTGAAATCTATCTTCCATTTTCCACTTGAGGTCTGTTGGGGATCGCGGATCGATCCTCGACAGACCTCAAGGGAAGGTGGTTGAACGGCTATGGCTCGGGCTCAGTCCTCAGAATTTGAGTTTGAGACCGAACTGTAGTTGCCGGGGATTGAAGACATCCCGCGGCGTGTTAAAGCTGGCGATCGGAGCGGAGTTGAAGTCGTCCGCCCCATAGACCGTGTTCAGATCGCGGATGTTGACCCGGTTGAACAGGTTGAAGAAGTCCATGCTGAACTCGGCGCTCAGCCGTTCGTTGAACTTGACCGGGCGGGCGACCCGGAAATCGACCGAGGCATAGCCGGGGCCCATCCAGGTGTTACGTCCGATCAGTCCGGGCCGATCCGAGTTCGGATTGCCGTCGCCGTTGGCATCGCGCCCCGAGAAGATGTTGAACGGCCGTCCGCTCTCGATCGAGACCAGGGAGCTGAGTTTGAAGTTCCGCAGTCCCGGGACGCTCTTGGGAATCTCGCCGAGACCCGAGAACGTGAACCGATGGCCCACGTGCTGGCGCGACAGGCCGCGTTCGGCGTCCAGGCTCAACCCCTCCGGAAAATCGGCCAGGTTCGTGATCGAATCGACGTTGGCGATCGTCTTGGAGAAGGTGTAGCTGCCATGGAAACTCAGGCCGCGGCTGAACCGCTTCTCCGCCTCGAACGTTCCGCCGTGATAGATCGAACTGCCGAGGTTGGTGATGACCACGAAGTTGCCCAGCTCGGCAAACTGGCGGCCGCTGATGATCGGTTTCCCGCTCGGCAGCGTCTGCGGGCTGGTCGGCGGGGGCGGAGTCGCATTGTAATTGCCGGTGTGGCCGATCAGCTTGACCCCATGGACGTAGAGGTAGCTGGCCGAGAGCGCCAGACCGTTGCCGATCTCCTGCGAGACCTGGACGCTGGTCTGCGTGCTGTACGGAGTCCGCAGATGCGAGCTGACGTTGTCGGTCAGGCTCGTCACCCCGCCGGCGGGCGGCTGGCCCGTGGTCAGGAAGTTGATGGTGGCCTGTGGGGCCAGCGGTCCGAGCGCGTTCAACTGCAGGAACCGTCCCGGCACATCCGCGACCCCCGGATAGAGGAGGCTGGCGTTGGGCCGGTCGCCGCGGCTCGACCATTCGGCGGCCGTGAAGACCTGGCCGACGCTCGACGCGAGCCGGTCGTTGAAGATGCCGAACCCGGCGCGGATCACTCTCTTGTTCGTCATCGCATAGGCCAGTCCCACCCGCGGTTGAAGGTTGTTCATATCCATCTCCGCGACATAGCGCCGCGGATACTGTTCGAGATCATACCGCAGGCCGTAGGTCAGGGTCAGCTTTTTGTTGGCTTTCCATTGATCCTGGGCGAAGAACCCGTAGGCGCTGTGGGTCATCTGGAAGAGCGTGGCGTCCTGCCAGGCCGGCGGCACCGAGTTCTGGAAGGGCAGCGCGAATCCCGGATGGACCGGGTCCGTGGCCAGGACCGGCCACCAGAAATTGACCGGCCCCGCGGTCGAGGTCGGCGTGAAGTTCAACAACGCCGGCATCGTCGGGAAGATGATCCGGGCGGGGAAGAAGAGATTCCACTGGGCATCGTTGCTCAGACGGTTGTAATCGAATCCCGCCTTCACCTGATGCGCGCCCCAGGTCATGCTCAGGTTCTCGGCCAACTGCACCCGGTCTTCGGCATAATAATCGGCGTCCGAAGTGCTCTTGCCGGTGATCAGCAGATTGGAGACTTCCAGATCCGGCTCCGCGAGCACCGACTGGAAGTCGAAAGTGCGCCGCGCAAACTGGAATCGGGCTTCGTTGACCGCCATCGGCGAGAGGATCGAGATCGCGCTCAGGACCACCGCCTGGTCGCGCGTGTGGTTGTTGCGCGCCGTGCTTGAGGCCGGTGAGGCGCGGCCCCCGCCGCCGAGAAAGTTCTCCGTCTCGGAGTTGAGCAGGTTATAACGCACCGCGAAGCTGTGGTTGTCCCCGAGGTGATAGTCGATCTTGCCCAGCACCTGGTCGTAGTCGTTCGAGCGCAACTGGTCGAGCACCTCGGGCGTCAGACCGAAGCGCGCGCGCGCCGCGTTGATCCCGGCCAGGTTGGATTGGATCACCTGCGAGAACCGGTTCGATTCGCCCCGCCGTTGCCCCTCGTAGTTGGCGAAGTAGAAGGCCCGATTCTTTTTGATCGGTCCGCCGAGGGTCGCGCCGTACTGATTCTGCCGGAGCACATCGGCATCGGGCGGATTGAGGATCGACCGCGCGTTGAGCGCGTCGTTGAGCCCGAAATAGTAGGCCGAGCCGTGAACGTCGTTGGTTCCGGACTTGGTGACGATATTGACGAATCCGCCCAGCGCCCGGCCGTATTCGGCCAGGTACGAGCTGTTGAGCACCCGAAACTCACGCGCCGCTTCCTGTGACGGCGTGGCGCGCGGCAGACCGGTGTAGGTCTGGATGTTGTCGGCGCCGTCGACCTGGATCAAAGTGTAGAGTTCGGACTGGCCCCCGAAGGCCAGCCGCGGCGCGGCCGACGCCCCGACTCCGGCGTCCGGTTCCTTGAAGGGACCGCCGCCGATGTTCTCGCGCCCCGGAGCGACGCCGCTCGAAAGTTTGACGAAGTCCACGAAATTGCGCCCGATGTTGGGCAGCGCCTCGATCTCCTGGGTCTCGATGACCCGGCTGACCTCGACCTTCGATGGCTCGATCAAGGGCGCCTGCGCCTCGACCACCACCGTATCACTGACCGCGCCCACGTAGAGCACGACGTCCAGCCCCGTGACTCCTCCGACCAGAAGCGTGATTCGGTTGTGAACTCCGACCTTGTAGCCGGCGGCCTCGGCCCGGAGTCCGTACTCCCCGGGATCCAAATTGGGCAGATTGTACCGGCCCTCCGCATCGGTCTTCACCGTGCGCACGCCGCCCGTGGCATTGTTCTTGATCGTAATCGTGACGCCGGGAACCACTCCTCCTGCTTCATCACGTACCGTCCCGGAGAGCGTCGAAGTCGCGGTCTGTCCGAATGCTGCTATACACCCAAATACCGCCATCAACCCCACCAGGAATATGACTTTCCTGCTGGTCATAATGTTGTAACTCCTTTCAGACTTGGCCCGATGATTTGCTAGTCAACTTTCGCCCAAAATCCCCCGCTTAATTCCGGGGCCCGGCATCAATGCTCATCAATGCCATGGATCGGTGCCATGGATCAGTGATCGATTTGCATGCGCGAAACCGGCGAAAATGCTATCTGATTTCTCGGCAAGTGTTGGATTTAAGATCGTTTACAGCCGACCTCCCAGCGTTAGAGACCGGCCCCGCTCATTTGGAGAAAACATCCCATCTCAGACTAGCTTTTGGTGCGGACTGAAGCCATGAGGCCCGTTCCGCTCTTTAATCTCAATCTTTGACCCTTGTCTGATATCTTTGATCTGACACGAATGCGCAAAGTATGCCGCCCCCCCGATCCGCTGTCAAGCCTCTCTTGCAAATCTGCCATATCAGAATGTGATCGACCTCGAGTCACCGCGGCCACGGCCGCCGGGAGAGAGAGGGCGATGGTGCGCGGCCAAATGGGGGCCGCGCCGATCCAGTAGTCGCCAAACTGGGGGGCAAGTTTGATATATCAAGATTGGAAAATTCTCGCGCGCGACCATCTCAATGGATGGTCAGGGCCGCCACGCGGCGGCCGTACGGTTTGAGGCTGAGCCTGATCGCGAAGAGGCCCAGGGGGCCCAGCACGAGAGCCGCGGCCGAGAGCGAGTATCCGAGTTGACCCTCGGCGTGGAAGACGTAGTCGGTGAAGATCGCCACGGCCGTCGGCCCCAATCCGAACCCGATCACATTGAAGATGAAGAGGAGGAGCGCGGTGATCTGCCCGCGCATCTGGTTGGGCGTCGTGATTTGAATGGCGGCATTGATCGGGCCCGCGACCCAGGACTGGCAGAAGAGGCTCCAGGTGGAGACGAGGAGGGCCAGACCGGGGGTGGGCATGAGCGGGAAGAGGACCGAGGCGGGCAGGGCCAGCGACTGCGCGATCAGCACGACTCGCAGATTTGCGTCGGGACGTCCCTGGCGCGCGAACCGTTCGGCCAGCAGGCTGCCGATGAAGGCCCCGACCGGCAGCACCGAGATCATGATCAGCCCCTGAACCAGGCCGTACCGAGCGGGCGTCCAGCCGAAGGTTCGCAGATAGAAAGTGGGAGCCCAACTGCCGGTGCCGAAGGCCAGGGCCGTCTCGATTCCCACTCCGAGAAAGAGGGGCGCGAAGAGCGGCGCCTGCTCGCGGATGAAGGTCAGGACCTCTCTGACCGGGAGCGGCTGGGGCCGGCCGGCGGCGGTGAACGCGGTCCCGCGCCGTCTGGGTTCGCGCACGGTCGTGATCAGGGCGGCCACCAGCAACCCGGGAATGCCGACGACCAGGAAGATCGATTGCCAATGGCGCAGGGGGCCGATCAGCGGCAAGGTCACGGGCGGCAGCTCCACCAGCAACTGGGTGACGGTGCCGCCGACGATCAGCGCCAGGCCCATGCCGGCGTAGAATCCGAAATTGAGCACCGCGATGGCTCTCGGCAATCGCTGCGGGGGAAAGAGGTCCGCCAGCATGGAGTAGGTGGCCGGGCCGCTGCAGGCCTCTCCGGCCCCGACCCCGACGCGGCAGACGAAGAGCTGCCAGAAACTCTGGGCCAGGCCGCACGCCGCGGTCATGAGACTCCAGATCATGACTCCGATCCCGAGGATGGTCCGCCGGTTTCTGAAGTCGGCCCACCGCGCGATCGGCAGACCCAGGATCACGTAGCAGCAGATGAAGGCGAATCCCATGACCAGGCTGACCTGCACATCCGTCAGGTTGAGGTCGCGTTTGATCGGGGTCACCAGCAGGCTCACGATCCCGCGGTCGAGAAAATTGATCATGAGGGAGAGCGCAAAGATGAAGACGGCGTACCAGGCCCGGCCCGGGCTCGGCCACGGCTCGCCGGTCTCCCTCGCGGCACGTGGACCGGGCGTCGGCGTCTCGACGGCGGCCGAGATGACAGTAGTTTCAGTACTCATCGCAAATCCTCCTTGTCAGAACCAAAGGGCACTCACCATGTCGGCACCGGTCGCCGATCTGATTAAGGTCGGCTAAGGTCTTGTGGATTTCTGCCGATAAGGGACTAGGAACTTTCTCCGGCCGGAGGAAGAACCCCAAAACGGCGTCAATCGACTGGCATTAATGGAGGATCAGGATAAGACAAAGGACCAACTGATCGGCGAGATCATGGATCTGCGCCGGCAGGTCGCGGAGCTGAAGGCCGCCGAGACCGCGCCCCCGGAGGGGCTGGAGCGTCAGGGGGTCATGGACCAGTTGTGGGTCATGCAGTTTTCGATCGATCATGCCGGAGAGGCGGTGATCTGGGTCGGGCGCGATTTTCAGGTCGTCTACGTCAACGAGGCGACCTGCCGGATGCTCGGCTACACGCGCGAAGAGTTGCTCTCGATGAGGGTGCCGGACATCGACCAATGGTTCCCCTTCGAGAATCCGCCCGTCAAGTGGGAGAATTTCAAGCAGCAGTCCTGCTTGACCTTCACCTCGCGCTATCTGACCAAGGACGGCCGCATCCTTCAGGTCGAGATCAACTCGAACTACTTCAAATTCAACGGGGTCGATTACAGTTGCAATTTCGTCCGTGACGTCACCGAGCGGAAACTGTCCGAAGAGCGGCAGGAGTTCATGCGGTTCTCGATCGAGCACGCGGCGGAGGCCGTCTACTGGCTCGCGCGCGACCTGCGGTTCGTCTATGCCAATGAGACGGCCTGCCGGATGCTCGGCTATACGCGCGAGGAACTGCTCTCGATGAGCCTGCCCTCCGTCGATCACCATTTCCCTTACGACAGTCCGCCGCTCAATTGGGATGATCTCAAGGCGGGCCGGTCCGTGACCTTCACCTCGTATCACTCGTCCAAGGACGGCCGCCAGATCCCGGTCGAGGTCAACACCAACTACTTCGCTTACAACGACCGGGACTACAGCATCGCCTTCGTCCGCGACATCAGCGAGCGGAAGCGGGCCGAAGAGCAACTGCGGCTCATGCAGTTCTCGATCGATCACGCGGCGGAGGCCGTCTACTGGGTCTCGCCGGACCGCCGGTTCATCTACGTCAATGAGGCCGCCTGCGTGCTGACCGGCTATCGGCGCGAAGAGCTGCTCTCCATGAAACTGGAAGCGCTCGACGAATGGTTCCCGGTCGAGCGGTGGCCGGAGATCTGGGATATCGTGCGGCATGGGAACATCATCAGCGGCGAGGCGCAGCATCGAGCCAAGGACGGCCGGATCATCCCGGTCGAGATCAACAGCAGCTACCTGGCCTTCGACGGCCATGAGTACAGCATCTGTTTCGTCCGCGACATCAGCGGGCGGAAGCAGGCCGAGGAGGAACTGCAGTTCACGCGGTTCTCGATGGAGCACGCTCCGGAGGCCATCTACTGGATTACGCAGGATCTGCAGTTCGTCGGGGTCAACGAGGAGGCCATCCGGATGCTCGGTTACACGCGCGAGCAACTGCTGGAGATGAAGATTCCCGATATCGACAGTTGGTTCCGCGTCGAGACCTGGCCGGACTTCTGGGCGGGATTGGAACGAGGCGAGGCTCCGACCTTTCAAACCTATCATCGAGCCCGGGACGGCCGCGTCATTCCGGTCGAGGTCTATGCCAGCTATCTGAACTTCAATGGGCGGGGTTGCAGTTGCGCTTTCGTCCGCGACATCACCGTCCGCAATCAGGCGGAACTGGAGCTGCACCATGCCAAGGAGGCCGCCGAGTCGGCCAATCAGGCCAAGAGCGAGTTCCTGGCCAATATGAGCCACGAGATTCGGACGCCCATGAATGGGATCATCGGGATGACCGAACTGGCTCTCGGGACCGAACTCACTCCGGAGCAGCGGGAGTATCTGGAGATGGTCAGCAAATCGGCCGATGCGCTGCTGACCCTCATCAACGATATCCTCGATTTCTCCAAGATCGAGGCCGGCAAGTTCGATCTGGATCCGATCGATTTCGAGCTCCGCGAGACCGTGGGCGACGTCTTGAAGGCGCAGGCCCTGCGCGCCCACCAGAAGGGGCTGGAGCTGGCCTGTCACGTCCTGCCGGATGTGCCCGAGGCGCTGGTCGGCGATCCCGGCCGGCTCCGCCAGATCCTGATCAACCTGACGGGCAATGCCATCAAGTTCACCAGCCAGGGCGAGGTGGTGATCCGGATCGAGATGGAGCGGACCGGCCTCGGGCGAGCGATGCTGCATTTCACGGTCATCGATACCGGCATCGGGATCCCGCACGAAAAGCAGCGGGTCATCTTCGAAGCCTTCTCGCAGGCCGATGGCTCGACGACTCGGCGCTATGGCGGGACGGGCCTGGGGCTGACCATCTCCGCGAAGCTGGTCGAGTTGATGGGCGGGCGGATCTGGGTCGAGAGCGAACCGGGGTCGGGCAGCGCCTTTCATTTCACGGCTCAATTCGGTCTGGAGCGCGCCGGAGCCGGTTCGGCGGCGCCGGAGCCGGAGTCCGGTTGGCCCGGGTTGACCGATCTGCCGGTTCTGGTCGTCGACGACAACCTGACCCACCGGCGCATTCTGGAAGAGATGCTGGCCCACTCGCGCTTGCGGCCGACGACGGCCGCGGGTGGTCGAGAAGCCTTGCAGGCGCTGAAGCGGGCGAGCGAGGCCGGAACTCCGTTTCCATTGGTGCTGCTCGATGCCCAGATGCCGGAGTTCGATGGATTCGACGTGGCGGAGACGATTCGGCGAGATCCTCAACTGGCCGGA
>DATEFT010000353.1:0-3852 GCA_035280505.1 Blastocatellia bacterium | reverse complement strand
CAGAAATTCCGGGCCTTGCGCCAGAGAGTCATGGATAACCTCATCTCGCGAGCCGCGCGCAAGACTCTGGACGCGCCCTTGATCTTTCCGACCTTGACTCTGGCGACCGTCAATCCGTCTTCGAGAGAGAGCTCGAGATCGCGGTGATTGTCCGAACTCGGCGCCATCACCACTATTTCATGCCCATGCCCGGAGAGCTCCAGGGCCAGATCGTGGATCAGCTTGGCGCCGGATTTGGGGCTCGGGTAGTAACAATCCACCAATATCAAGATACGCATGGTTTGAAGAAGTCTAGAGAAGTCTAGAGAAGTCAAAACCGATCCCGATTCAGACTTCTCCGGCTTTCCCCCGACTTTTATAGACTTTTATAGACTTTTATAGACTTCCCTGGGCTTCCCTAGACTTCTGATAATCTTACAGACCGTTTCCGAGACGTGGCCGGCGAGATACTCGGCGGGCGGGCGCCAGGATCGATCTTCGCTGATGGCCAGGTTGACGGCCGGCAAAATGCTCTCCGGCCGGCAACCGGCGATGATGCCGGAGCCGCACTCGATGGTCTCGGGTCTCTCGGTCACGTCGCGAAGCGTGACGTTGGGCACTCCCAGGATACAGGCCTCTTCCTGGACGGTGCCGCTGTCCGAGAGCAGGCAACCGGCCTGCTGTTCGAGCCGGACGAAATCGAAGAACCCGAACGGTTCGACGAATCGCAGGCCGGCCCGGTCCAGATCGAGCTTGAACTCGCGGGCCCTGGCTCGCGTGCGCGGGTGGAGCGAGCAGACCACGGGGAACCCATACTGTCGATGCAGGAGCGCGAGCGATTCGATGATCAGGCGCAAGCGTTCGGGATCGTCGACGTTCTCGGCGCGATGCATGGTGACGAGGAAATAACGTTCCGGCTCCAATCCCCAATCGTCCAACGCCGTGCTGGCCGCGATGCGGTCGGCGAAGTGATCCATGACCTCCTTGATCGGATTTCCGACCACGTAGATCCGGTCGGGAGGGAACCCTTCTCGCAGCAGGTTCTCGCGGCTCCGTTCGGTGTAAGGCATCAGCACGGTGCTGACGTGGTCGATCACTCGCCGGTTGGTCTCTTCCGGCACCCGGTGGTCGAAGCAGCGATTCCCGGCCTCCAGATGGTAGACCGGGATACCCAGGCGGCGCGCGACCAGGGCCGACAATCCGCTGTTGGTATCGCCCAGGATCAAGAGACGGTCCGGGCGATGTTCGAGCAGGAGCGTTTCGCTCCGGGCCAGGATCTGGCCGACCTGTTCGGCGAAACCGGAGGCTCTCACACCCAGCTCGACGTCCGGCTGCCGAACCCCCAGCTCCTCGAAGAAGAGGCTGCTCAATCGCGGGTCGTAATTCTGTCCGGTGTGGACCAGGATCTGGTCCGTGTGTCGATCCAGCAGCCGAATGATCAGGCTGAGACGGATCACCTCGGGTCGAGTCCCGAGGATGGTCATGATCTTCAAACCATCACCTCCAGCCCCTCGCTCACCTGATCTTCCAGCATCAATCCGCGCTTCATGAGCAGCTTGGCCGTCTGCAGCGGCGTCATCAAGGTATCGGCCGAACTGAACTCTTTGGTCAGGAGCCCGGTGCCTTGCTCTTCGCCGCGTAACTCGGGGAGCATGGGCAGGATGGCGAACCAGCCGCTGCGATCGACGGTTCGGAACGCCTCCTCTTCGCTGATCAGGATCTCGTGGATCTTCTCGCCGGGCCGAATTCCGGAATACCGAATCTCGATCTTGCGCTCGCCGATGAGTGCCGACGCCACATCCCGGATCTGTGCGGAGACGGCCTTGGGCACGTAGGTCTCGCCGGGCTTGCCGGTCTTGACCGCGGCGAAGATGGTATCGACCGCGTCGTCCAGGCTCAGCAGAAAGCGGGTCATCTCGGGAGTCGTGATGGTCACCGGGCCGCCGTTGCGGATCTGATCGTGAAAGAGGGGAATCACCGAGCCGCGCGAGGCCAGGACGTTGCCGTATCGGGCGCACATGAACCGGGTCCATTGGCAGCGCAGGTTGGCCTGAATCAAGATCCGCTCCTGAATCGCCTTGGTCATGCCCATGGTGTTGATCGGTTTGCAGGCCTTGTCGGTCGAGATTCCGACCACGGTCTCGACCGACAGATTGAGTTCCTGAATGGCTCGGACGATGTTCTCGGCTCCCAGGATGTTGGTCTGGACCGCTTCGTACGGGAAGTACTCGCAGGTCGGCACCTGTTTGAAGGCCGCCGCGTGGAAGACGATGTCGACGCGATGGAGCGCGGCCGCCACCGCGTGGAAGTCTCTGACGTCTCCGATCCGAAATTCGAGTTCGTGCGGAGAGTTGCGATAGATGATCTCGTCGGTGGCGGCGGTTCGGAATTGGTATTGGGTGCGCATGGCGTGCTGTTTGGCTTCATCGCGGGAGAAGACGATGACCTTGGTCGGAGCGCCCATTTCGCCATTCAAGATCCGCCGCACCAGGGTTTTTCCCAGAGAACCCGTTCCTCCGGTAATTAATATCCGTTTTCCCTCAAACGGCCTCATAGTTAATTCCTCCATAACTGATAGGGGGTGGGATCGTCGACCAATCGTTCCACCAACGTCGGCCAGGGAGGAGATTGATAGCCGGTCTCCCGGTTGAACTTATCGCCATCCAGGCTCCGGTTACAGTAAAAGGATTCGTCGGGGACGATCTCGATATGCAGTTGGTATGCTTCGCGAAGCAGACAGAGCAGCTCGTACTTGGTGATGGTCGGGCTGGTGAGCTGATACAGCCCCGACATCCCCGGGAATTTCTGGATCAGGTCGCCGACCGCCTCGGCCAGGTGATTGGTCGTGACTCCTGAATACCAGGCATGTTTGAACCCGCGGACCTTGGCGGAGTTCTGACTCAGAAACCATTCGAGCAGCGATTGGCGATGAATCAATTCGCGTCCGATAATCGAGGTTCGCAGCGTCAACGTATTTTCGCGCGCGACCTCGCCCAGGTATTTGGTCCGGCCGTAGAGGTCTTCCGCATCGGAAGGATCCTCTTCGGTGTAGTTTCCCCGGGAGCCGCTGAAGATGCAATCCGTGCTGATCTGGATCAGCCGGGCTCCATACTCCCCGCAGATCTCCGCCAGTTGATGCGGCAGCAGGGCATTGAGCGCAATGTTGGCGGCCGCGTCTTTGGCTTCGGACCGCTGTTTGATCAGCCCCACGCAGTTGACGATCACCTGGGGGCGGAGATCCAGCAGAATCTTCCGGGCTCGCGCCGTCTCGGCCGCGTCGAAATGGTCGATGACGTTGCCCCTTTGAAAGAGGGTGACTTTCCGCCATCGCGGGTCGTTGATCGAGCTGCGAATCGCCCCGTGAGTATCCGGAAACCGCTCCCTCAAGATCTGAAACATCTTATGTCCCAACATGCCCGTGGCGCCCAGTACTAGTATTTTCATGATTGACACCGCCTTCCTTTCCGAAGACTACCGAGTGGTTTGATAGAGCTGCTCACACACGCTCAGCTTGACGCCCGCTTGATGGGCGATCTCGGCGATGTAGGAGCAGGTCTCTCTGGCACAGCGTTCCCAGGAATAGAGCAAAGCCCGGTCATAGGCCGACCGGCTGTGATGTTGGCGGAGCGAGTGGTCTTCGATCGACGAGAGGAGCGCCTGCCGGAGCTCCTCCGGATGATCGGGGTTGAAGTAGCTTCCGGCCGCCCCCAACAGTTCGGGCATCGGGCCCCGGTTCGAACAGATGATGGGCAGACCGGCCGCCATGGCCTCCAGCAGAATGTTGGGCAGGTTCTCGCAACTGGAGGCGAAGACGAAGGCGTCCGCCCGGTGATAATAGTTCGGCAGCTCGCGGTAGGGGATGTGATCGAGATA
>DATEFT010000352.1:0-3776 GCA_035280505.1 Blastocatellia bacterium | reverse complement strand
TAGTCGAAATCGGCTCTATTAACAGCCATGTCTATATTTACCTCAAGGGTTCCGCCTCAGAAGTTCGAGAAGTCCGGTCCAGCCTCCGGAGTCGATCACTGATCTGGATTGAGCGCGCTATGGCAGTTCCATCCCCAGGATCTCCAGTTTCTCTCGAATGACCTCCTTAGTGAATGGTTTCATCACGTATTCGTTGGCGCCGGCCTCGAGGGCCTTCGCCATCTGCGTCATCTCGGTTTCGGTGGTGACCATCATCAGTCGCATCTCATCATAGGCGCGGTGCGCGCGAACCGACTGGACGAACTCATAGCCGTTCATCTCCGGCATGTTCCAGTCCACCAGGGCCAGTTCGAGCGGGCCGATCTCCCGGAGCCGTTCCATCGCCTCCAGGCCGTTCTTGGCCTCGGCGACTTCGAACCCGATCTCTTTCAGCATCGTGCCGAGGATGTTTCGCATGGCTCTGGAATCGTCAATCACAAGTGCGCGCATCTCTATCTCCTGAGAAAATCGGTTTGCGTTTTCCCACCGGCCCCGAGGCCGCGCCCTTCGCGCGCGTCCGCGACCGGCGGGCGACTCAATGAACGGTGCTGGAGGCCGGAGAGAGCTGCGCCGCCAGGCGATCCAGTCCTCCCGGCGCCGGTGATCGCGGTTTGGCCCGGCCCGGCCCTTCCGCCCTGGACTGGGCGGCCGCCGGTCTGTCGTCCAATTGGAAACGGCCCACCACGTCGGTGAGCAGTTCGGATTGCTGATAGAGGCCCTCCGAGGCGTCGCGCAACTCGATGGCGATCTGCACCGATTGCCGGACGGCGCCCCGAAGCTGTTCCATGCTCTTCACGACCTCGGCCGCGCCGGTCGATTGCTCCTCGGTCGCCGCCGAGATCTCCTGCGTCAGCCGCGAGAGATCCTCGGTCGCCTTGGCAATCTGCTCGGCGCCGATGCTCTGATCGGAGATCGCGGAGTCGATCTCATGAATGCGCCCGACGATCAGTTCGACGGACGCGATAATGGATTCGAGGGCGTCGCGCACCGACGAATCGCTGGTGTAGTCGCTGACCGTCCGGTTCGACTCTTCCATCTGGGTCACGGCGGCGCGGGCCTCGTGTTGAATCGCGTCGATCAGGTCGGAGATCTCCTTGGTCGAGCGGGCGCTCCGCTCGGCCAGTTTGCGCACCTCGTCGGCGACGACCGCGAAACCCAGGCCGTGTTCGCCGGCCCTGGCGGCCTCGATGGCGGCGTTCAGGGCGAGCAGGTTCGTCTGATCGGCGATGTCCTCGATGGTCTCGACGATCTTGCCGATGCTCTCGGCGCGGACTCCCAGGGAATCGATGGTCTGGCCCGCCGATTTGACGGAGGCACCGATCCGGTGAATGCTCTCGCCGGCCCGGACCAGCGTAGACTGACCCGTGCGGGCGGCCGAGCTGGTCGAAGTCGCCAGTTCGGCCAACTGGCCGGTGCTCTGGGCGATGCTCTTCAGACCGGCGACCATCTCCGACACCGACGCCGAAGTCTCGGTCGCGGCCGCGGACTGGGTCTGGGCATGGCTCGAGACCTGCCGGATGGACGAGGCCATCTCATGCACCGTCGCCATAATTCCGTCCGAGGAGGCGGCCAGCGTCTCGGACGATTTCTTCGAGAGGTCGGACGAGGAGGCGATCTCCGACGAAGCCGTGGCGAGTTGGACGGAGCCCTGGCCGATCTGGGTGATCGACTCGCAAAGCCCGCCGCACATCTGCGCAAAACTCGCGCCCATTTCGTTCAAGCGGCCGGTCAGGACGTTGAATGATTCGGTCATCCGCCCCACTTCATCGCTGGACTTGACGGGCAACTGGTCGATTCGAAAATCGGATTGGCGCGTCAGGTCTCCGGCGGCGATCCGCTTCGCCGTCTCGACCAACTGCACGAGTTGAACCTCGGAGACCTCTTCCATCACTTCGGACATGGCCCCCAGGGGTTTGGAGATGGCCGCCGAAAGCCAGAGCCCGAGCGCCAGGCTGAAGACCAGGGCGAAGATCACCGCCACGATCACCATATTGCGGACCGCGAGCACATCGTTGCTGCAGTCCTCGGCCGCCCGGCGGCCGCCGTCGACGTGCCAGTCGACCAACTGTTGCAGGGTGCGGCCCACTTCGTCGCCCGCGCGCTTCTGATCGCCGGTGGTCAACCCGGCGGCCTGATCAATCTCTCCCCGGCCGACCAGGTCGTTGACCTGTTCGTGAAAATTATGATAGCGGCGGACCGAAGCCTCGTAGGCTTCGTACATCCGCCGCTCGTCATCGGTGCTCATCCCGTCTTTAAATTTCCGGGCCAGTTCCTCCAGTTCCTGCTGGGCCGACCGATAGTCGGCCGTATTCTTCTCGAGATTCTCTTTGCCGCCCAGCACCGTGCGTTGTTGAATGGTCCGCAGGGTCTGGAACCTGGCGTTGATGTTGCCGAGCGTGGCGATCGCCGGCAGCCAACTGCCGCCGACCACCGTCGTCTCGGTCTCAATGGTATTCATCTTGGAAATCGAGAAGATCCCGAGCAGCAGCGTCAGGAGGGCGCAGGCGGTGAACCCGCCCAGTAATTTTTTTCTGATGGTCATGGTCTCGATTCTGGCGGTTGGCGTTGCCGCATCTTCGATCGTTATTCAGCTTCAAGCCGTCGCGGAGCCCGGATGGTTCAGTGCCGCGAGCGCGAGCAAGCAGGAGAATGGCACGCTGACTGCTCGCTCCCGCTCACGGCACTGAAACAGGGGGCCCATTCCGGAACCGGTCCTTAGAGATCCAGGTCCGGGAAGATCTTCTCCAACACATCGGTGACCTGGGTCCCGGAGAGCGGTTTGGTCAGGTAGAAATTGGCGCCGAGCGCCAACCCCTTGTCGCGCATGGCATCGTTCCCGTGGGTCGAGAGGATGACGATGGGCAGGTTGGCGTACAGGGGCCGCGCCCGCTCAATGAATTCCAGACCGTTCATCTCAGGCATGTCGATGTCGGTAAAGACTACATCCACCGAGTTACTGGCCAGTTTCTCCAGGGCGACCGCTCCATTCGGCGCATCGATAATCGAAGTGCAGCCGAGCTTCTTCAAGGTCATGATGATGAGCTGACGCATGGTGTTCGAATCATCAACGACCAGAAAAGATTTATTCACACCCATAATGCTTTCTTCGCTCCAATAGATATGGTGCGGTTCCGGACCGCAACCGGAAGGGCCTTACTGCGGCTTGATCAGATTGATAAAGCTCTCCATGGATTTCACTTTTTTGATCGTTTCACTGTAGACCTGCGAACTGGTCAGAGCCGTGGCCGTTTGACTCGCGAGCAGGTCGAAGAGCTCTTTATCGAGATCGCTCAGCCCGCCCTTGTGCTCTTCAATCTGGTAGACCGTGATCAGGCCGATCACGCCGCGCCCTTCGATCTTGAGCGGAACCGCGGCCAGCGGATCGCCGCTGGTCTCGCTGTCGACGAAGAGAGAGACTCCTTCGGTCAGGGCTTCCGCGACGATCCCGGCCGGCTCCGGCAAGACATCGCCGGGAAACCGCCCCTCGATCCCCTCGCCGCCGATCAGCATCAGAGATGAGGTCTTCTCGTTACGGAGGAAGATGGCGAAGACCGGCGAGGCGACCAGGTTCCAGAGGATCTCCCCGGCGGTCTTGACCACTTCGGAGAAGTCGAGAGTGGAGTGGAGCTGGTTAGCCGCAATATAGACGTTGGAGAGCGCCATATTGTACTTCTCGATATCTTCGTAGCGGCGGCGAAACTTCTGGGTTCTTTTTTCGAGGTCGGCCAGTTGGGTGG
>DATEFT010000351.1:0-8656 GCA_035280505.1 Blastocatellia bacterium | reverse complement strand
GACGCTTCCGGCCATCGGTCTGGCGGAACGCTATGGTCTGCAGGAGCAGTCCGCCATTCTGATCGGCCGTTTTCGCGCGGCGACCGTGGGCCGGCTGCAGAGCATCTATCAGCTGTTTCGGGTGCTCCAGGGTCTGATGGGAATCAGGCTGAATGGTCATGCCCCGTTCGTGCGGCCCCTGCTCTTTCCGATGTCGGCCGGAGCCGCGCGGCAGTCGCTGGGTGACCGGGGCCGAGATCCGGAGATCGTGGAGAGAATCAAGGCCGCCAATGGCGCGGCGGAAAACTATGCCAACTTCTATGGGCAGAACTTATCGCCGGTCCAGGCCGGGGTGCTGATGGTGTTTGGCGTGATGCAGGGATTGGGCTACTCCGTCAGCGTCTGGAGGCTGGTGCTCTTTACGATTCCGGTCGCCACGGCGGCCGTCGTGATCGGCCGCCTCCAGTTTTATTGGTTCGATCTCTCTCTCAAGAAGCAGGCGGAGGGGAAGCAATGACCAGTCTTCTGAGCCTGATCTTTTCGCTGGAGACCGTTTACGTGGTGACGGGCCTGATCTTATTGACCTTTGCGGCCTTGACCTTCGTCGACCGGAGCAATCCGCGCCGCGTCGGGAGCGGTTGTTTCTGGCTCGTGCTGGGGGCCATCTTTGTGTTGGGCAGCATCATGCCCTCCTGGTTGACGGGATTGCTGGTGATCTTGCTGGTGGGGCTGGACGGCGCCGGCCAGGTCAGTCGCGGGAAACGGACGGCCGAAGAACCGGCATCCCCTGAAACGGGCGAACCGGGGCGGCGGTTGGGTGACCGCATCTTCATTCCGGTGCTGGCGATTCCGGCGGTCACCTTCGCCTTCGCGCTGGTCTTTCGCTGGCTGGGTCAGGATGTCAATCGCGGCGCGCTGGTCGGTCTCGGGTTCGGGGCGCTGGTGGCCCTGGTCGTCGGATTGGGAATCACCGGCGGCACGGTCCGGATGGCGATGACTGAGGGGCGGCGGCTCAATGAGACCATGGGCACGGTCAACGTCCTGCCGCAATTGTTGGCCTCGCTGGGCGTGATCTTCACCGCCGCCAAGGTCGGCGACCTGATCGCGTACGGCATCAAGGGAGTCGTTCCGGAGGGCAATCTCTTCCTGCTCGTGGTCGCTAATTGTCTGGGCATGGCGCTCTTCACGCTGGTCATCGGCAATTCGTTCGCGGCCTTTCCGGTGATTGCCACCGGGGTTCTGGTGCCCTTGATCATCCGGCCTTTCGGCGTCGATCCGGCGATGGCGGCGATCATCACCCTGACGGCCGGAGCCAGCGGAACCCTGAGCACGCCGATGGCCGCAAACTTCAATATCGTGCCCGCGGCCCTGCTCGAGATGCGCGATCAATATGCCGTGATTAAATTTCAATGGCCTTTTGCGTTTACGATCTGGTCGTTTCACGTGTTATTGTTATGGATGTTGATCAAACTGTCGTGAAAAGAAGCACAGATTTGACGCCCTCAGGGGTTGAGAAAGGGTCTGTGAAGTGGCAACCGTTTTTCTGAGGTGGATGATTATGAATCTTAAATCTCGATATTTCCGGACCGGGATGCTGATTGGCGGATTGATCCTGGCGGGCCTTCTGACGACGGCCCTCCCGGGTTGGCGAGTGGAGGTGGCTGCCGAGAAGAAGATTGACCCCATCGCAGAACTTTGGCGCCTGGCGCCGCCTGCGCCCAAGATCGCGGAGAGCGATTATCTCACTGAACTGCGGGCGCGCCGCCAGGAGGTGATGAAGCGCATGGGGAACCAGTCGTTGATGGTCCTCTTCAGCACCGAGCCGCGCGTCTATACGAACGACGTCGATTATCATTACCGCCAGGAGAACAATCTCTACTATCTGACCGGGATCAAACAGGAGGGCGCCGTTCTGATCTTGATCCCGGGGGCCAAGCAAGCGCGCGAGATTCTCTTCATGCCGGAGCGCAATCCGAGATTTGAGACCTGGAATGGGCGCATGATGAGCTTTGACGAGGCGCGCACGCGCAGCGGCATCAGGGAGGTCTGGAACGCCAAATTCTTCGGCGGATTTTTGGCCTATCTTGCCCCGCGGGCCGAAGCGGGGCTGGCCAAGCGCGGCGCGATCAACAAGCCGGATGACCAGATGGCGGCGCAGTGGCAGGCCGATTATCAAGGGCTGGTCGAGGCCGCCAAGGCCGACAAAGCCGACCTCTATCTGCTGACCCCTTATGGCCGCGACCTGCGCGAGTACGGGGAGGAGCACGAGTTCGCCGAGCAGGTCACCGCGACGCCGGCGGGATTGAAGGTCAAGATCGCGCAGCCGATCTTCGCCGACCTGCGCCAGCTTAAATCTGACCTGGAATTGAAGCTCATGCAGCATGCGGTCGATATTACTAGCGAGGCTTTTCATCGAGTCTTTGCCGTCGCCGCGCCGGAGCTGTACGAATACGAGGTCCAGGCGGAGTTCGAATATACCTTCCGCCGGCGGAACGCTGACAATTGGGGATATCCCTGCATCGTGGGCGCCGGAATCAACGCCACGACCTTGCATTACATCACCAATCAGGACCGGCTGGACGATAACAGTCTGCTGCTCATGGACTGCGCGGCCGAATACGATCATTACACCGCGGATATTACCCGGACGATCCCGATCAATGGGAAATTCACGAAAGAACAGGCCGAGATCTATCGAATCGTCTATCAAGCGCAACAGGAAGCGATCAAGGCCGTCAAGACCGGTAATCTGGTCAACACCAGACACGATCCGAAGATCTCGCCACAATCGGTGCACGGCCGCTCGGTCGAGGTCGTCAAGGAGGGGCTCCTGCGTCTGGGTCTGATCACCTCGAAGGATAACAGCGAGTACAACACCTGGTTTATGCACGGCACCAGCCACTGGCTGGGCATGAACGTTCACGATGTCGGAGACTACAGCAAGCCGCTGGCCCCCCGGATGGTCCTGACCGTCGAACCCGGAATCTACATCCGGCCGGATGCCCTCGAGGTCCTGCCGAAGACCCCGGAGAACGAACGTTTCATCAAGGCCGTTCGTCCAGCCTTTGAGAAGTACAAAGGGATCGGCGTCCGGATCGAGGATGATGTCGTGGTCACCGACGGCGAGCCGCGAGTGATGTCGGCGGGGATCCCGTCCCGGCTGGAAGAGATCGAGGCCATCATGACGAAGCTCCGGCAAGAGTATCGCAAATCCGGCTGGCCCTCGGTTGCCGTCAGGTAAGAGCCTCTTCGAATTGGCTGTGGTTCAGTCGCGAAATACGCGAAATACGCTGTGAGGCGGGAATTTCGCGTATTTCGCTGTATTGAGAGGTAGACGATATGTCGATCAAACTACATTTGCCCAAAACTCGATATACCGTGGCCAGTATCCCGCTGGCAGCTTACAGCGAGGTCGTCTCCAGTCTGCGCGAGATCGAAGGGTTCGTCTCGATGACCTGCGATAAGAAGGAGGTGACGCTGATCGTGGCGGAAGAGATCTGGCACCGACTGGCGCCGCGCTTTCCCGGCGCGCTGGCGCAGGAAAGGAGGCGTCTGATCCGCTTCGACACCGTGCTCGATTTCTCCGTCGTCGGGTTCATCGCCGAGATCAGCCGGGCGCTGGCCGATGTCGATATCAGCATCCTGAGCCTTTCGACCTACAGCACGGACGCCGTGCTGGTCGATGAATCGCGCTATGAGGACGCCGTCTCGGCCGTCAAGCGAGCCCTGGTCACCTTGCGATTTACGGCTCTGGCGCAACATTGATCTAACTCGAAATTGATCTAACGTGGATCCCCGGCTCGAAGCCAGGGCTCGAAAAGATAAAAAAAGAGGGGAGGTTACGCAACCTCCCCTTTAAAGGCTAGCTTTGCTGGGATGAAAACTTGGAAGACAATGGTGCAAGAATCCATCTCGCACACACGCTTATATATCAGCAAGCCTGATGCCACGATTGCTCTCATCCGAGCCCAAACGCTAATTGCTTGAGATCCCTTCGGTTCGGCCATGAACCCTCTTTCTGCCATTTCGAAAAACCCATCGGTTTATCCAGAATTTCGTAGGTAGGCTTCAATTTTTCGGAGATGCCCCGAAATCTTAAATACTAATCAGATCTGAAGTTCTGCCAGAATTTCAGAGTTGACGAGTCGGACCATTAAGACTCGATTCCGAGCCAATCTTGGGGCTTGAAGAATTGCATGGCGGCAGCTTCCGGGGAGTTCGGTTCGGGGCGGTAATCATAGACCCAGCGGGCCAGCGGCGGCAGCGACATGAGGATCGATTCCGTGCGTCCGCGAGTCTCCAGGCCGAAGATCGTGCCCCGATCGTAGACCAGGTTGAATTCGACGTAACGACCGCGCCTGACCAGTTGAAATTCGCGTTCGCGCTCGCCGTAGGGCTGCTCGGCGCGCCTCTGGACGATCGGCAGATAGGCCGGCAGAAAGGTCTCGCCCGCGTCTTTGACGAACGCGAAGAACTGTTCCAGGCCGCCCTCCTGGTAATCGAAGAAGATGCCGCCCACGCCGCGGGTCTCTCCCCGATGCTTGATGAAGAAGTACTCGTCGCACCATTTTTTAAAGCGCAGATAGTAGTCGGGGGCATGCCGATCGCAAGCCTCCTTCAGGGTTCGATGAAAGTGGACGATGTCTTCCGTGAAGGGATACGAGGGGGTCAAATCCGTGCCCCCGCCGAACCAACTGGCCGCGCCCTTCTCGAGGTAGCGAAAGTTAGCGTGAACTGTCGGCGCGTAAGGATTGCGCGGATGGAGCACCAGCGAGATGCCCGTGGCAAAAAATTCGCGCCCCTCGGCATGCTTCAGGCCCTCGCCGATCTTCTGCGCGAAGGCTTCGGGCAGGAGTCCGGCGACGGCGGAGAAATTGACGCCGGCCTTCTCGAAGATCGCGCCGTTCTCCAGGACCCGCGTCCGCCCGCCGCCGCCGCCCTCGCGTTGCCAACTGTCTTCACGGAAGCGCTCGCGACCGTCGGTCTCTTCCAGGGCCCGGCAAATCCGGTCTTGGAGCTCGGCGAAGAACTCCCGCGACCGGTCTTTTAAAGTTTCGTGGTTCATAAGTACTCAGTTAACAAAATCGGTTTATCAACCGCGAAGCCAGCGAAGGCGCGAAGCCAGCGAAGGTTGATCGATTTCGCGTCTTTCGCGTCTTTCGCGGTGGATCTTCAATTGAGCTTTGCCCGCAATCGATGATACGCCTTGACGGCTTGCACGTAGTTGCGATTGGCCTCGGAAGCCGCTTTATAGCAGTTCATCGCCCGGATCAGATCTCCGTGTTGTTCGTAGATACAGCCGAGATTATAGTGCGGATAGAAGTAACACTCATAGCGTTTGGCTTCCAGCGCGCGCTGCAGCCAGGGGATCGCCCCGTAGAGATCCCCTTTCTGAATCAGATAGGCGCCGATATCGTTGTAGGGATTACCATAGTCTGGATCGACCTCGATCGCCTTGCCGCATTCCACGATCGCTTCGTCCAACTGGCCCTGAAAGCTCAGGACCCAGCCGCGGAAAGTGTGGGCTTCGGCCGTCGGATAGATCTCGATCGATTTCGTATAGAGCTCCAGCGCGCGGTCCATCTCGCCGCGCATTTGCGTTTCATAACCTCGCTGCCACCAGGCCAGGGCCTCCTCGCGCAGCTCCTTAACACTCTGCTCCTCGTCATCCGAGAGATAATTGGACATCGTCTTGACCTTCCCATATAGTAGTCTGCTCAAGCGTACCTGGATCTACTCCGGAGTTGTCTCAAATGTATACCCGATAGTCCGATCAATACTGGTTAATAATAGATCGATCCATGGTCAGAGGTCGCCTTACTTCGGTCAAATCCGGAAAAAATTGTAGAAACACCATTATTGTTTGGCATAATACTTGACACGGCATATTTTGACACATACAATGCCGGACTTTGTGAGGAATGATTTTCGCAAGAAAGGCAGTACTCGCGGGTCTCTTGGTGCAGAGGTACTGCCGTGGTCGTCAGAAGTAAGAAGTAGTAGTTTAGAGGTAGCGATTTTACGTTAGGTCTGGCTAATAGTTCTGCCTGGCGAACCAATTGAGAATGTATTGTGGCGTTGCGATTCCTTCGAAGCAGGGAACTGCGCGAAGCAGGGATCTGAGGTTGAAGGGATTCCCCATTGAGGTTGCCGGTCCACCAGATTGGGCGGACTGAGGCGACTATCTTCAAAGACACCACGCCACAGAAAAACTCGGCGATTTGGGACGCCATATCTGCACGCTTTCGCGGACATCCCATAAATCACCATTCCTGTTTTGCTGGTATAAATGCCCATTGAGGCATTTTCCCCGGTATTAAATGTCCTCTCGGAGGGGGCAAGCGGCTTGTCGCCGACGATCAACGGTCGATCTGCCGATCTTCCGTGGATCTCAGGATGACAGGCGGCCTGACGCGGTGCCGTGCGCGCCACTCCGAGAATTGTCTGTAGCTGTGTGAGCAAATATGCCGACTATTAACCAATTAGTGCGAAAAGGGCGCAAGCGAGTTAAGTACAAGACCTCCAGTCCGGCGCTGCAGTCATGTCCGCAGCGGCGTGGAGTGTGTGTGCAGGTCAAGACCCAGACGCCGAAGAAGCCGAATTCGGCGCTGCGCAAGATCGCGCGGGTGCGTTTGACCAATGGAATTGAAGTCACCTCCTACATTCCCGGCATCGGTCATAACTTGCAGGAACACTCGATCGTGCTCGTGCGGGGTGGCAGGGTCAAGGACTTACCGGGCGTGCGTTATCACATCGTGCGTGGGACGCTCGATTCAGTGGGCGTGGCGAATCGCAAACAGGGGCGCTCGAAGTACGGAGCCAAGCGTCCGAAAGAGACGGCGCCAGGCGCGGCCAAGGGCGGCAAGCCGGGTGGTAAGCCAGGCGGCAAGAAGTAATTTCCAATAGAGATCATAAAGAGCGATGCCGAGAAGAAGAGAAATTCCCAAGCGCGAGATTCTACCCGATCCGGTCTATAACAGCCCGCTCATCGCCAAGTTCATCAACACGATGATGTGGGATGGCAAGAAGTCGACCGCGGAGGGGATCATCTACAAAGCCCTGGACAAGATTAAAGATCGTTCCCAGGAAGACCCGCTCAAGGTCTTCAAGAAGGCGATTGAGAACCTGCAGCCGAAGGTTGAGGTCAAATCCAAGCGCGTCGGCGGAGCCAACTATCAGGTTCCGGTGGAGGTCAGTGCGACGCGCCGGGTGGCGTTGGCCATGCGGTGGCTGGTCAGCTACGCGCGCGATCGCGGTGAGAAGACCATGATCGACAAATTGGCGGCGGAGATTCTGGATGCCGCCTCGAACAAAGGCAACTCAATCAAGAAACGCGAAGATGTCCATCGCATGGCTGAAGCCAACAAGGCCTTCGCGCATTACAGGTGGTGAGATCGATCAGCCGGAGAGCAGCGTAACGATTGACGGTAATTCAGGCTGAGTCGAAGGACTAGGCGCCAAGTGTAGTGATTTAAACCTTTTCTTTTTTATTTATTTGGTAGGGCGGTATGGCAAGACAAGCACCTTTGAACAGGTTCCGCAACATCGGCATCATGGCTCACATCGATGCGGGTAAAACGACGACTACCGAGCGGATCCTCTACTACACGGGCGTCTCTTACAAGATAGGAGAAGTTCACGAGGGAACCGCGACCATGGACTGGATGCCGCAAGAGCAAGAGCGCGGCATTACCATCACATCGGCCGCCACCACCTGTTTCTGGAAACGGGACGGTGAGGAATATCGGATCAACATCATCGACACTCCCGGGCACGTCGATTTCACCATCGAGGTGGAACGCAGCCTGCGGGTGCTCGACGGGGCCGTCGCGGTCTTCGACGCCGTGGCTGGAGTTCAGCCGCAATCGGAGACGGTCTGGCGCCAGGCCGATAAATATAACGTTCCCCGCATCGCCTTCATCAACAAGATGGATCGGCCAGGTGCGGACTTCTATCACGCGGTCGATACGATCCGAACCCGGCTCTCGGCCAACCCGGTCTGCATTCAGATGCCGATCGGCGCCGAGGATCAGTTCAAGGGGATCATCGATCTGATCAAGATGCAGGCGATCGTCTGGCGCGATGAGACCAAGGGATCCGAATTCACGGTGGAAGAGGTTCCCGCCAATCTCAAGGACGAGGCCGCCGATGCGCGGGATAAGATGATCGAGGCGATCGCGGACGCCGACGACGTCATCGCCGAAAAGTACCTCGAAGGTCAGGAGATCGGGGAGGCCGACATTCGCGCGGCTCTCCGGCGCGGATGCATCGCCATCAAACTGGTGCCGGTGGTCTGCGGGACGGCCTTCAAGAACAAAGGCGTTCAAACGCTCCTCGATGCCGTGACCGATTATATGCCCTCGCCGCTCGACATCCCGGCGGTTCAAGGGATCGACCGAAAGGGCGAGGAGGTCACACGGCAGGCCAGCGATAAGGAGCCGTTCTCGGCGCTGGTCTTCAAGATCATGGCCGATAAACACGTCGGGCAACTCTCGTTCACCCGGATCTACTCCGGGACGCTCAAGGCCGGTTCTCACGTCTACAACTCGACCAAGGACAGCAAGGAGCGAGTGGGCCGCATCCTGAAGATGCACGCCAACAAACGCGAGGACGTGGATGAGGCCTTTGCGGGAGAGATCGTGGCGATCGCCGGACTCAAGCAGGTGGCGACGGGCGA
>DATEFT010000350.1:0-24383 GCA_035280505.1 Blastocatellia bacterium | reverse complement strand
GTTCTGCGAGTCGAGAGAATCGTCGGGCTGACCTCCGGCAACAACCTGATCAACTTCAGCAGCGGGATGCCGGGCACGCTCGCCAGCAAGGTTCCGGTCACCGGTCTGATCCAGGGCGAAGCGCTCCTGGGGATCGAGTACCGTCCGTCCGATCAGAAGATCTACGGGGTCACCAGCATCAGCCGGATGGTCACGATCAATCCGGTCACCGGCACGGCGACGCCGATCGGCATTCAGTTGACCGTCCCGGTCTTCGGTCTGCAGACCGGTTTGGACGTCAACCCGGTGGTGGATCGGATGCGTCTGGTCAACAGCAACCGGCAGAACTTAAGGCTCAACATGTCGACCGGGCAGATCGCCGGTGTCGACTCCCCGCTCATCTACGTGCAGGGGGATCCGAACGCTCAGGCCACTCCGAGTGTCGTGGCCGCGGCCTATACCAACAACATCGCCGGCGCGACCTCGACCTCGCTCTACGGCATCGACGTCAATCTGAACACGTTGGTGCTCCAGGGTTCGCTCGGCGGGACTCCGATCTCTCCGAACACCGGGGTCATGAGCACGGTCGGCAACCTCGGCGTCGATGCGGTCGGCAATATCGGGTTTGAGATTGCGCCGTTCACGAACGCGGCCTTCGCGGCGATGACCCCGAACGGGTCGGCGACCTCGAATCTCTACACGATCAACCTCAACACCGGCGTGGCCACCATGGTCGGCATGATCGGCGGCGGCGAGACGCTGACCGACATCACGATCGTCCCCCGCGTCGAGAGCATCTATGCGGTGACGGCCAGCAACCGGCTGATCAGTTTCAACTCCACTCAACCGGGCGTGATCTTGAGCAGTGTCCAGATCAGCGGGTTGAGCGGTAACGCCGTGGGCTTCGATTTCCGTCCGGCCAACGGTCAGGCTTACGCCCTGGACAGCAACGGTCGCGTCTATACGGTCAATCTGACGACCGGCGCGGCGACGGCGGTGGGGGCGAATCCGGCCACGACGTTGGCGGGAACCCAGTTCGGAGTCGATTTCAATGCGATCCCCGACCGGATCCGGGTCGTCAGCAACACCGGTCAGGACCTGCGGCTCAATCCCAATGACGGCACCTTGACGGCGACCGACGGCGGGCTGGCTTACGCGGCGACCGATGTTCGCGCCACTCAGCCGGCTTCGGTGGTCGCGGCGGCTTACAACGACTCGTTCGCGGGAACGACCTCGACCACGCTCTACGGGTTGGATTCCAACTACGGCACTCTGGTCCGCCAGGGATCGCCGGGTGGGGCGCCGGTCTCACCGAACCTGGGGACTCTCTTCACCATCGGGTCGCTCGGCGTCACGGTGGACAGCGTCGATTCGTTCGATATCGCGAACTTCACCAACCGGGCCTACGGTTCATTTACGACCGGCGGAATCTCGCAACTCTACCGGATCGATCTGATCACCGGCGCGGCCACGTTGGTCGGCAGCATCGGCGGCGGCGAGCAGATTCGCGGAATCGCGATCGTCAATGCTCCGTCCGGCGTCGTGCAGCCGGTTCGGACCCTGGCCGCCACCAACGCCGCCAGTTTCAGCACGGCGGGGGTCGCGCCCAGTTCGCTGGTCTCGATCTTCGGGCAGTTCCTGACCAATAACGGCCAGACGTTCATCGCCAACAGCCAGCCGCTTCCGGTCTCGCTGGGCGGGGTCAGCGTGACGGTGAACGGCATGAACGCTCAGTTGCTGGCCGTCACTCCAACCCAGATCAACCTGATGATGCCGGCGACCGCGATCCTCGGGACCGCTCCCCAGAGCCTGGGGACGGCGACCATGGTGGTCAACAACTCGGACGGTTCGATCAACATGGGGACCACGGCGCTGGTTCGTTCCGCGGTTGGAATCTTCACGGCCAACGGCAGCGGATCGGGAACGGCCGCCGCGCTCACCACGACCGACGGGGTCACCTTCCAATCGACCATCAACCCGGATGGTAGCGCCCGCGGAATCAGCGCCGGGACGGCTGCCACCCCGAACTTCCTGGTTCTCTACACGACCGGGATCAGCTTGGCTCCGGCGGCCATTCCGGGTGACGGCAACGGCGTCGCCGAAGCGGTCACGATCATGATCGGAAACGCTCCGGCCACGGTCACCTTTGCCGGTCCGGCGCCGGGCCTCTCGGGAGTCGAACAGGTCAACGTGATGATTCCGCCGCAATTGGCGGGAGCCGGGACCGTCCCGATCACGATGACCGTCGATGGCCGAATCTCCAACCTGCCCACCGTCCTGATCAGTCAATAATCGATATCGATCAGGTGGGATCAAACGAGAGGGGTGCGAGCCTGGAACTCAGGTTCGCACCCCTCTCAGTATTTGAGATTTGAGATGATTAGGGGCCCCACATTAATCTGCTTGACGGATGCGGACCCGACAGGTAGATTGGGGCGTCGGAATTTCTTACCCTTCCATCATTCCACATACCACCGGCTCTTCTGCTGAGGGGCACTGCGTTTCACAGCCTGAATAGGTGTGTGTTCATTGGTCGAAACGACCATTCCCGATCTTTGAAAAAATCATGAAAGTTGTATCAATCCTCATCCGTACGACTATCCGTCCGTCTCTCTTCATCACCCTGTTTCTGATGACGGCGATCATCCGCCCCTCCAGTTGGGACGCTCCCGTTTCAGGGCAGGCGGCCATGACCGTCGTCAATGCCGCGAGTTTTGACGGCTCGAGCAATCGGGCCCTGGCGCCGGACTCCATCGGCGCGGCCTTCGGGCTCTTCACCACCGAAAATAATCAGTCGTATTCCGCCGACGCGCAACCGCTGCCCGCGACGCTCGGAGGGGTCAGCGTGACGGTCAACAACGTGGCCGCCGGCCTCTTTCTGGTCTCACCGTTGCAGATCAACTTTCTGATTCCGCCGGACCTCCCCGACGGCATGGCCACGGTGGTGGTGACCAACTCCGACCAGACCACGACGGTCGGCACCATCAACCTGGTGCGAGCCGCCCCGGGTCTCTTCTCCAAGAAGGCCGACGGGCGCGGAGTCGCGGCCGCCCTCACCACTCTCGACGGAGCCAATTTCGAACGGGCCGACAACCCGGACGGCAGCGCCCGCGAACTCGGCGCGGGCACGAAAGATCATCCCAACATTCTGGTCCTCTATGCGACGGGCGTGCGCGACACCCCGACCGCCGAGGCGCACGACGCGAATGGAGTGGCCGAATCGGTGACGGTGACCATTCAGGGCGTTCCGGCGCGAATTCTGTTCGCCGGGCCGACGCCCGAGTTTGCCGGCCTCGAACAGATCAATGTGGTGATCCCTCCCGAACTGTCCGGAATCAACGGTCAGGGCAGTTGTGTGAACGAGGTCGAGGTGGTTCTGACTACCGATCAGCACCGGTCCAACACGGTGACGGTCAAGATCGGCGGAGAGGTCCCTCCGGTCAAGGTCACGCCGATCAACTTCGATGAGACCAGGACCGGCCAACTGAGCCCCGACGATCAATTGCAGTTCGCCTGCTCCGGGCAGGTCTATTTTCTCGACGCTTTCGAATTCACGACCACCGCTCCCAACACGGCCATCGCCATCGATCTGCGGTCCTCGCAATTCAATGCCGGACTGGCTCTCTACAATCTGCAGGGCGGCGACGGGCTCACCCTCAACCAGATCGGATCTGACGACGATCTGGGCGGAATGGGCGACGCTCGGTTCGTCAACGGCAATTCCTTGTTGATCTACGTTCTGCAGACGCCGGGGCGGTACGTGCTCTTCGCGACCAGCTCCGATCTGCAATCGGTCGGCGTCGGCGACTACACGCTGAATCTCCGGACGATCAATGCCACTCAACTGAACTACGGGCAGAACGTCAACGAGGCGACGATTGCCGCCGGCGACCTTCAAACCTCGGCCGGGGATCCGCTGGATGTCTATTGGTTCGTCGGCAACGACGATGACGAGGTGCAGATCGACATGCGTTCGGCGGCGTTCGACTCGCTCCTGCTGCTTCAGAGCAACGACAACTTTTACTTCACCTTCGACGACAACCGGGGAGGAGACCGGAACGCCAAGGTCGAGGCGCGGCTGGATGGATCCGCCGTCTATCTCATCCTCGCCACGCCTTTTGCGTCAAACGCCGCCGGCGCCTACTCGCTGTCGCTCAACCGGTTGACCCGATAGTTTCGGATCAACTGGTGATCCCGGTTAATCGGGGCGCCGGGGCCTTCTGCTGGATCTCGACTTTCGGCAGCTCGGGCGTGAAATCTTCGCCGGGATTGATGAATTGATCGCGCTCGAATTTGTACTGTTTGTCGTAGAGCTGCTTGTAACGTCCGTCGGCGGCCAGCAGCTCCCGGTGTGAACCGCGTTCCACGATCTCGCCGCCTTCCAGCACCAGGATCTGATCCGCGCTGCGAATCGTCGACAGGCGGTGCGCGATGACGAAGGTCGTGCGCCCCTCGCGCAGCGATCGTAACCCTTCCTGAATCAGCGCTTCGCTCTCGCTGTCGAGGCTCGAGGTGGCTTCGTCCAGGATCAGAATCTTCGGATTGGCCAGCAAGGCGCGAGCGATCGCGATTCGCTGGCGCTGGCCGCCGGAGAGTTTGACCCCGCGTTCGCCGACGATCGTCTCGTACTTATTCTCGAAACCGTCGATGAACTCGTGGCAATGGGCGAGGCGGCTGACGGTGAGAATCTCCTCCCGGGTCGCATGCGGTTTGGAGAAGCTGATATTTTCGGCGATCGTGCCGTCGAAGAGAAAATTGTCCTGGAGCACGACGCCGAGATGCCTGCGGTAATCGCGGAGCTTGATCGCGCTCAGATCCCGGCCGTCGATTCGGACCCGGCCCGAGAGCGGGCGATTGAAGTTCATGACCAGGCTGATCAGGGTGCTCTTGCCGGACCCGCTGGAACCCACCAGCGCGGTGGTGGAGCCGGCCGGGGCCTCGAATGAGACGTTCTTCAGGACCGGGGTCCCCGCCGCGTATTCGAACCAGACCTCCTCGAATTGGATGGCCCCCTCGATGGAGCTCAGCGCCTCTTTGGCGGAGTCCTGTTCGTCTTCGGTCGGGAGATTCATGATCTCGCGGATGCGATCGAGCCCCGCGAAGGCTTCGGTGATCTGAGTCCCGATGGCCGCGAGCTCGATGACCGGCAGGGCCAGCAGCCCGGTGAAGAAGACGTACATGAAGAGCTCGCCCAGCGTCATCCGGCCCCCGATCACGGAACTGCCGCCGACCAGAATCATGACCACCCCGACGGCCCCGACGATCACCGAAGAGAAGGCGGTGATGGCCGAGACGCCGGTCATGGATACTTTCACGTTGCGGAAGAAGCGATGGGCTCCGCGGGCGAAGACGATCTCTTCACGTTTCTCCGCGGTATAGGCTTTGACGATCCGGATGCCGCCGAGCGACTCCGCCAGGCGTCCCGTGATCTGACTGTAAATCTCTCCGCGTTCGCGGAAGAGCGGACGCAGCTTACTGAAGGCATAGGCCAGTCCTCCCCCGAAGGCCGCCAGGACGATGATCGTGAGCCCGGTCAGCCGCCAGTTGAGATAGAACAGGACGACCAGGGAGACCAGGGCCGTCAACATGCTGCCGATCAGTTGCACGAGCCCGCTGCCGACCAGGTTCCGGACCCCTTCGGCATCCGTCATGATCCGCGAGATCAGTTTACCGGTCTGCATCGAATCGAAGTAGCTGGTCGGCAACCGCTCGACGTGCGCCTGCACTCTCTTTCTCATGTCGGTAATGGCCCGCTGCGCCGCCACGCCGAGCACCTGGGAGAGCGCGAACGACGTGATGGCTTGAACCAGCGTCGCCGCTCCGGCGGCCAGCGCGATCGGCCAGAGCAGCCAGGTCTTTTGGTGGAGGACCACCTCATCGATGATGAATTTCGAGGAGGCCGGCAGCACCAGTCCCACCCCACGGTTGATCAGCATGAGCACGCCGCCCAATGCGAGCCGCGCACGATTGGCGGTGATCAACTCCCTGGCATCCCGCCAGGCATCCGACAGTTTTAGTCGTTTCTTATTCTCTTCGGCCATGGACGCTCCTTCTCTGATTACTCGAGTGTGGGCCAGGCGGGGAATGACGGCTCAAGGTGAGCATCAGGCTCCGCTACCCGATTTCGAAGACAACTCGTCTATACGATGGTGATGAAGATGAATAACCGGCGGGAGAAAACTAATTTCATGAGGATGGGGCGGATGCCGAGTCGCAAACCTTCGGCCTGTAGAGCCACAATCCGGCGCTCCAATCCATCAGATTTTTCTCTCTCTTTCTTAGGCAATTCAAAATGCTACGGGAAAGCCGGGAGTTTGTCAATTGTCCGATTCGGTGGGCGGTTCGATCGCCGGTCCGGTCGTCCGGCGTCGGTCGAGAGGCTCTCGGGATGTAACATCAAAGTACCAGCCCGGGGTACCACCCGGGACGACCAACGAGTAGCTTGTATCAGGCTATAAGCTGTAAAGAACACCCAATGGCGGATGAATGATATGAATATAGTAACCTATAAACATCATTGGGTGATCCATACAACTTATAGCCTGAAGCTCGCGATTTATGATGATCGTTATTACTGCAGAGAATTTACCGGTAGTGACAATAAATGTCAAAAAGACTGGAAACAATGCGGAGCTTTAATTTCGATGGGGCCGCCAATCAACGATGCCTAGCTTACCGGGTTCTTGTTAAGGTCTCTTTATCGAAAGGTTAAATCTTAGTTATTTCAGGGAAATACCTCTCCAGGTAGTAATCGATAACCCTATGATTCCGGTAGGTACCTGGAAGCTAGGTACTATGCGGCGCCTGGTTATCGATAACGTGGCAAGTAATGTAGACAACCTTACTTTCGTGGCGGGTTTCGGAAGTTACTACCGGCGCGAAAGGTACTGAACGCCGAGCCGGAGAGTCGTCGGTCGAGGGCCAACTGACGGCGGTCGGAGGAGATCGATGAATGAGAGGATGATCTGGGGTGCGATGAAGCTGGATGGGGCGGGTAGTGGGTCTCGAACCCACGGCCTCCAGAGCCACAATCTGGCGCTCTAACCAACTGAGCTATACCCGCCACAGTTGAATCAAAAACAAAACGCAATGTTACCTGTCCCGACATGTCTCGTCAAGAGTGGTTTGGCGCGAAAGTGGGTGGACGCTCACAAAAGTGCTCTTTGCAGGAAGGGGGCGAGTTTCTCGGGTTCCGCCAAAAATCCATCATGGCCGTGAGCTGATTGGAGTTCGGCATATTCGGCCTCGGCCCCGGCCGCGCGCATCCGTTCGCTGAGGGTCTGGACGTCGGGGGCGGGGAAGAGCCAGTCCGAGGAGATGCCGACCAGCAGGACCCGGGCTCTAATCCGTTGCAGCGCTGCGAGTTCCGACGAATAGCCGGCCGCCGGATCGAAGTTGTCCATGGCCTTGGTGATGAGCAGATAAGAGTTGGCGTCGAAGCGGCGGGTGAAGAGCGCTCCCTGATAATCGAGGTAGCCGCCCACGTCGTACCGTTCGTTCAGGGACCTCTGCGGCACTTCGCCGTTACGATTGGGGTTTCGCGCAAAGCGTTCGGTGAAGAGATGGTCCGATTTGTAAGAGATCATGGCCAGGGCCCGCGCCAGGGCCAGCCCGGAGCTCGGCGGCGTCTGATCGTAGTATTGGCCCTCCCGCCAGTTGGCGTCGCTCATGATCGCCTGGCGTTGAAGGTGGTTCAACGCCAATCCCATCGTGCCTAACGGCGCGGCGCCGATCCCGATGCAGGTGCGGACCCGCTCCGGATGATCGATCGCCCATTGGATCGCCTGCATTCCACCGACGGAGCCGCCGATCACCGCCCGGAGCTTCCCGATCCCCAGATGATCGAGGATCAGGGCCTGCGAGCTGACCCAATCTCGCACCGTGACCAGGGGAAAATCGGCGCCGTAGGCCCGGTTGGTCGCCGGATTGGGGTCCGGCGGCCCGGTCGATCCATAACACGACCCGATGACGTTGATGCCGATCACACAGTCGCGAGTCAGATCGAAGACTCCCCCCTCTCCGAACAACTGCGGCCACCAATCACCGACCCGGGCCGTGCCCGACAGGGCATGGCAGACCAGAATGGCGTTGTCGCGTTGCTCGTTCAATTCACCATAGCGGGCATAGCGCAGCCGGATGGGTTGGAGGGCCCCACCTGAGAACAGTTCGAACGGGCGGTCTTGAGCGAAAACGAGATCCTCTTCGAGGGTGGGAAAGACCATAATATAGTCTGGAAAAGTCTGGAAAAGTCTAGAGCAGTCTAGAGCAGTCAGAGGAAGTCTAAGGAGGTCTAGAGAAACCAGGAAACTCGCGCATTCGGAAGATGGAAGTCTAGAGAAGCCGGGATCTCTGAGCTTCCCGACTTCTCTAGACTTCTCTAGACTTTTCTAGACCTCTCCAGACTTATTTCTTCAATGCCTGGTCGAGATCGGCGATAATGTCCTGGAGATCCTCGATTCCGACCGACAGCCGCACCAGCCCGGGAGTTACACCGGTCGTCGCCTGCTCTTCCTCGGTGAGCTGTGAATGGGTGGTGGAGGCCGGATGAATGACGAGCGATTTCACATCCCCGATATTGGCGAGCAGGCTAAAGAGCTTGACCGAATTGATAAATTTTTTGCCCGCTTCCAGACCGCCGCGGATGCCGAAGGTGATGAGCGCCCCGGCTCCGGTCGGCATATATTTTTGCGTCCGGGCATAGTAGGGGCTCGATTCGAGGCCGGGATAGTTGACCCATTCGACCTGTGGGTGGTTCTGCAGAAATTTGGCCGCTCCCAGGGCGTTCTCGGAATGCCGTTCCATCCGCAGATGCAGGGTCTCGGTTCCTTGCAGGAAGAGGAACGCATTGAACGGCGAGAGCGAGGCGCCGATGTCGCGCAGGGCCTGGACCCGGACCTTCAAGATGAAGGCGAGCGGCCCGAAGGCGTCGGTGAAGACCACGCCGTGGTATGACGGGTCGGGCGTCGTGAAGTCCGGGAACCGCCCCGACGCTTTCCAGTCGAATCGGCCGGCATCGACGATCGCGCCGCCGATCGACGTCCCGTGGCCGCCGATGAATTTGGTCAGCGAATGGACCACAATATCGGCTCCATGCTCGATCGGACGGCAGAGGGCCGGAGAGGGCGTGGTATTATCGATGATCAGCGGCAGACCGTGATCGTGGGAGATCTTGGCCATCTTTTCGATATCCATGATATCGAGTTTCGGATTGCCGACGGTCTCGGTATAGACCGCTTTGGTCTTATCATTAATTGCCGCTCGCAGGCCGGCTTCGTCCTCGGCGTCGACGAAACGCACCGTGATCCCGAGCTTCGGCAACGTATAATGGAAAAGATTATAGGTGCCGCCGTAGAGCGAAGTGGTCGAGATGATCTCGTCACCGGCATTGGCGAGGGTTAAGATGGTCAGAGTCTCGGCCGCCTGTCCCGACCCCAGAGCCAAGGCTGCCGCTCCGCCTTCGAGCGCGGCCAGGCGTTTCTCCAGGACATCGGTGGTCGGGTTCATGATTCGAGTATAGATGTTGCCGAACTCCTGCAGCGCGAACAAGCGGGCCGCCTGGTCGGCATCGTCGAAAGTGTAGGAAGTGGTCTGATAGATGGGCACGGCCCTCGCGTGCGTCGTTGGGTCTGGGGACTGGCCGCCGTGGACGGCCAGCGTATTGAATCGATAATTGGCGTTTTGGTCGTCAGCCATGATCTTTTCTCCTGATACGTTGAATTAAGGCCGAACCTGATGCTGAAAACAATTGAACCTCTTAATGTGCGGGGCAGTCTAGGACAGACTGAAAGTGTCTGTCAACGCTATAATCCTCCGGCTATGGATGCTATGGACGACATCTCACTCAAGATGCCGCGTCAGATCTTCAATGACATGATCGATCAGGCCTGCCGGGAACAGCCGTGGGAATGTTGCGGTCTGCTGGGCGGCCGCGATCTGGTCGTCCACCATCGCTATCCGCTGGAGAACCGGTCGCCGCAACCGGAGACGCGATACTTTGCGGCGCCGGATGACATCTTCGAGGCCACGCGGCAGATGCGGGCCGTCTCCGAAGAGTTGATTGCGATCTACCATTCACATCCGCAAGGCCCGGCCTATCCTTCACCGTCCGATATCGAACTGGCATACTATCCGCAGGCCTTCTACCTGATCATCGTGGTCGAGCCCCGGATCGAGATGCGGGCCTTCACGATTCAGGAGTCGGCCGTCACCGAAGTCCCGATCGATCTCCTCATGTAAAACGCCGCCTCACTCACCGATCAGCCGGTGATAGCGCCCCATCCAGTACGGCAAGAGGAAGAACGCCCCGTCGTCTTCAGTGCGGCCGTCGTCGCCGCCGTCGAGACGATACGGATTGCCGTTCCATTTCATGATCGGCAGCTCATCGTACGGCAGCACGATCAGGGATTGCCGGTTGCCGAAACGGTCCGGCCTCGATTCGATCAGCCGGGGATCCAGATCGGGGCGCCGGGAGTTCCGGACCGTCCAGGAGATCAGATCCATCGGAATCTCCCGGAGCGTGCGGATCGAATCCTCGCGATCGTACTCGCGGGCGCCGGTGCCCGCGGCGTAGATGAAGTTCCATAACGGATTGCGCTCGGGGCGCTCGATCAGCCAGCTTCGTTGCAGACTCTGCAGATAGACCTCCCGCAATCGCGGGTCCTTCTCGTAGAGCAGCAGGGGGTAGTAGGAGAGAAACGCCAGCTCATCGTCCGAATGATTGGTCTTGGTCGGGATGTTGATCTTCTGGTTGCGAGTCAACAGGTGGTAGCGGTGCTTGTCGATCAATTCGTCGTAGGCGGCCTGGAATTTGGCCTCTCCGGTGACGTGAATCGCCACCCGCAGATGCGAGAGGATCTGTAAGGCCCGCAGTCCCGTCTCATCCGGATCGTCCAGCACCAGGTCCGGCCTCCACCAGCCCCAGGCCGTGCGTTGGCCGTCGAGGTCGATCAGTTGATACTGGTGGTCGACGATGTGGCTGGTGATTCGAGTCAGGACTGCGCGAAGCTGCCGCTTCTCGGACTCGTCGGCGACGAGGTCGTAATAGATCGGATAGACGAAGTAGTGGCCGGTGATCTCGTCCGAACTGGTGTCGCCTTTCCAGCGCCATCGGCCGTCGGGCGTCGTGTGCCATTCGCCGTCGTCGGGTTGGTCGTCGCGCCCGATCTCGATGAACGAGCGAGCGGGGAATCCGGGAAGGCCCGTGATCTCTTCGAGCCGCATGATCGCCTGCATTCCCTGACGCGCGTACTCGCGAGCCTCCGGGGCGCCCGTCACCCGGTAGCGAAAACATTCGGCCGCGACGTAGATCGCCGTCCACAGGCCGTCGTTGTCGTCCGAGATGGTCCGGTTGCCGGAGAGGTCGCCGGGAACGCGCAGGCGGGAACTCGCCGTCAGGCCGTGCCGAACGTGGCGCGCGCGGATTCGCTCTTCAAAGGCGCGGGCTTTTTCGGCGAGCGTCATCGGTCGATACTCGATCCGGCTGTAACCTTTGGGCGTCTCGATCCAGATGACCTCCCCGTTCTGCTCGAACCCGATCCCCGAGACCTGATCGTCGGGAAGCCAGCGTTGGCCGGCGAAATATTCGAGCGTGCGCTGGTCCGGGGCCGTGGCCCGCAGCGCGCCGCAACTGGTGCCCAGCCAGAGGGCGCTTCCCGCCCTGGCTCGCACCGTCACTCGGCAGCGGCCGCCGGCGTTCGATAACGGCGCCTCTTCCGCCTCGCCGGGCTCGTTCGGCCCGCCCCGATTCACGCGGCGCTCGATCTCGACGCGGCCTTGTGTCGATCGAATGAACTCCTCGGCCGGATAGAACCGGCGGATCTTTTGGCGGTAGACGTCGGGCGCTTCCGAGGGGCCCGGTTGGGCGAGCGCGGGCGAGAGCAGGAGCAGGAAAATAGGCCAGAATGGGAGATGCCTTCTTTGTGTCATGACATGTCTATATTATGCTACTCGCCGATTATTCCGTTACCGCGTTTTTTTATTCCGGGTCACGATCTTTCGGGGGGGCGCGTGTTTCGCGGTTTGCAAACCGATTTTGTTAACAGGGCAGTTATGGGCAGACTTCAACAATTGGTTATCGTTTTCTTACTCTGCTGGACCGGGATCGCCGTGGCCGCTCAGCAGAGAAAGAGCGCGGGTTCCGGGCCGGCGCGCCGGCCATCGCCGGCGACGCTTCAGAAACTGAAGGCGGCGGTCAAGAGCGATCCGCGCAACGTGGAGGCGCGAAACGCCCTGGGCCTGGCCCTCGGGCAGAGCGGGCAACTGGATCCGGCCATCGCCCAATTTCGCGAGGCGGTGGCGATCAAGCCCGACTATCTCCCGGGTTGGACCAACCTCGGGATCGCCCTGGAGAAGAGGGGCGACTTCGACGAAGCGCTCAAGGCCTTTCGCCGGGCCTCGGAATTGAATCCCAAGGATGTCGAGCTGCGGGTCTCGATCGGTTCGATCCTGAATCGGCAGCAGCGGCTGGATGAGGCCGTGGCCGAGTTCCGGAGCGCGCTGCAGGTCAACCCCGATTCGGTGGAGATTCACACCAACCTGGGGTTCATTCTCGGGCAGATGGGCGACCTCAAGGGATCGCTCGCGGAGTTCGAGCAGGCGGTCAAACTCAAACCGGACTTGGCCGAGGCCCACTACTACCTGGGGCTCGGCCGTTTGCTCTCCAACGATCTCGATGGCGCCATCCAGTCCCTGCGAGTCGCCGTCAAGTTGCGAGCCGATAATTTCGACGCGCTGCAGGCGTTGGGGACCGCCTTGCTCCGCCGGGGCGGAGAGGGAGCGGCGGTGGAGGCCGCCGGACTGCTGCGTCGCGCGGTGAAACTCAAACCGCAATCGGGCGAGGCCTCGACCAGCCTGGGGATCGCCCTGCGCGAGGGCGGAGAGCTCGAGGAGTCGCTGGCCGTCTTGCAGCAGGCCCTCAAACTCAATCCCAATCTGATCGAGGCGCGAAACAACCTGGGGCTCTCGCTGCTCAAGCTCCGCCGGTACGATGACGCGATCGCGGAGTTTGTGAGGTCGATCGAACTCGACGAGGAGCAGGCCACCGCCCGCCTCAACCTGGGGTTGGCGCAGATGCAGAAAGGCGACGTCGCCGGGGCGATCGAGAGTTTTCAAAAACTGATCGAACTGAAGCCGGAGCTGCCGCAGGTGGCGGCCGCGTACTACAACCTGGCGCTCGCTCACCGGCGGAACGACGATCAGGCGAAGGCGATCGAGAGCTTGCGGCAGTGCCTGGAACTGCAGCCCGATTTTACCGATGCCCATCTGACCCTGGGTCAGATCCTGCTGCAGCAGGGAAAACCGGCCGAGGCCCGAGTCGAATTGGAAGCCGCCGTGAAGTCGAGCCCCGGCGATGCCGAGGCGCATCACACACTCGGCCAGTCCCTGCAATCGCTGGGAGAGACCGCGGCGGCGATCTCCGAATTTCGCGAGGCGATCAAGCTGGCCCCGGCCTCTCCGGAGCCCCATAACGCGCTCGGCGCCGCCCTCCGGCAGAAGGGGGAGCACGAAGCCGCCCGCGCGGAGTTACAGGAGGCCGCCCGTTTGATCAAGGCCCGGCAGGACCGGGACGCCGCCGCCGTCGTCACCAACCTGGGGGTGCAACGATTGAACGAAGGCAAGGTGAGCGAGGCGATCGAACGCTTCGAGACCGCCGTTAAACTCGATCCGAGTTATGCCGAAGCCTATTATCGCTGGAGCCTGGCGTTGAAGAAGAAAGGGCAGGCGGCGGCCGCCAAAGAGATGCTGCGCAAGGCCGAAGCGCTGGATCCGCGTCTGACGCGGCGCGGCCGGGATTGAGTACAAAATCTGGATTCAAACCGCGAAACACGCGGAAGACGCGAAAGCTGGATCATTTCGCCTCTTCCGCGTGTTTCGCGGTTGGTCCGCCGATTTATTGACTTAGCGCCGGTTGACGGTCACCGGGGACGTGAGCCTGAAGCTCAGTTGCGATTCGCTCGAGATGACGGCCGGGTCTCCCCTGGTGGCGAGCACCGCGCCGGTGCCGGCGCCGCCGCCGACTGCCGCGCCGATCGCCGCGCCTTTACCGCCGCCGGCAATCGCCCCGATCACTGCGCCGATTCCGGCGCCGCCGCCGATCTTGGCCGCGTCCTTGACCTTCGAGGCCTTGGCCTCTTTGGTGTAAGAGTTGGTCGAGATGTTGACCCGGCGGCCGTCGGCCAGGGTCAGGCTCTGAAGTTTGATGGTCATGATCGCTTTGCCCTGAACCCGTCCGCCTTGATCGGATTCGGTGACCTCGCCTTCAACCGGAGCGCCTCTTTTGGCGATCACCGTGTCGCCGTCCATGAGCGCGCTGGCCAGGCTGGCCGTGAAATGATCACCCACCTTGTTCTTCTTGGTTGAAAGATCGGACTCCAGGGAGACCGCGATCTCGGTTCCGGCCGGCATGGTGTAGGTGCGGGGCCGGGGAGGTTCGACCGGAGCCGAAGGCGCGGCCGGTCTGGTCGGGGCAACATTCTTGCGCGGGGCTGGAGCGACGTTGGAGCGGGGCGCCGCGCCTCCGCCAGCCGCGCCGACTTCGGGAGCCGGGGTCGGCGTCAGGTCTTCTACGATCGGGGTCGCTTCAACAGTGGGGCTCGGAGCAGGGGTCGATTGAGCAACAAGATTACTCTCCGGTGCTTTCGTGGCAGAACAGCCGACCAGTCCGAGCGAGATCATCGCGCTCAATAGACTGAATTTGATGAAAGACTTGGTTTGATACCTCATTCGAAAACTCCTTATTTAATTTCAATCACCACCTCTGCATTCTCCCAGCAGGTGCAGAATAGAACAGAAGCAAGGGGACTTCTGATGTTTTACCGACGAGAAAGTTTGCCAGGACCGTTGGTAAATAAAAATAGTACCCGCCCATGGTGTGTAAGTAAAATGGGGTCTCGTCAAAAAAGACGGAAGTTGAAGAGGGCGTTTGGGATATTTCTCCGGGCAGGCCGGCGGCGGATGAGCCGAGCTTAATGCCGGGCCGGGGATGGGTCGCGAAACACGCTAAATCATCAATCTTTCGCGGATTTAGCGTGTTTCGCGTTGATGATTGCATCAAGTTCTCATCACCATCCGAACCGGATTCCGAAGCGGAACTGCCGCTGATCGGCGTTGGCGCTGGTGATGGTGAAGGGATTGGCGTTCGAGACGTTGGCCTGTACCCGATTGCCGCCGACTCCGTCATCGACGAAGTGCGGAGTGTTGGTGAAGTTGAACGCATCCACCCGGAAGTCCATGGTCAATCGCTCCTTCAGCCGGAAGACCCGCACCAGCGAGAAGTCCAGGTTGGCGAAGTCCGGTTGGCGCAGCGTGTTGCGTCCGGTGGTCCCGAATCTCCCGGGTCCGGTGACGACGGCGAAGGCGCTGGGATCGTAGTACGGGTCGCCGGGTCCGATGCCGCCCAGTTTCTTGACCTCGGACTGGATCTGGTCCGGAGTCTGGGAGCCGCCGTTGGGGGCGGCCAGGGAGCCGCCGGAGGCGGTGACCGTGAACGGCCGTCCCGTGAAGTAGCTGAAGATGCTGTTGACCTGCCATCCGCCGGCGATGGCCCCGGCCACTCCCCGGCTCGCCCACTTCTTGCCCTTGCCGAACGGCAGTTCGTAACCGAAGCCGGTCTGGAAATTATGCGGAATGTCATAACCGGCCCGCGCCCGATTACGCGAGAGCGCCGACGGTGAGTTGAAGGTGAGACCGGCCCAACCCGTATCGTCCGTCATATTGATCGCGGCCGAATAGGTATAGGCTCCCTTGATGAACAACCCGTTCGAGAGCCGGCGAGTGAAGGCCACCTGCAACGCGTGATAGTTGGCGCTGAGAAAACCGTCCCACATCAGGGTACTGGCGGTCCGGCCGTATTTGACGGCCAGCGGTTGGGCCCCGTTGGGCTCGGCGGCGTTGAGTTCCAGGTCGGCCAACTGGTGGGTGGTCTGGGTCCCGACGTAACCGACCTCGACCTTGATGTCGTTGAACAGTTTCCGCTCGATGAACAGGTTCCAGGATTGAATGTATCCGCGATGGAGCGTTCCGGCATAGGGCGAGCGCTGTTGCACCGTTCCCGGCAGGTTGACGACGCCGCTGCTGAGATCGGGGCCGCTGAAGGGCGGGATGTTCAAGCCGAAAGTGGAGTCCAACTGTCCGGTGCCGTCCAGTCTCCCGTACGGCGAATAGGTCAGGTTGCGGCCATTGTAGTCGGCCACGAAGGTCTGGGCGATGGTCAGGGGGTAGAATCCGCGCAGGGGGCGGCCGAACGGCATCGGGTCGTAGGTCATCCCATAGCCGCCGCGGATCACCGTCTCGTTGCCGAGGCGATAGGCGAATCCGAGGCGCGGCGCAAAGAGCTTCTTGCTCGATTCGACATCGAGCGAACTCGAGTTGTCGCCCCGGTCGCCGATCAGCATCCGCATGTTCCCGTTGGGCAGGCCGGTGACGGGATCGAGCTGGACCGGGCTGTTCAGATCCAGCCGCTCGATGCCACGATCCGCCCGTTTCATGATCGGGTACAACTCGTACCGCAGACCCAGGGTCAGGGTCAGGTTGCGGCTGACCTGCCAGCGGTCGCGGAAGTAGAGGCCCGTCTGCCATTCGCGAGTGGTCATGACCTCGTACTGGAGGCTCTTCTGCACGTTGATCGGCGTTCCCAGGAGAAACGCCGCGAACCGGTTGTACTGATTGATCGGCACGGTTCCGCCATTCAGCGCCGTCTCGGCTCCGCTGAAGGTGAAGGCCCCGCGCGGACCCACGCCGATCTCGGGCTGCCAGTGATTCAGTTGATGGCGGATGATGTCGATCCCGAACCGCAGATCGTGATTTTTATAGAGCTTGTTGAGGTTGGTGGTCCCGGTGTAGCTGCGTTCATCGCGGAAGAGCGGGGACCAGTTGTTGGCGTTCCCCAGGGTCTCATAGCCGTCCATGATGAATTGAGGGAAGCCGCTCTGGCGAATGTCCGGACCGTTGGTCCCGGGGATTCCGAGCACGTCCGAACCGAAATTGGTGCCGTAATCGGGCCCCGTCACCTGCTGGGTGCGATTGGTGATCGCGAAGTTGCCGTCGATGATGAAGTTGTTGCCCAGGGTCAGGGTATGGCCGATGGTGCCGACGTGCGAGGAGGTGTCGCCCGTGCCGCTGCCGCCATCGCACAGGCAGAGGCCGCCCGCCGCGCCGAGCCGGAACTGGCCCGTGACCGCGGCATCCATGTGGCTCCACTTGGCCCAGATCTGGTGTCGCTCGCTCCGGTTCCAGTTAACCTTCACGTCGTAGTTGTAACGGTCCATGGTCTGGGGCGCGGAGTTGAGATAGTTGGCCGATTGCTCGCCGGGGATATTCGGCAGCGGGATCAGGGCCAGCAGCTTGGCGGCCACCGGGTTGATCAGGCCGGCCGGGATGATGTTGTTGTCGAACTTCGTCCGCCCGGTCCCATCCGGGTTGCCGGTGAACGGATTGTAGATCGCGGTGTTCGCGTACCTGGAGAAATTGCCCGCGCGCTGATCGGCCGTCGGCACGTTGAAGGTGTTCTGACGGATCAGGCGCTCCAGCAGCCCCTCGAAGCTGCCGAAGTAGAAGAGCTTGTCCTTGACGATCGGCCCGCCGATGGTGCCGCCGGGAATCGTCCGCAGGTTCTTGGGTTTGTTCGGGCCCAGTTGATTCTGATGAAAGAGATTCTTGGCCTGGAAGAGATGGTTGTCGTGATAGGCGAAGGCCGAGCCATGAATCTGATTGGTGCCCGACTTCGTGATCACCTGGATGGCGGCGCCTCCGGACATCCCCTGTTCGGCGTCGAAATTGTTGGTCGCGATGTTGACCTCCTGGATCGACTCCGACGGCGGGACATAGGCCGCATTGTGCGGCAACCAGATGTTGACGCTGGTGGCCCCGTCGATCCGGGTGTTGTTGTTGTTGCGCGCCGTGCCGTTGACGTTGGTCGTCAACGCGCGCTCGGGCGCGTCGGTGTTGGCATTCTGAAATCTCGAGGGGGTCGCGCCGGGGACCAGATTGAGTAATGATTGATAATTGCGGTAAGCGGCCAGCGGCATCGCGTTGATCTCGCGGCCGCTGAGCTCCGACTTGACGGTCCCCGATTCGGTCTGGAGGGCGGTCGCGTTGGCCGCCACCGAGATCACGTCCGCCACGTTCCCGATCTTCATCACCACCTCGACCCGGGCCACGTTGTTGGCCGTCACCGTCAAATCCGTCTGCGAAAAGGTGCTGAAGTCCTGCTTGGTCACCTTCACGTCATAGACGCCCGGCAGAATGTTGGGAATCGTGTATTCACCGGCGGCGTTGGTCGTGGTCTCGCGGACCTGCCCCGTCCCCTGGTTCTTGATGCTGACCGTCGCGTTGGGCACGACCGCCCCGTTCTGATCGACCACGTTGCCGACCAGCGATCCGTAGAGCACCTGGGCCTCGGCCACTCCGATCGCGAGGCCGGTCATCAGCACGATCCAGAGCGCGTTCCGACTCCATCCGGATGCGGTCCTGCGATGGCCTCTATGACTAATTGAGATCTCTCGCATGATTCTCCTCCAAATAGTTGGCTAAAGGTTGGGAAAATGATTGATTCGGGCGCACGCCGGGATCCGTTCCGTGATCGATCCCGCTTCCGCCCGGTTACTTGTATGAATTTGTTTGATGAACGCCGACTTGTAATTACTCCAGGATCAGAGTTGCTTAAGTTGTCTTTAACTATCCTGGATCCGTGATCTATAGCTAGCCTTTGGTGGGCAAAGTCTAACGGTTGGAGGGATAAAGGTCAATTACCGGATATGATATATCTCAAAAGTGTTGGATTAGATTCTAGTACCTTGAAAAGCGAGTTGCTGAAATTTTTATTCGAAACCGCGAAAGGCGCGAAAGACGCGAAAGCCGGACAATTTCGCGTCTTTCGCGGTTCGATTTTCAACTCGCTCAGTCGGGTTGGGATTCGATGGCGTTGAGCATCTCGGGATCGGTGCTGTATTTGAAGAACTCGACTCCGCGGCGTTGTGACTCCTCCTTTTCGACCGCCTCGAGTTTTTGGATTTCGCGATAGTTGACGTAACGGACGCCGCGCGATCTGAGCGTTCGGCAGAGGGTGGAGATCTTCTCGCTGAGATCTTCGGCGGAGCCGGGCGCGAGCTTTTCGAGGTAGCGATTGACGGCGACGATTCCGCGTTCGCCGTCCTGTTTGGCCTTGCCGACCAGACCGTCGGAGGCCTTGCGCGACCAGCCGATGACGAAGATGCCGGGGCAGACCTGGCCGGTCAGCGGATCGAAGACCTGATAGGCCTCGTCGCCCGGATGGGCGGGATCGGGAAGGGGATTTTTGACGTACTCGGTGCCGCCGCAGGGGAGCCCGAGCGTCTCGTCGACCCGGTCGCCGATGGCGAAGATGACGGTGTCGACCTCCAACTCCTCGAAGTGGCCGCGGCCGCGGGCGGAGAGGTCCTCGCCTTTTTTGAACAGTTCGGTATTTTCGACCCGCAGGGCGCGCAGTTTTCCGTGCTGATCGAAGAGCACCTCGGTCGGGGCGCTCAGAAACCGAAAGAGCATCCGGGACGGGCTCTCGCCCTCTTTGGGTTTGACGTGCAGGTGTTTGGTCAACTGGGTGTAGGTGGCTTCGATCTCTTCCTCGACCGCTTCGAGTTGCGGGCGAATGCGCTCCAACTCCTGCCGCAAGGCGGCGGGATCGAAGTTCGCGGAGACGGCCTGGATCTCGATATCGGTATAGGCGCGCTGAGAGGGGCCGCGGCGGGCCACGGCGATCACCTCTTTGACCTGCTTGACGTGGACCAGCCAGTGCGCGATATCGACCATGACGTTGCCGATCCCGATGATGGCCACTCGCTCGCCCAGCGGGAAGTCGCGCAGGCTGAAGGGCGGCAGTCCGTTGTAGTGATAGACCAGATCCTTGGCGTGATAGACGCCGGAGGCGGTATCGCCGGGGATGCCCAGCGCCTTGGTGCCCTGGGCGCCCGCCGCGACCACGACGGCCGACGGCCGGATAATCTCGCAGAGTTCGTCCAGCGTCAGGTCGGCCTCGCGGCCGATCTTGACGTGTCCGAAGTAGTGGACCCGCGGGTCGGTCAGGATCTTGCGAAACTGCTGCCGCACTCCTTCCTTCAATTTGTGTTTATTGAAATAGATCCCATATTCGACCAGGCCGCCAGGTTTGATGTCACGATTGACGATCACCACCTGGTGGCCGGCTTCGGTCAACTTTCTGACGCCGTAGATGCCCGCAGGACCGGCGCCGACGATCAGAACAAGATGCCCGCTGGGTGAATTTTTTTCGCTCATCGTTTATGTGCCTTCTAATTGTAGAGGCGCGCCCTCCGCGCGCGCCCTGATTATTCATTCTGGGCGGGCAGCAGGATAGGACTGCCCCGCCTCGTTATTTAATCGGCCCTTTTTAACTACCTCGGGGCATTCGAAACTGCGGTCTGTGGTGCGGACTGCGCGGAGATGCGTTGTCGGATGAAGTCCGCCAGCTCCATGATTGCGGCCCTGGCTTCGGGGAGCTTGAACCCGATCATCACCGGCCAGGCGTGCGGCAGATCATCCCACAGCCGCAGATCAACCTCAACTCCACACTGGCGGGCGCGTTCGGCCAGTCTCACCGAATCGTCGAGCAGGACCTCGGCCTTACTGGCGAAGATCATGAGCGGCGGCAGGTTCGTGAGGTCTCCGAAGATCGGAGAGGCCAGCGGATCGGTGGCCGGCGCGCTGCCCAGGTAGATGACGGGCGCGCGGCGGATCGAGTCGCCATAGAACATCGAATCGCGCAGATTGTTGGTGACCAGCGATTGCCCGCTCGCGGTGAGGTCGGTCCACGGCGAGAAGCAGAACGCGGCGCGGGGCAGGGGCAGCCCCTGATCGCGCAGCGAGAGGAGCGTCGCCATGGTCAATCCGCCCCCGGCCGAATCGCCGCCGATCACGATCCGGGCCGGATCCTCACCCTGCGCCAACAACCACCGGTAGCCCTGGACGGCGTCCTCGACGGCCGCCGGGAATCGATGTTCCGGCGCCAGCCGATAATCGAGCGAGAAGACCCGCGCGTCGGCCCGGCGCGAGATCGCCGCGCAGAACTGGCGATGGGTCGCCGGTGAACAGGCCATGTATCCGCCGCCGTGGAGGTAGTAGATCGTCAGTTGCGGCCGTTCCGCCGCCTCGACCCATTCGCCCTTGACCTGGCCCTCCTCCACCGGCCGAACCTGGACTCCGTTGGCGACCGCCGGCCGCAGGACCGTCAGTCGCCCGAGTCTGCGGCGAATCAGTTCGACTACCTCTTGCTCGCTGCCCTGGTGGTGCCGTTTCACCACCAGGCGAATGATCAAAGAGACGGTGCGGGCCTGCCAACTGGGCATGTCTGACCTCCGTGGAAATCGTTTTCGATCTCTGTTCTCGAACCGCGGAAGACACGGAACACGCGAAAACTGGCAGCTTTCGCGTCTTTCGCGGTTCGCGTCTCAAAAAACGAGGAGTATTCTAGCCTTCGAATTTCCTCCGCAAGGTGAATTCAAAGAGCTTGGTCATTAATTTCCAATAGCTTTGCGGCATGAGCCGTTGGGTGCGATCGATGGCTGCGGCATCGCTGCCGATCAGGATCCGCGGTTCGTTACGCAGAATGCCGCGCACGATCCGTTCGGCCGCCTTCTCCGGCGTCGTCGGCGTCAGCTTGTCGAAATCCGCGATCGCGGTCCCTTTTCGGGCCGGATCGGCGCCCGTGCCGGGACGCGCGTTCCGGGCGATATTGGTCTTGATCCCGCCGGGATGCACGCTGGAGACTCGGACCCGGCTGTTGAGCAGTTCGTGATGCAGCGCCTCGGTCAGGCCGCGGACGGCGAATTTGCTCGCGCAGTAGGCGGACTGTCCCGGGATGCTGATCAACCCAAAGACACTGGAGAGGTTGACGATATGGGCTTCCGGTTGTTCCCGCAGGATCGGCAGGAAATGTTTGACGCCGTAGACCACACCCCAGAAATTGATCCCCATCAGCCATTCGATATCGTGGAGGGCGAGCTCTTCAAAGGTTCCGAGCAGCGCGACGCCGGCGTTGTTGATCAGGAGGCTGGCCCGCCCATGATGACGCACCACCTCCTGCGCGAAGGCCGCCACTCGCTCCGAATCCGAGACATCGACGAGATGGGTCGAGACTTTGACTCCGGAGATTTGACGCGCCGTCTCCTCCAGGCCCGCCTGGTTGAGATCGGCGATGGCCAGCGACGCGCCGGTCTGCGCCAGCCGCAAGGCCAGCGCCCGTCCGATGCCGGATGCGGCTCCAGTGATAACTGCAACAGTATCTTGGTTCAGTTTCATGCGTGATTAGAGTTGATGAATGATGGGGGACCGCCGGCCTCTCAGTAGACCTGTAGGTCCACGTCGGACTGCGCCGGCCAGTTGCTGGTCGGCGGGTCATTCTGCTGCTTCTCCCTCAACCGGCGTTCAGCTCGCAGCAGCAGCGGCAGCGTCAACCTGGCGCGCTTCATCCGGCGCATCGCGGCGTGGGGATCGACCAGATGGGTGGTCGGCACCTTCTCTCCAGATTCCTTCAAGACCAGGCCCAGCGGCAGCTCCATCTGATCCTGCATCTTGATCATGCGGGCGACCAGGTCGGCGCCGATGGTCGCCAGCGGCCCGAATCCGTACCGCGGCTGCGAGGTGCCGATCACGTAGAGGTTCTTGTAGTCCGGCAGCATACAACCGCCATAGAGCTGCGCGATGCTGCCCTTGACCGGGACCAGGCCCGCCGGCAGAAAAGGGAAGCTCACATGGTAACCGGTGGCGCAGATCACCAGATCGTATTCGGCGCCGGTGCCGTCGGCGAATTCGACCCGATGGCCATCGAACCGCGCGATGTCGGGTTTGGGGGCGATCCGGCCGTGTTTGACGTAGTGGAGCAGTTCGCCGTTGATCGTCGGATGGGTCTCGAAGATCTTATGTTCGGGTTGGGGCAGACCGTACCGCTCGTATTTGCCGAAGACCACTCGCAGCATGGCGCGCAGCAGCAGGCGTTGCGCGGGGACCGGCATCCAGCCCCTGATGAATTCGACCAGCGGCACGCCGCAGACGGTCTTCGGCAGGAACCAGTAGCCGCGCCTCAGACTGATGTGGCTGCAGGCCCCGACCCTGGCCGCTTCCGAGGCCACGTCGCAGGCCGAATTGCCGCCTCCGATCACCAGGACCCGCTTGCCCGCCACCTGCTCCGGACGTTTGTAGTCCTTCGAGTGAATAAATTCGCCGGCAAACCGGCCCGGGTAGTTGGGAAATCGCCTGGCCCAATGATGCCCATTGCAGATCAACAATCCTTTATAGATTCGTTTTTCGCCGGTCGCCAGCTCGAGCTCCCATCGCTCGTCGCGCAGCGGCCGGGCCATAATCACCTTGGTCTTGAACTGGATGCGGGGCCGCAGATTAAAATGATCGGCATAAGCGCGCAGGTACTCATACATCTGGTGCCGGCTGGGAAAATCCGGATAGTCGGCCGGCATGGGAAAATCGCTGAATTCGGTGGTCTTCTTCGATGAGATGATATGGGCCGTCTCATAGACCCCGTGGTACCAATTGCCGCCGACATCGTCGTCGGCCTCCAACTGCTCGTACGGCACGTCCAGGTTTTGGAGTGCTTTGGCCAGGGCCAGGCCGACCGGACCCGCCCCGATGATGGCCAAAAACTGCGAACGATCACTAACCGCGTCTGGCATCATTAGTCACCTCGTTGCGAAAAGCCTGGGGTAGTCGAACTTGATTCCGGCGTAGTATAACATTGCCGCCGATCAGGGGAAGAATCCGAAACCGCGATCTTTCGTGAGGCCCGGCGGCGCGCGAACGATTGCCAGAGTTGCGGGAAAACTGCCACAATGGGCGGGCGCGGCCGCGGCCGGGCGGCGATTTCATGTGAAGGAGCTGGAACGAGATGCGTGTGGTGAGGAGATGTTCGTTTCTGTGGCTGATTCTGGTGGGGTGCGCCGGGGCGATTCAGGCCCAGACCGCTTCCGAGGCCCTCAAGCAGACGACCCTGCAGGATCTGGCCTTTATTTCCGGCCGATGGCAGGCCGCCGGCGACAACTTTCTCAATGAGGAGCACTGGAGCGCTCCCGCGGGCCAGAGTCTGATCGGAATGGCCCGGATGATGAAGGACGGCCAGACTCGTCTCTACGAACTCTGCGTGATCGAACAGACTGCCGACGGTCCGGTGCTCAGGATCCGCCACTTCCGCGCCGGGATGGTCTCGCTGGAAGAGCGCCCGGAGCAGGTCACCTTTCAGTTGCTGGATTTTGCCAAGGACCGGGCCGTCTTCGAGGCTCAGGATAAGCATGCGCGACTGATCTACCATCGGACCTCGCCCCAGGAACTGGTGGTCACCCTGGATCGCGCCGGAAAGGATGAGCGGCGTTCAACGACCGATTTCAAATACCGGTTGGCGCCGTAACCTCAGA
>DATEFT010000349.1:0-4046 GCA_035280505.1 Blastocatellia bacterium | reverse complement strand
TAAGTGAATTTGTTCGGGCCCGCACCAACAGGCAGTAATAACCGAAGTAGACTCCGGCTTAAGTCTTGAAGCCCGCGTTGCGGGCTGGGGCTGCAATACCTTGCTTTTGCGTCGAAACTTATGACTGTGCCACGTCCAGGCTCTGACTGGGAAAGGAGTGAGGTGAATGAGACCCTTTGATCGCCGGGGGTTTTTGGCCGGCTCATTCTCTGCGGGAACTGCTCTCGCTATGCAACGGCTCGTCGCCGCCAAGGAGTTGTCGGGCAGTTCGTTTCATGTCGACCTGATCGCCGCCAAGGGGGCCGGCGCTTACGGCGCCTTGCGCCCGTCGCCGTCGCGAAATACCGGCGAGCTGCTGCTGGCCTTGCCCGACGGTTTCAACTACACGGTCTTTAGCCGGACCGGGGATCTGATGTCGGACGGCAATCTGACTCCGGGTTCGCACGAAGGGATGGCGGCGTTCAACGTCGAGGGCGAACTGCGCCTGATCCGCAATCACCGGGTCAACAATCAGCAGGGCCGGAGGGGGCTGACCATCGGCGCTCCCGAATGCTCCTACGATGTGATGGCTGACGGCGGCACCACGACGCTGGTCATCGATCCCAAGACCCGCGAGGTCAAAAAGGATCTGGCCAGTTTGAGCGGGTCGCTGGATAACGGTGCGGGCGGACCCACTCCCTGGGGCACCTGGATCAGTTGCGAAGAGACGGTGCTCGGGGTCGACCGGGTCACCGATGCGCGCGGAATAGAGCGCGGAGGCTTCGCCAAGAATCACGGTTACTGTTTCGAGATCTTCGCGGCCGCGGATGTCTTGAAGGAGTCGGTCCCGCTCAGCGCCATGGGCCGTTTCGTCCATCAGGCGGTCGCCGTGGACCCGCGTTCGAACATCGTCTACGAGACGGAGGATCAGAGCGGCGCGGGGTTCTATCGTTTCATTCCCAAGCGGAAGGAGCACCTGGCCGAAGGCGGACAGTTGCAGATGCTCGCGATCAAGGACCGGCCGCGGTTCGACACTCGAACCGGCCAGCAGCGGGGAGCCCGGTTCGGCGCGACCTGGGTCGAGATCGAGCATCCGGATCCGGAGACCCTGGCGGACGAAGAGCTGAGCGTCTATCGCCAGGGGCTCGCCAAGGGCGGCGCCACCTTCGCCGGCCTCAAGGGCTGTTGGTACGGCAGCGGAAACCTCTACTTCACGGCGGCCAACAGCCGCGACCAGCGCCTCGGGCAATTGTGGAAGTACACGCCGAATCCCGGCGATAACGACGGCGGCGTCCTGACGCTGCTCCTCGAATCAACCGATATCTCGCTGCTGGACAGCCCCAACGACCTCTGCGCCAGCCCGCGCGGAGGCCTGGTGATCTGTGAGAACGACGGGAACGAACAGTTCATTCGCGGCCTGACGTCGGAGGGGCGGGTCTTCGACCTGGCGCGCAATCTGGTCGGCGGGATCGAAGAACAGGGATTTGTGGCGCCCACCTTCAGCTTCGATGGCCACACCCTCTTCTTCAATCTGCGGTCGCCGGGCATGACCTTCGCGGTCTGGGGCCCCTGGATCGACGGCGCCCTCTAGACGGTAGCTCGATAACTAACCGCGGAACGCGCGAAACACGCAAAAGACGGACGATTTTGCGTGTTTCGTGTGTTCCGCGGTTTTGTCTTGAGACGATTTAGAAGAAGGGAATCTGCGGACGCCGAGAGTCCGCCGGATCGGCCCAGCGGTTGTTCGGGATGGTCGGCGCCCATCCGGGCCTGAGCGGATCCTGATCGTAAGGATAAGGTCCCAGCCGCCGGTACAGTTCGCTGTACTGGCCGAGTTTATCGCGGTCGAGTTTCACCCCCAGGCCCGGCCCGTCGGGAACCGCGATCGAGCCGTTCTCATACTTGAGCTTTCCACCCTCGATGAGATCGTCGATCAGATGATGATAGTGGGCGTCGGCGGCGAACGAGAGGTTGGGAATGACCGCGCCGAGATGGAGCATGGTGGCAAGTTGGATTCCCAGTTCGCCCGATGAATGGACCGCGACCCCGAGTTGAAAGGTCTCACAGATTCCCGCCGCCTTGACGCAGGGCCGAATGCCTCCCCAGAAGGTGGTGTCGAGCAGGATCACATCGACCGCCGTGTCGAGGATGTTGGCCGCCAACTGCTCGAAGTTGACGACCACGGTGTTGGTTGCCAGCGGCATCCGCACCTTTTCACGGACGCGGCGCATTCCGGCCATTCCGAAGACCGGGTCTTCAAGGTAATCGTTGCGAAGATCTTCGATCTGCTGGCCGAACCAGATCGCGGTCTCGGTCGACCAGGCGCCGTTGGGATCGAAGCGGAAACGGTCGCCGTGGAAGGCGGAGGCCAGCGCCCGGTAACACTCCAGCTCATACTCCGGCGCGAAGACGCCGGCCTTCAGCTTATGCGAGGTGAAGCCGTAGCGCTTTTTCAGCGCATGCGCCTCCGAGAGCAGTTGCTCGACCGTTCGCACCTCGCCGCTGTCGTCGAACGGGCTCGGATAGCGGAAGAAGAGATAGGAGGCGAAGGGCACGCGGTTCTGCAACCGGCCGCCCAGGAGCTCGCAGACCGGCACGCCCCATTTCTGTCCCAGCAGGTCGAGGCAGGCGAACTCCAGGGCGGCCAGGACCTGCGTGCGATTGTTGTAGAGTGAGGCCGTCGGATTGGCGATTCGGAACTTCATCTCCTCCAGCCGGGCCGGGTCGTGGCCCACCAGATAGGCCTTCATGGCGCGAAAGACGGCTTCGGCCGACTCGCCGCCGCCGCCCATCTCGCCGAGACCGGTCAATCCTTCGTCGGTCTCGACCTCGATGATGGTGCGGACGAAGCGGCCCCAATGGCATCCGTTCGCATGCCGGAGCGGCGCTTCCAGGGGGACTGACACGGTAGTCGCTTTGATGTCGGTGATCTTCATATATTTTTTCAACGTTGAGCCGGAAGGATCTCGAGATAGTCGAGGGCGGCTCGCTCGCCGCCGTTGGGAAAACCTTCGATCCGAATCTCGTCGCCGGGGCGGAGCGCCAGGCCGGTGATCAGGCGGCGCGTCGAGGTGTGCGCGTCCAACGCGGCCGAGGGCAGCAGATCCTGGGCCTTCCACTCGGCGACCACTCGGCCGGCGATCGAAAGTCTGAAGTTCGCCGCGCCGTGGTTCTGATCGAAATACCGGATGCTGAGATCATACCACCCCGCCGGGCCCTGATAGCCGAGACTGGCCGAACACTGCCAGGTTTGATTGGGGCATTGCACGGCCTGGTTGCCGGAGGCCGCCTCCCAGGGTTTGATCTCTTCGATTTGATAGCCGGTCAACTTCATGGCCTCGGCTTCGTATCGGTTGGGGAAGACTCCGGCGCGGCCCGCCGCATCGGGAATGCCGGAGGTCCGTAAGAACCAGTTGCAGACGGCATCCCGCCAGACCTGCGCGTGCCCGACCTGATACTCCAGGCGCTCTCGCACCTCGTCATAACGCTGTTCATCGACCAGGCCCTTCAGCGAGGTCCATTGCTCGAGCAGCTTGCGCGCCTCTTCGGCGCCCTCGTAATGGGCGTCGTAGATGTGTTGGATCACGGTCTTGCCCGAATGGAGCCGGTGAGTATACGGCACGTGATGGAAGAAGAGCAGCAGTTCGTCGGGGCAGGTCTCGAGCGATTCATAGATCCGGGCCACGGGCGGGCGGTACTGGCCGGTATAGCCGGTCCCGGTGGCGACCGTGCGATTCATCCCGATCCCTTTCTCATCCGCGCGATGCCACTGGCCCCAGCCGTTGCGCTCGGACGATTCGACGGCGGGGCCGAAGTGGACGTGAATGATGTCGGTCAGGGTGCCGGCGCCGAGCGGCCCGGTATACTTCTCGTAGGCCGGCCACGAGGCGAGCTGCAGTTGGGTGACGGTTCGGACCACTTGCGGGTCCAGGCCGAAGGTCAGACGGGTCCACTCTTCGGCGATCTGCCGGCTCGTCAAATCGGGATTCCAGGCCAGTCTGCCGAAGCCGTAGAGATTGGCCACGGCGAGATGATGGCCGAGCCAGTTCTGATCGCGCCCGACGTTG
>DATEFT010000348.1:0-4619 GCA_035280505.1 Blastocatellia bacterium | reverse complement strand
ATGCTCTTCGATGCAGATCGCCAGGAAGGGCAGGAACAGCACGAGGCCGGTGAAGAAGATCTTGGCTCCCCGTTGCAGGCCTCGCTTGCTCGGCGATGGTTCGTTACTCGGAAGCGCGGTCGCCGGATAGGTCGGAGCTCCGTCGCGGGCGAGCAGCTCGGCCACGCCGTCCAGACGAAAGCCGCAGTTCGGACAGAACCGCGCGCGGCCGGAAGTTCGTTGATTTCCGCATCTCGGACAGAACATATTTCCTACCGGAAGCTCAGAGTTGATTGCAGTAAAATGCTCTAGTTTACACTTATTAGCAGCTTCGAACCGGGAAGTCAAACATCCGGTCTCCATCAGTGCTGCCCGCTGCCGCCCGTCGTTTTAACGCCGGCCTTGTCGGTCTTGCCCGAAGTTTCGGGCCTCCGGGAGACCGGTCCGTCGCCGTTGTGATAGTTGGGATAGGGCGGTCTCTGATACCTGGGCGCCGGCCTTCGCTTCAGCTCCGAGAGCACCACTTCGACCGCCTTCTCGAGTTGCGGATCGCGGCCCTTCCGCCACTCCGCGGGATCCAGATCGATCTCCACATCCGGCGGCGCGCCGAAGTTTTCGAGATCCCAGGTGCCCTGCTGCGGATTGTAGAAGGCGACTCGCGGAGCGGTGACCAGACCGCCGTCGATCAGCGGGGGAAAGTCGTAGACGCCCACCGTCCCGCCCCAGGTCCGCTTGCCGATCAAGGGGCCGATCCCGGATTTACGGAAGAGCCAGGGCATGATATCGCCGCCGCTGCCCGCGAATTCGTTGATGATCATCGCTTTCGGACCGTAGATCGAGCCGCTGGGGGATGAGACGTCCTCGCCGTCGCGGGCCGCAAACTTGCTCAGGAGCGGGCGGCGCAGGTAGTCGACGATGTAGTCCGCGATGAGGCCGCCCCCATTGAATCGTTCGTCGAGGACGGCGCCCTCCTTGTCGACCTGCGAGAAGTAGTAGCGGTTGAAGTCGGTGAAACCGCCGGAGGCCGTGTTCGATAGGTAGACGTAGGCCAGCTTGCCGCCGCTCAATTGATCGACCTTGCGGCGATTGCCCTCGATCCAGTCGAGAGTGCGCAGCCCCTCTTCATTGGCCACCGGGACGACCGTGTATTCGCGGGCTCCCGAACCGTCGGGATTGACGCTGACCTTGATCTTCACCTGTTTGCCCGCGGTCGCCTCGAAGAACGCATAGAAGTTTTCGCTCGATCGCACTTCGCGGTCGTTGACCGCGATCAGATAGTCGCCGACCCGGACCTCGATTCCCGGTTGCGTGAGCGGCGCCGAGAGATTGGGATTCCAGTTCTCGCCGTTGTAGATCTTGGCGAAACGATAGCGATCGTGATCGACCTGGAGATCGCAGCCGAGCAATCCGCCCGGCACCTGGGTGGTCCGGGGCTGGTCGCCGCCGGAACTCCAGTGATGACCGACCGACATGTTGCCGAGCATCTCACGGAAGAGGTAGTTCAGATCTTCGCGGTGCGCGATGCCGGCCAGATACGGCCGATACTTCTGCTTCGTCCCCTCGTAATCGAGGCCGTGCAGGCCGGGATCGTAGAAGAAGTCGCGCTGGATCCGCCAGGCCTCCTCGTACATCTGGCGCCATTCGGCCTGCGGATCGACGTAGACCTCCATCTCATCGAGCTTGAGCTGTCCCTCGCCGGGTTTCAGCGGGGCGTTGGTCGGCGCGATCGTGAAGCGGCGGGCGGCCCCCTCGCCCTGCGCGAAGAGCATCTTCTCTCCATTGGCCGAGAGGGTGAATCCGTTGACCCACTCCACCACCTTCTCGAACTTCCGCTTCTGGAGCTCGAATTTGTGGATCGTCAGGCCCCACTGCAAATTCAGGGTCGGCGCCATCAGGCCTTCCAGAAGGTAGATCGTGCCGGACTTCGCGGTCTTGAGGCCGACGAAGTTGCCGGCCTGAATCGGGAGGGCCAGAATCCGTTGGCCGATCCCCTCGAAATCGATCGCGACCGTGACCGGCTCGCTCTTCGCCGTCGGTTTGACGGACTCGTCCTTCTTTTCGTCCTTGGGCTTGTCCTGCTTCTCGTCCCTGGGCTCGTCCTGCTTCTCGCCTTTCTTCTCGTCCGGAGACTTCTCTTCATCGCTCTCCGGCGCCAGCGGCGAGGGTTCGCCCCTCTTGAGGACCACCACGTAGACGCTGCGGGTGCTGCGATGGGATAAGGTCGAGAGATCCTGCCAGCCGGTCGCGGGGCCGATGTCGGTGCTGGCCGCGAAGTAGAGATATTTGCCGTTCCGGTCGAAGCTGGCGAAGCGGGCGTCGCTCAGGCCATCGGTGATCTGTTGACTCCGGCCGGTCTCGATCGAGTAGACGAAGACGGCGCACATCCGATTCTTCAACTGCCTGGTATAGGTGATCCAGCGGCTGTCGGGCGACCAGTTGGGATCCATCACCCGCGCCGGGCTGTCGTAGAGATTGGTATCGACCTTGACCGGGGTGCCTTTCTCGAGGTCGAGGTACCAGAGGTTGAGCCGTTTATCCAGGTAGACGATCTTCTTACTGTCGGGCGACCAGGTCGGCGTGTAGAAGTATGACGGCGGATTGCCCAGTGGGAACTTCCTGACCCGGCCGATTCCGCTCTGTTCCGAGAGGTGCAGCCCATACTCTCCCGACTCGTCGCTGAAATAGGCGATCCATTTGCCGTCCGGCGACCACGCCGGGTCGCGGTCCGCCACCCCCGGCGAATGGGTCAGGTTGCGCGGGTTGCCCTTCTCCGCGGGCACCGACAGGATTTCGCCGCGCGCTTCAAAGAGGGCGCGGGCGCCGGTGGGCGAGAGCGCGAAGTTGCTGATGCGGCCGGCCACCTTCTCGTAACGCGGGCGCACTCCGGGCAGATCTCCGTTCAACGTGATCTTGACCGGGCTCGTCCGGCCCGTCTTCAGATCGTAGAGATTGATCTCGCCGAACTGCTCGTAGACGATGGCTCCCGGGCCCGCCGCGGCCGACTTGATGTCCAGCCCGTCGTTCTTGATCAGTTGCGAGACCTTGCGGGTCCGGGTGTCGTATCCGAAGAGCGTGAAGCGCCCGTTGCGGTCCGAGAGGAAGTAGACCTGGTCGCCGACCCACATCGGATTGAAGTCGTTCGCGTTCTGCCGGGGGATCTCGACGACGCTCGAATCGCTGAGATTCGCCAGCCAGATCTTGCTGGCGGTGCCGCCGCGATAGTTCTTCCACTGGAGGAACGCCGGCCAGAGCGGCAGATAGGCCAATCGTGAGCCGTCCGGTGAGAATGAACCGCCGCGGCCCGTCGGCAACGGAACCTCCGTCTCAAATCCGCCGGCGGCCGGGATGGTATAGAGTCGCATCAACCGGGAACCGTTCCGCAACGAATAGAAGAGAATCCGTTGGCCGTCGGGCGTCCAACCAACCGCCGTGTCGGGGCCCGGATGGTAGGTCACCCGCCGGGGCACTCCGCCCTTGGCGGAGATCACATAGACATCCGTGTTGCCGTCGTATTCGCCGGTGAAGGCGATCTCCGTTCCGTCGGGTGAGAAGGCCGGGCCCGACTCATAACCGATGCCGGTGGTCAGGCGCGCCGCCTCGCCGCCCTCGCGCGGCACGATCCAGAGGTCTCCGGCGAAGCTGAAGGCGATCCGGTCCTGGCTGAGCGCCGGTCGTTGAAAGAGCAGGGGAGTCTGCTGTGCCGAACTGAGACTGGCGAAGCTGAGTAGAAAGCCGAGAGTCAGAAGTGTGTGTCTCATATGGCCGATCACGAAAGACGCAAAACCGCTGAGTCCTTTGAAAGGTAAGTTTCTCGAATTTTATTCGAAACCGCGAAAGACGCGAAAGACGCGAAATCGTCAAGCTGAATCAATCTTTCGTGTCTTTCGCGTCTTTCGCGGTTTGAACCCCAAAATCCAAAGAACTTACTCTCCCGAGTCCTGAGCGGTCTTACGTCTGATAGACTGCTGCGATGGTCAGTTACCCGAACCGGCAGTCGCTCGCCCGTTGTGATAGTTGGGATATGACGGGCGTTGTGGTTGTCTGGTCGGGTTCTTCTTCAGAGAATCCATCAATACTTCAACGGCCTTCTCCAGTTGGAGATCGTGGCCCGATCTCCAGGCCTTCGGATCCAGGTCGAGTTCGATGTCCGGATCGACGCCGTAGTTTTCGATCTCCCATTTGCCTTCCGGCGTGTAGAAGGCGAAGTTCGGAGCGGTGACCGAACCTCCGTCGATCAGTTGCGGAGTGCCGCCGATTCCCACCAGGCCGCCCCACGTCCGTTTGCCGATCAGCGGGCCCACCCCGGCCCGGCGGAACATGTAAGGCAGGAGGTCGCCGCCGGAGCCCGAGTATTCGTTGACCAGCATGACCTTCGGGCCGGGCAGGGTGCCGAAGGGCTGGCGATAGTCGTCGCCGTCGCGCACCGCCCAGTAGCTGTTGAGCGGTTTCTTCAGATAATCGACGACATAGTCGGCGGCATGGCCGCCGCTGTTGAATCGTTCGTCGATCACCGCGCCCTGTTTGTCGAGTTGCGAGAAGAAGTACCGGTTGAAGAACCGGTAGCCCTGCTGCGCCGTGTCCGGCAGGTAGATGTAGGCCAGTTGGCCTCCGCTCAACTGGTCGGTCTTGCGGCGGTTCTC
>DATEFT010000347.1:0-15068 GCA_035280505.1 Blastocatellia bacterium | reverse complement strand
TCGGTCCGGCATCGACATACATGTGCATGGCGAGGACGGCCTGCTGCCCGACCCGCATGACCATCATCTCGGAGGGGACGTCTTCATAACCCTCGCCGAGCGGGTTCCGATAGAGAGCCTTGTCGCCGGCGCTCGGCCGGGACGCCATCATCTCGAAGGTGGCCGTCACCGTCTTGCCCGCGAAATTGAAGGCCTTCTGCATGACCTGCGCCTCGCTCATGACCGGCGTGGTCTTCATGCTGACCTTGGGAATCAGCATGCCCTCGTTGACCGACATGACCTGACCGCGCGCGTCGACCACGACCTGCACGATCCCCTGGAAGACGCGGAGACCGTTGATGGTCTGCTCGTAGTTCATGAAGGTCGTCCCACGATCGAGATCTTCGTTCATCATCTTCATGCCCATGACCTGATCATGGCTCATCCCGAAGATCTCCGGCCGCGCCGCCAGGAAGTTGCGCGCGATCGAATCGGGAGTTCCGCTCTGCGGGAAGGAGAGCGGTCCGTCGGGATTGAACATCATCTTCGGCATCCCGACTTCGTTCATGGTCACCTGCAGGCCGTCTCCGTTGCTGACCGCCAGTTCATCGCGGAAAGAGCTGATCGCTTTCGCTCTCGCCGAGAGGTCGGAATCGCTGACGGCAAATCCGGCCACGCCCGCCTGTCTCAGACTGCTGACCCGGGCGGCGCTCATCTCCTCACGGATGTCATAATCCGGAAGGACCGGCGTCAAACTCGACCGGGCAACGGAGGTGCCGGTCGGTACGATTGTCTGCTGAGTTGATGCCCCGGTTACGGCAAGTAGCGGCGTCAGGGTGAAGACCAGGGCCGCTGCTAACATAAGGTAAAGTGTTGCTCGCATATTTTGATCCTTTTTTTACACAACGTGAATACACACACCGATCCCCCGACCTCTTTAAGGAGATAGCGGCGTCTCTTCCGTGAAGTCTCGCATTGCTTCAGTTACTACGTGGGCTGAGGGAGGCTCTGGGGCTCGGACAACATCAGAGGCTATCTGGTCGGTAATGACTACCTCGAGCCATACCATACTGCACCGTTTCGCAACCTTCCGTCGCCTCTCAGAGCTACGATAGTAGGACACTACCATAGCCCTGGAGCCCCAACAGTAAGCGGAGTTACAAACAACCTAACATGCTATACAATATACCATCTCTGTATATTGCTGCTGTTTAATGCCTTATCGGCACCTAGAGGAATAGATGGGTAAACAGCTCATTGCTGTACATAACGGCTACAGTACGCCGGGATATCGGTAGCAGCAACGTGAGTAGTACCGTTGTTACCGACCGCCGAGACGCCCATGCCGTGTCGCGCGAAGACGCGCCAGATCGCGCACTGCCCGGCGACATTGTTCAGATTTTGATCGGCCAGCAAGATCCCGTCGCGGTTATCGAGGAACGAGGGGCGGCAAGCCGTAAACTTGAAGCCCTGCATGACCAGCCGGTCGGCGATCGGTGCGCCCACCGTCTGTCTCAAATCCCACAGGGTGGCGGCCCAGACCTCGCCGTCGCGATGAACCTCGAAGCCTCCGGTTCCCACGTCGGCATAGGAATCGTGGAGAGGGCTGGCCGGAACCGTGTAGGCGGCGCGGCGAATGCCCCGGGTGAAGTTGTTGGTGACGAACTCTCCGACCATGCCGTCATTGAAGAAGGTGGCGGCCCAGTAATCGGAGGTGCCTTCGCCGATGGCGCCGGCCTGCGTCCCGCCCATACAACCGGTGACGGTGGGTCCGCCGACCAGGCGGTTCGAGATGCCGTGTCCATACTCGTGAAAGACGACGTCGGCATCGAACGAAGAGTCGCGATCGTCGTTCAGGTCGGTCGCCGTGCCGCGCGTGAAGAGGAACATCTGCATGCGCGGACGCTGCCCGTCGGTCGGCGTTCCGAAGTTGGCATTATTCGTGCCCGATCCATCCTGCGATTCGGCCCGGACCGGATCGTTGGCGAGCCCGCCGCGCCCGTAGTTGTTGATCTGGAAGTTGCCGGCCGATTCGGTGAATCCGAGCCGGTAGGCGAAGTCATGCATGACGTTGTTCAGGTAGAACAGCTCCGCCACCGACGAGGCCTGTTGAATGCGCGGATCGAGCCCCAGGACGAAGGGGAAGGTGAAGTCTTGCATGGGCGAGAAGGCGTGCCCGTTCATCAGATCCCCGGCCGTGACCGTGTCCGGTTGATTGTTGGCGTCGGTATCGAGATAGGCATCGACGTTGTTGCCCGTCGTCACGGTCGAGACGGCCATCCAGCCGTCCGGCGTGTTGATCATCTCGTCGCCGACGAACGACTCGAGCGTCCGCGCCCCCAGCCCGCTCTCTCGGTAGACCATTCCCTGGGCCGTATCCGAATAGAGGTTGTAGCGATAGAGCAAGGTCCCGGTGTTGGCGTCGATCACGACCTCGTACCATTCGCTGGAACCGACCTCGACGTAGGAGTGCCAGGCCAGCACGGCCTGCTGCCCGATCCGCATAATCTTCATCTCGGAGAGCACGTTCTCATAGTTCTCGCCGAGCGGATTCCGGTAAGCGGCGCGGCCGCCGAAGGCGGTCCGGTCCTCGGCCAGTACGAAGTTCTCCGGCGCCACCCGGCCCGCGGCGACGAAGGCCTGTTGCAAGCCTTCCAGCTCGCTCAGCTTGGGCGTGGTGTCCATGTTCAGCTCAGGAACGAGCAGCCCCTCGTTGACCGACAGGACCTGCCCGATCGGGTTGACCGTGACCTGGACCTGTCCCTGAAAGACCGTGATCCCGCCGGCGGTCTGGTGATAGTTGAGGAAGGTCGTGCCCTGATCGTGATCCTCATTGCCGATCTGGATCTCGCGGACCTGCGCCTGGGTCAGTCCGAAGATCTCCGGATGAGCGGCCAGAAAGCCTCTCGCGATCGTGTCCGGAGAACCGACCTGAGGCAGGGAGATCGGGGCCGCCGTATTGAAGAACATCTTGGGCAACCCGGCTTCATTCATGGTCACCCGCAACTGCTCGCGAGCGCCGGGGGCCAGTTGGTTGCGAAAAGTGTCGATGGCTCGCTGTCTCGCCGGCAAATCGACGGCCCGGAGGCTGACTCCGGAGAGCTTGGCCAGAATCGATTGACTGGCCTGGCCCGGCTGTGCGGCGCCCAACTCTTCGCGAATGTCATAATCCGGAAGACCGACCGATTGGCTGGGCCAGACTGCTCCCTCGGCCGATTCAGTGGTGTTTTGATTCGATGCACGAGTTACGGCAGATTGCGGCAGCAATGAAATGACCATGGCCGCAGCCAACAGCAAGTACAAGGTTGCTCGCATGATTTGGATCCCCTCTAGTTAGTTATGTGAATCCGGCACCGGCGCCCGTCCCATGCTTCTATGCTTTGTATGCTTCTAACAAAATGGCAACTTTATTCTTATTCTGTGAGGTGAGGCTTGACTTAAATAATTATCATCATGCGGGGATGCTTGCTGGTAAATGGCTGTCTTAGTTACCAGATATAACTCACAACCGGCTCCCCATCAAGGCACAGATTAGAGTTTGCAACAGACAACGCTAATACACAACCGCCAAATGTTGGGGTGAATGTTATATCGTAATAAAATATTGACTGAGCCCGACCCCCGCCATAACATTAACAACCTAATTCTCCACATCTTGGCGGAAGAATTCCGCAACTGTGAAAATTTAAAATTAACAACCGCTTAACAAGGGAGTTTCCATGTCACAATCATTGGAAGACCTGTCACGCCGCGAGTTTATCAAGAAGGCCGGAGAGGGCCTGGCGGCGACGAGCACACTCGGGGCGCTCTCGACCGTCTCGTTCGGGCAGCAGATTCAAGCGCCGGATCCTCCGGGTAAGAAGCTGGGTTGGGCGATCGTCGGGTTGGGCCGGCTCTCGATCTATCAGATCCTTCCGGCCTTTGCGAAGTGCGAGAAGTCGAAACCCGTCGCGCTGGTCACCGGCGATCGAACCAAGGGCGAAAAGCTGGCGGCTCGTTACGGCGTCGATCCCAAGAACATTTATAACTACCAGAACTACGATTCGCTGCGTAACAACCCGGACGTCGATATCATCTATATCGTGTTGCCCAACAGCATGCACGCCGAGTACACGGTTCGCGGCGCGAAGGCGGGAAAACATGTGCTCAGTGAAAAACCGATGGCCAACACGCCGAAAGAGTGCGAGGAGATGATCAAGGCGGCGCGCGAGGCGCAGCGCAAGCTGATGGTCGCCTACCGGGTGCGCTACGAACCATACAACCAGGCGTTGATCAAGATGTGCCGCGACGGCGAGCTGGGCCAGCTCAAGACCATCGTCTCCGACCACGGCTTCAATATCGGGGACCCGACGCAATGGCGCTTGAAGAGGGAGCTGGCCGGGGGCGGATCCCTGATGGACATCGGCATCTACGCCCTGCAGGCGACGCGCTACACCACGGGCGAGGAACCGATCGAGGTCACCGCCTTCGAGCAGACCGACCGTAACGACCCGCGCTTCAAAGAGGTCGAGGACACCATCAACTTCCAGCTCCGGTTCCCCAGCGGGGCGCTGGCGCAATGCACCTCGAGCTACGGCTATGCCGGGCAGAACCGGATTCGCGTGATCGGAACCAAGGGCTGGGCCGAGTTGGAGCCGGCCACCAGCTACAGCGGGCTGCGGATGAGAGTCCGCCGGGGGAACGCGACCGAGGAGCGCGACTTCGGCCAGCGCGATCACTTCGCCGCCGAGATGGACCACTTCTCGGAATGCGTCATGAACAATAAAGAGGCGCTGACCCCGGGCGAGGAAGGTCTCAAGGATCTCAAGGTCATGATGGCGATCTACGAAGCGGCGCGTTCCGGCAAGACCATCAAATTATAAGGAAGTCTAGAAAAGTCGGGAGAAGTTGGGACACCTATTATCTCCTGAGCCCACCGGCGAAAGACGCGAGAGATGAATTCTTTCGCGTCTTTCGCGGTTGATCCTGAAATCTTAGGCGAGTTCGGCGGCCGATTTGGCGCCCCGGCTGCGCAGCCAATCGATCAAATCGCTCGCGCCGCTGTCCCGCGCGGCCTGCAGCGGCGTGCGCCGGTCATATCCGATCCAGTTCAATTCGGCGCCGAGCCCGAGCAGATACTCCGCCGTCGGCCGGTCACCGCCGCGACACGCATGCCAGAAGGCGTTGGTCAGATCTGCCGGCAAGAGCTGCGGTTGACGCTCGCAGTAATCCTTGATGCGGTCCAGAAGCCCGAGCGCGGCGGCCTGCCAGACCGTCGTCTGCGCTCCACGCTCAAGCAGCCGGCGAGCGGCCCGCCACTGCGCGAAGATCACCGCATCCGACATCGGAGCGCCGCCGGTAAAAACGGCACCGGGCGCCTCGATGTTCGCTCCGCCATCGAGCAGCGCGTCGAGCGCGGCCACGTCATTGCTGCTCGCCGCCCAGTGGAGTGGCGTCTCCTGAACTTCCGGGCGGGTCGGGTGCCCGACCTGCGCATCGGCGTCCGTACCGGCCGCAACCAGCGCGGCGATGGTCGCGGCGACATTCGGGAAATGGCCGGGCCAATCGGTCGCCAGATGCAGAAGCGTGCGTCCCGCTCCGCGGTCATCGACGATTCTCGCCGTCGCCAGACCGGGATGATCGCCCAGCAGGCGTTCGAGTCCTTCCAGGTCACCCTGTTGGATCGCCGCGACGACGGCGACCGCCCGAGAGTCATCAGCCGGAATCTTCAACATGACAAGCTCCTCAAAAGTTATCGGCAGAGTTCAATCGAGCCCCGGATCGCGGATCCTCCATTGCGGCTTAATCCGATCCCGCCTGCTCTCACAGCAGACCATTTATCCGATGAACGACTTTGTCGATCTCCTGATCCCGGTTTCGGAACCAGCCTGTCGACCAGATGCGATGAATCTCCCAACCCAGGCCCTCGAGCACCGCCTGGCGTAGTCTATCACGATCTCGGGCCGACCGGCTGGAATGATAGGTGGCGCCGTCACATTCAATCCCTAAAATATAGCTGCCGGGCTTTCGTGGGTGAGTGACGGCCAGATCGATCCGATAACTCGCCACTCCAACCTGGGGCACGACTTCATACCCTCGCTGAGAGAGCGCCCGGGCGACGGCAATCTCAAACTCCGAGTCGGGCCCGCGCCCATCCGCTCTCGGCTGACTCAGGACGCCGGTCTTCGCATAAGCCAGATAGTCCTTCAGCGCGCGAACGCCGCGCGAAGCATTGGGGCTGACCTGGAGTTCAGCGGGATCCATGGACGAAAAGATCACCACCCGTTTCCGGGCCCGGGTAATCAGGACGTTTAAGCGGCGGTGCCCGTACTTGCTATTATTGAGGGCGCCGAAAGAGGTCAGCTTGAACTGTCCGCTCTGATTCTTTCCGACAGTCGTCGAGATCAAGATCACATCGCGCTCATCCCCCTGAACCGTTTCAAGGTTCTTCACGAAGACCTCCATCCCCCGGCCCTTCCATTCTTCAAATCTCTTCTCCGCCGGCTGGTGCTCCTTCAGCTTTCGGTCCAGCAACTCACTGATCAGATCTCGCTGCTTGGCATTCAACCCGACAACCCCCAATGAATCGTTCGGATGATCGATCAAATGCTCGATCACGGCCGCCACGACCTTCTCAGCCTCCGGGTGGTTCCGGTTATTTTCATAGATGCCGTGCTCAACATGTTCGAACTTGAGACCGAACTCATCGCTCATCGATGAGGGCGAGGGAAAAATGATCAATTGACCCTGATAGAATTCCTTATTCGAAAACGCGATCAGAGATTCGTGGCGTGAGCGGTAGTGCCATTTGAGCATCCGGGTCGGCTGATACCGGTTGATAGCCATGTCGAGGACGCTTTCCGCCTCGTCCACCACATCCTCTTCATTATCATCTTGACCGTCGCTATTGACGATCGCATTAAAAAAGTTCGTGGGCGGCAACTGCATCTGATCGCCGACCACGACGATTTGCGACCCGCGGGCGATGGCTCCGAGCGCATCCTCGGGCTGAAGTTGCGAGGATTCATCCATCACGACCAGGTCGAAATTTACCGACCCCGGCGGGAGGAATTGCGCCACCGAAAGCGGGCTCATCATAAAACATGGCGTCAGCGCCAGCAGGGCGCGGCCCGCGCGCTCGACCAACTGGCGGATTTTGAGCTTCGAATTGCTCTGCGACACCAACCGGCGAATGAGGGCGAGTTCCGTGTATGAACTATAGGCTCCCAGACTGTTGCCCAAAGGCACCTCTCGTCGATCGATCTCCCAGGCAATCTCCTCGCGGGTCAGGCCGATGACCTCCTGGTCCATCGCGGCGAATCGTCGGCGAACCTCCTCATGGGCCAGGCCGTCAAATCGCGCCAGCAGCGGATACTTTTCGAAGGCGCGGAAGAGCAGCGAGTTATGATAGATCAGCATCGCCGCGGCCGGGACCTCGGCGTGAGAGATCGCCCCCTCTTCGGCCAGTTTGACCACCGGTTCGAACTCGACATCGATCAACGCCTGCCGGGCGCGACAGTAGGCCAACCAGGAAGTCAATTCCGGGACGGCGTCCAGGGCCCGCTGGGCTCTCAGATGAATCTGTTTGAAGTTGTGCCGGGAATCGGCGCTCCCGGCGAGATGCCAGTCGCGCTCGGTGACCCCGGCCATCGCCGCAAATCGCCCCGTGGCCTCTTGAAACTGCTCGTAATCGCCTCGAATTTGCGAGGCGGCCTGTTGCAGATACATCAGCCGTTGCTCGATATCGATCGCCGGCAGCCATTGTTTGACCGGGCCGGGCAAAGAGGACCCGTCCAGGGCCTCTAAAAAATCGAGGACCTTGGCAATCTCGGCGAAATTGATGTCCGGGCCGGCCTCCTGCAGACCGAGGACCGCCGCGATTCGGCAGTCTCCCTGAATCCGCTCTCGCAACCCGTTCAAGCGCCCCACGGCCTCCAAATTGCCCGGAATGGCCGAGAACGGCAAATCGGTCTCGACGCTGAACTCATCGAACATCGAGGCGATGGTCTGCAGATGAGCCGACAGGTCGTTCAGACGATTCGCCAGATCATGCAGATCACCGTTCGCCTCGGTCTGAAAGGCGGTAGGCAGTCGAGCCAACGCGGACTGAAAATTGTTGAAGACTTTTTGCAACTGCTCGAAATCCGCCGCTCGCGAACGCTTCAACTCCAGGAGCGCTCTCAAATCCCCCACCGGCGCGGAGAATAGCGCCTGAGCCGCCTGTCGGGCGACATCGGAGCCGACGCCGAGCCGCTCTTTCACGCCGGCATACCATTTCGCCAATTGCTCCAACTCGTCGAACGGCGTCTCCAGCCCATTGAAGAGGGGGCCCAGCGCTTCCTGGTACAAGGGATTCGAGGTGAATTTATGCAGATGATCGAAGTACTCGATCAGATTTCGGTAATCGGCGGCCATCTGCTCGCCGGAAGCCTTGCGACCCTGCTTTGACATTCCGCGCCAGTCCCGGCGCGCCAGCCTGAACTCTCGGGTCGTAAAACTGAGCGAGTTGGCGTTCGCACACACCACCGCATGATGCGGCAAGAGTTCGCGCGCGGGGGCCAGGTTCCAATCGATTCGGGCGGAGATCTCCGTGGCCTGTTTACTGAGCGTCGCCGCTTCCAGGCCGGCCCTGGCAATGGCCTGTTCGATCCCGTCCCTCTCCAGCGCCGAGTGGCGATAATAGAAAGCGCCCAGCGGCGCCTCATCCAGCAGGCCTAAAACCCTGGCGATCACCGAAACCGATTGAGTATCGAAGGGGAACGAACATCCCAGATGCCGGCAGATCTGATTGAAGAGATCCGCGGTTCGCGAAAGATAGGCCGCAAACGATGAAATCCAGGTGATATGCCGCCGGAGACCGGCAATATTCATCGGCTGAGTCACGAGTTGACCGGCCTGCACACAGGAATTCTTGAGAATCTCGATCTCGCTGGCATTCAAATCCGGAACTTTGTTGAAGTGATGAATCACGACATTCAGCGTCCGGCGATAACTATCCAGCAGACCGCCGAAAGAACGCATCTCCGCGCGCAAGGCGGAGTCGGTCAGAGGTTGAAGCAGGTCTTTCCGCAATCCGGCCTCGACGACCGGCAGTTGGCCTTCGATGGTGATCAGTTCGCCGATCGTCAGTTCAACCGGCTGAACCGGTGAGCCGCACTCATCCGTCAGCGATTCGATCCGCCGCTCGAGCTGAAGGGCTTTCTCCGAAATTATTCTCAAGGCATTCAACAGCGCCTGCTCCTCCGCCAAAGTCGCGGGCTGTTTGGTGACGCCGAACCATGGATGGTCGCGGAGACTGCCGGCGGCGGAGAGCCGCGACAGAGATTGTCCGTAAATTTCCGCACACTGCTGGATCTTTTCGAGCTGGGCGATCGTCAGCTCTTCCGCGCCGGGCAACAAAAACGGCTCGACCAGGGACGGATCGAAGGCGATCTGATGGCGGAGCGCCTCCTGGGCCCCGATCACTTGATGGACGGTCCGGTCACCGCCGCCATGCTTGCAGTTGATGGCCTCCACATACTCGATCATCTGGCGGCGGGTCTCTTCCAGCGCCTTTCTCTTCTGCGCCAGGGTAGCCGGAGGCGGGTACGAGTTCTTCTGATCGAGCCGTTGTTTGAGATCGAGGGCCAGGGCCTTCGTCTTCATTTTATTGCTGTGCAATTGCAAACAGAAACTGCCCAGACCGGCTCTCTGCAATCGCGATTCGACGACGTTGAGGGCGTCCGATTTCTCCGCGACAAACAAGACGGTCTTTCCTTTAAAGAGCGCCGCGGCAATCAGGTTGGTGATCGTTTGCGACTTGCCGGTCCCCGGCGGCCCTTCGATCACCAGGTTCTTCCCTCCGATCGCGTCGATCAAGGCGCTGTGCTGGGAACTATCGGCATCATAGATCAGCGGCGGCAGGTCCGATTCCATCTCGGGAGCGTCGATCGAATAATCGGCGAGGGAAAAACTCCGGTCGATACTCCGGCCGATGAAGAACTCCCTGACGCGCGGATGCTCGAGCAGGCTGTTCACCGGCCAGGCCGCGGGGTCGAGGTCCTGCCACATCCGCAATTTATGAAAAGACAGGTTCGTGAGCGCCATCTGCCGGCGGATTTTCCAACGCGATCGCCCCTCGAGTAACGGCGCCAGCTTCGAAAAATACTTTTCCGGCGTCTCCTCCTCCGCCAAATCCGGGAGCGCCAGGCCGAGTTGCTTGAGCTTTTCGCTCAAGGTCAGATTGATCTCAATCTCTTCACCCGAGTATTCCAGGGAGTATGGATAGGTGTTCGTTCGCGAATCGAGCCGGCCTTTATTGAGCCCGACCGGAACCAGGAACAATGGGGCCAGATGGAGTTTCTCAGTCTCTCGCTGATCCTCGAACCACTCCAGGAACCCAAAGACGAGATAGAGCGTGCTGATGCCGGTCTCTTCGAGAGCCGTTTTGCTCATGACCGCAATGTTCTTCAGAATCCGTTCCAGCTCATCAGGGTAATGCAGGGCCCTCACATAGTCCCGGTCTTGATGATCTTCTTTTTTGCCCGGGATCAGGCTGGAGACCGGCAGATCGAAGGAAGGACTGATGCCCAGTTGACGCGCGGACTCTTCCACCGCCATCTTTTTGCTTCCCGCGCCCGTCTTGGCGACTTCGGATTCGGTCCCCTCATCCAGATAGACTTCGGGATTATTGGCCCAGGTCTCTAAAGTGAGCAGCCCTCGGGCAGGCCTGGGGATTGGATCGAAAAAGAGTTCCTGACCATTGCGCAGTTTCTGAAAAACGAGATCCGGGACCGCATCGATGAGGCGCAGCACCTGTTTGGAAGGCCTCGCCGGAAAATTGAGCAATCTATTCCGGTGGCTGAGGTCCAGCAATCGAGCTCGCACCTTCTCGAGACCTGTCGTGACATATTCCTGATAAAACTGTTCACCGGGCGTAACCACGCCATCCCGACCCGTAACTTCGGACATAGATTTAAAATTTGCATCCAGGGGATAAGATTAGATCCTGAGGGCACGAAGCAGGTGATAGAGGCCGATGCTCATCCAGCCATGTCAATTATCGGCTAGATTCCACCAAACTCAAGCGAAAATTTATGCCCTTCATAACTCTGGAGAGTACGATCCTGGGAATTTGAGATTCGAATCAATTTTCGTCCCGGGGCGGCCGGGTTTCGCTCCACAACCGCCGCAACTTCGAGATCATAACTCCGGTCAGCCCGTTCGGATCGAAAGCTCCGATCACGGCCAGCGCCATTCGCAGCCGGAGGCGCGGCGGATAGATCGCCACATACTCCGGGTCCACGAACGACGGCGCAAACTTGGCCTTGAACCGATGCAGGGCTTTGAAATGATAGAAGAGATCCAGATGCTCATAGATCAGTTTGAAGAGCCGGGTGGTATGTTTGAAGTCGCCGTTCGATTCGATCCCGGCGAGCGGCGAGGTCCCGAGAGTGGCCAGCTCGGCCCCTTCCGCCGACAGTGACTGAAGCGCTTCGACCACGAGCAGTTCGCTGACGCCTCGTTCGGTATCCGGCCGGCGAATCAGATCTTCCAGATACCAGCCGCGCCGTCCCGGAATCGGAGAGCAGGCCAGCATTCCCTCTAAATGTCCGTCAGCGGCCCGGGCCAGGAAATAGCGTTTATAGGGCGAGAGTTTGAAGGGGTCGAGTTCGAGCAACCAGCCCAGCGCATCGACCTCGCGCGTGTTGATCCACGCCTGGCAGAGCGCTTCGATCTCGCGGCGCGCGTGCCGGTCCGGAGTCGAGTCCGGATCGTAACGCTCGACTCGGACTCCGGCCTTGCGAGCCTGATTGACGCCCGCCCGCACCTTCTTGGCGCGATCCCCCGCCGGTCTCCATCCCGGCAACTCGAAGTATCCCGACTGACCGATCTGCAAGACCCCCATCCCGCAGAGACGAGCGATCCGGGCGGTCTCCGCCCCGATCGGCAGCATGAGGCAGTCGAGTTTCTGCCGGCGGCAATAGTCCAGAAATTGGCCGATCACCTCCGCCAGATCTTCGCGGGCGGCGAGCGGAGCCGAGGCCACGACCGCCACGCGGCCCACGCGGCGATAGACCACCGCCGCCTCCGGCTCGCGGGACGACCAGACCGTCATTCCGCCGTAGAGCGAGAGGAACGATTGATGTTCATGGCCGTAGCGGAAGACCATCTTCACCAGGTAGGGATCGGGAGTCGCCTGGTCGAGACCCAGGGCCAGGCGGGCGCGCTGGGTGGTCGCCCAATCGGCTTCGAGCGTCAAGGCATGCTGACCGAGCTTGATGATCTCCGACGCTTCGTGTGCGGCCTGGCGATCGAGCCCCGCCCGCCGCAACACGTCGATCGTGCCGCCGGCCGCCGCCCCCATCAGCAGGCCCTTGGCGGTCATGCCGAGTAGATGCACGATCGTGGCCCGCGCCAGATGCCCGGCCAGATAGAGCAGGCCGCCATGCGGCAGCAGCAACGCCATCCCCGCGCCCAGCGCTCCGCCCCAAACCAGCGAGCGCTTGATCTGCGATGAGTGCTTGCAGCCGGGCCCGACGATCGAGAGGGATCGCCGCTGAATGCCGTTCGCGGCCAACCGATGGGCGGCCGCTTGCGCCTCTTCCAGCGTCTCAAAGGTACCGATGATTTTCGCCATAGCTGATTGCCGATCCTGATGCCGGCGACTACTTTAACTGAAGCGGGCACGCGAGACACGCGAAATGATAGAAGCACGCGAAAAGATCGGCTTTTTTCGCGTGCTTCAAGGAGACGAACGGCGGACTCGTCTAGAAGTAGAGCTTCAACCCCAACTGGATCAGGCGTGGATCGCGGATGGCCGTCACCTGTCCGAAGAGCGTGCTGGTCCGAACGGTATTCACGGTCAGCGGGTTGGTATGGTTGAAGATGTTGAAGACCTCGCCGCGCAACTGCAGCTTGACCTCCTCGTGAATCTTGATGTTCCGGGCCAGGCTCATATCCCATCGTCCATAACCCGGGCCGCGCACCACTCCGCGGCCGGCATTGCCCGGACGGGTCACGCCGGCCGGGACCTCGGCGAAGGCCTCGGTATTGAACCAGCGGGCGATCGTGTGGGGAGCGTTGCGGTTCGGATCCGCGATCATGTCCGGCCGCGGACCGGACGCGCTGGAGCCCAGAAAGCCCAGGGCCGCCGGATCCACGCCGCCGGTCGAGACCGTCAGCGGGACGCCCGAACCGTAGGTCGTGATGCCGGAGAACTGCCAGCCGCCGAGCAAGCGGCCGGCCAGCCCCTTCTGCGTGCGGTAGAAAGGAAGTTCGTAGACGTAGCTGACCGCCAGGACGTGCGGCCGGTCCAGCGCTCCCGGGCCGTAATCGGCTTTGAAGTCGTAGGGATTCTGCGGCGCGTTGCTGCGGTCGCTCTGGTTATCGGTCAGATTGCGCGACCAGGTGTAGGCCACCTTGATCAGCGAGCCGCCGGCAAAACGCTGCTCGGCCGCCGCCTGCAACGAATGGTAGTTGGAGTTGAACCAGTTCTGCGGCGCGTTGATCGCGACATAGCCCTTGTAGGGCCGGACCGCGTTGAGCTTGGGAGTCGTGGCGGTAATGATCTGCTCGCCGGGCCTCACCACTCCGGCGGCCAGGGCCGCTCCGGGCGGAACCAGATTGAGGTCCACGATGCCGAGCAGGTGCGTGCCTTTGGATCCGAAATATCCGACGTCGAGGATCAGGCCCTTCGCGACCTCGCGCTGCACGTCGAGGCTCCACTGCTGCACGTAAGGAGTCCGCGGATCGTAGGGAATGCCGCGCAGGTTGAGCGCCGCGCTCGAAATATTGGGCACGACCGATCCCGGATCGTTCAGAACCGTATTGCTGATATTGATGCTGCTGATCAGCGGCGGATTCAGGAAGACGTTCTGCTCGGCGATTCCGAAGAGCGTCGTGTCGTAACTGAGCCCATATCCTCCGCGCACCGAGGTCTTGCCGTCCTTGAAAGGATCCCAGGCGAATCCGAAGACGGGCGCGACGTTTCCGTTCTGTTCGGCTCCCACCTTTCTTCCGAAGGGCGAGTTCTGCTCGGCCCGGACCAACCCGTTGAGCGGATCCCCGGTGCCCAGGATGCGGGTGCCGGTCACCGGATCGATCCGAAAGGCCCGGGCCGGGTCGTAGAACCGCGGATCGAAGTTGGTCAGGTTGCCGTTCTCATCATAAGGCTGGCGGAAGAGCGAATAACGCACGCCGAAGTTGAGCGTCAGATTCGGGCGGATGCGGAAATCGTCCTGAACATAGAACTCGAACTGCTTCGCGCGGACGTCGGCCGTGAAGTCCTGCGAGTCCTGGGTGAAGGACGAGACTCGGCCGAGCAGGAAATTGGCCCATTGCTGCTGGACCAGGGTCGCGGTGGATCCGACCGGGCGCGGCGCGTTGGCGAAGTTGAAGGTGCCCACGTTGTTGCCGGCGGCGTTCTCGGTCTTCTGATACTGGTGGAAGCTGAAGCCGAACTTCAGATTTTGACGCCCGACGATCTTCGTCAGATTGTCGTAGATGTTGTGATTCCGGTTGAAATCGTCGTAGGGCCCGGATCCGAGCACCCCGGCATAGCCCGGATTGATATTCGGAACCCGATCGAGAGTCGGGGTGAAGGGCAGCCTCGGATTGATGTCCGGCGAATTGGCCCGCTGATTGAGCCCGCGATTACGAGTGATGATCGCGCCGTAAGAGTAGGCGTAACCGATCTCGTTGAGCAGGGTCGGAGTCAAGGTCTGGACGCTCCGCACCAACCAGCTCCGCCCCGGCGATTGGGTCCGGGTGACGGAGACGCCCGGCAGCGGATTGGGATTGGCCACGCCGAAACCGCCCGGCTCTTCGGTCGGGATCGTATCGTTCAGAAACCGCACGGCGACCGTGAAGCGCTCGCTGAAATTGTGATCGACCCGGAACAGTTCCTGCCGGTAGTTGAAGAGATTGCGCACCGGCGAGTTCAGCGTGTTGCTGGTGGCCGAGAGCGGCAGCCGGCGATAGATATCGTTGAGGTAGGCGGCGGCCACCGGATTGATCCGATTCTGGGGGATCTGGGTCGCCGACTCGGTGCAGGTGTTGCCGGTCGAAGCGAGGCAGACCGCGCTCGGGAAGGTCCCGTTCAGTTCGTTGAGGGTCGGGACGCTCGCGAT
>DATEFT010000346.1:0-3905 GCA_035280505.1 Blastocatellia bacterium | reverse complement strand
GGCCAGCGGCAGATAAGCGAGCACCAGCCACTTGGTCGCCTCCACCGGCATGCTCCAGGAGATCCGCCCGATGTCGATCAGCCAGCCGACCGCCAGGGAGCCCATAAAGATCAGGATCATGAGCAATCCCAACTGCCCGGTCGCGACGAGCATCATGAAACTCATCGCCAACAGCGCGTAGGATGATGTGACAAAGTAGCGGTTGAAAGTCATTTAAAGCTCGTCAAAACTGATGACCCGGACCGAATTCGGCAATTGCGACGCGAGCGCTCCCGGCGCCGCCCCAGTGATCAAGATCCTGAACTGCTCTTCGATCTCCAGCGAATCGGAGAAGATCGTTCCGCCCTCCCGGCTCGCTCCCGCTTTGATCGGCTCCGGCTGCAACGGGGCCAGTTGCCGCAGCATCGCGTAGTAGTGGGAAGTCCCCAGGCCGAACCCCGAATCTTCCTGGTTCGTCAGAAACCGGACCTCGGCCCCGGCCTCGACGAAATAGGTGATCAGGCCCGCGACCAGTGAAACGACCCGCTCAAATCGTTCGGCCAGCTCCACCCTTTCGGCCAGTTCCGGTTCGATCTCGACATCGAATCCGATCGTGATCCGCCAATCGTCGTCGCGCGTGAATTCGCGGACCATCAGTTGATTGGTCTTGGCCGTGGCCTTCCAGTCGATATGGTGATGGCGATCGGACGAGAGGTAGCGGCGGATGGCGTATAGATCGCGGCCGCTGCCCTTGATGCGGCTCTCGACCTGTCCGTGCGTCAGCGGGAGCAGATCCAGGATCTCATCCGGCGGCAACGGGTGCGGGTAGATGGCGATCTCCCAGGGCGCCTCGACGAATCGGCGCTGTTCCAGGAAACCGAAAGGAAATTTGGTGCTCAGGTAGAATCCCCGGATCGGATAGATCCCGCGTTTCGTGAAGTTGCGTTCGATTCGCATCCGCGCCCGGGTCTGCGCCGGGATCATCGGGAAGTAGGAGATCTCCACCGGCTCCCAGGTTGCGGTCGCGGGATTCTGCTCCGAGATCAGGACCGAGGTCGAGAAGACCGACAGCAACTGTTTACGGTTGGTCACCGTCACCTCGAACGGCACGAACTCATCGACGAAGATATGGTCCGGGAACCGAACCGTCACGTCGATCCGGCCCAGGCACAACCGCGAGGTCAGCCAGGACATGAACATCGTCGCCAGCAGGATCGCCAGCACCAGATAGAGCAGGTTATTGCCGCTGCTCAGAGCCAGGATGATGACGATCAGGATCAAGGAGCAGAAGACCAGCCCGGTGTTCGGAATATGAATCGAATACTCGGACCGCAGATATTCCAGGCGCACATTGCGCGCCAGCCGGGGCACCACATAGAGCAGAATGATCAGCGCCAGCCCGAGGGCCGACTTCGAGCCGAGCGAGGCCAGGCCGTGTTCCCCCACCTGTCTCGCCACGGTGGAGATCATCGCCGCGCCGACCGCCGCGATGATCAACAAGGACGAGATGATGATGAACCGGATCGATCTCTTTTGGCCGATATATTGAAACATCTCGATTTATCCTGAACCGTGAAACACGCGAAAGACGCGAAAGGTGATCGATTTCGCGTCTTTCGCGTGTTTCACGGTTTAACCGGAAGCTCGGGTCTCAGAGCGGGACCTTGATATTCTTGAGAATCTCCGCCAGCACGGTGTCGGGGCCCTCGTCCCGCCGCATGCGATTCGTATACCTGGAATTGACCACAACTCGATGGCCGAAGACCGGAATGACCAGCCGCTTCACGTCGTCGGCGATGCAGTAGGCGCGGTCCTCGGTGAAGGCCAGAGCCTGCGCGGCCCGATGCAGCGCCAGGGAGGCGCGCGGACTGACCCCCAGATCGAGAATTTCGGAATTGCGGGTAGCGGCCACGATCTCCATCAGATAGTCGAGCAGGGTATCGTTGAACCGGACATTTTTGATCTCTTCCTGCAGGTCCTGGACGTCATCGGCGTTCATGACCGGGGTGATCTGTTCAAGCGGGTGATGATGGGTCTGCTGGCGCAGGATCTCTTTCTCCTCGGAGATGGTCGGGTAACCCATGTGGACGCGCATCAGAAACCGGTCCAATTGCGATTCCGGCAGCGGGTAGGTGCCGTGATGCTCGACCGGGTTCTGGGTGGCCAGCACCAGAAACGGGCGCGGCAATTCATAGGTCTGATTCTCGACCGTGACATGGCCCTCGGCCATGGCCTCCAACAGACTGCTCTGGGTCTTGGGGGTGGTGCGATTGATCTCGTCGGCCAGCACGACATTGGCGAAGATGGGCCCGGGTTTGAATTCGAACTCGCCGCTGTGCTGGTTATAGATCGAGACCCCCACGATGTCCGAAGGCAGCAGGTCGCTGGTGAATTGGATGCGCTGAAAACCGCAATCGAGACAGCGGGCGATGGTCTGTGCGAGAGTGGTCTTCCCTACTCCTGGAACGTCTTCGACCAAGAGATGCCCGCCGGCCAGCAGAGTCACAACCGCAAAGTGGATCGCCTCCGATTTGCCGCGAATCACACTTTCGATGGTCTGGCGGAGTTCACGCAGGCGATGAGTGGTGGTGGTAATCAAACTTCCCTCGCTCTTGATCTTGAAATAAATAGATCCCGTTTGCCCTCCGGCAAAACGACGACCGCGCTACGAATTTAGCACATCGCCGAGCCTGCGGACAAAAGGGTGAGTCAGCGCACCAATATAATAGCCGTCCCGAGGGCCGGCCGGATTTTCTAATGATAGCCTGGCAAGGTATCGAGAACCCGTCTCAAATCGATACTTTTTACGGGAGCCAGAATATTCCGGGTCGTCTGTTCGACAATCGCCTCTTCCCGGTGACGCAGTCTCGGATCGAGGTCCAGGCACTGCATTCGTTGGGAAAATCTCACAACATGCACCAGTTCATGGGTCAATAAATAGAGCAGCAGGGCTTCGAGCTGGAGCGGCCCGAACTTTTCGCGCTCGCGGTCCGGTCGGGCCAGCGGCAGGATCCGGTGATCCTGCAGGCAGATTCGATAGAGATCGTGCTGTTCGACAACCCTGGTTCCGACCTGTTTGACGCGGTCATAGCAGAGAACCTGGGCCAGGGCCTGATCGCAGACCTCTTCCGGCGCGAGACGGTCCAGGGTGCGGATTTCGTAATGCACCCGGGCCCATTCCCTGGGGGCCAGCACATAGAAGCCGCTGATCAAGTCTTCGGCCATCTCCTGGGCCCGCTCAACGGTCTCCAATTCGGTCTCTCCGAAGCGCTGCAAATTCGGCATAAATTGCTCAGATCGATCGTCGAAATTACCACCCGATCGCGTAGCGCCCGCGACGCACGTCGGCTCCGCCCTGGATCACGCGACTCTGAGGATCGTAGATGATGATGGTCGGGGCGGAACCCGAGCCGTAGTCGCCCTTCATTTCGACCTTGTGGCCGCGCGACTTCAACTCCTCGACCACGGCGGGCTTGACCCGGGCCTCCACCTGCAGCACGCCGGGATTGAAATTATGATCGTCAAAGGAGCTGACCAGATGAAGGGTCTCGAACCGCGGCGCCTCGACGGCCTCCTGGGGACTCATCCCGAACTCGATGACGTTGAGCAGGACCTGCAGGAGAGCCTGGTCCTGGTTGTCTCCGCCCGGAGTCGAGAGCCCCGCAAAGGGCTGTCCATCTTTCATGACCAGGGTCGGAGAGAGCGTGATTCGGGGTCGTTTGCCCGGTTTAAGCTCATTCGGGTGGCCCGGCGTCAGCAGAAAACTTTGCAGCCGCGAGGAGATCGGGATGCCGGTGTCGCCGGCGACAAATGACGGCAACCAGGCTCCGCTGGGAGTGGCCGAGAAGATGTTTCCCTGGGCGTCGACCACGTTGACGCAGGTCGTATCGTTGGCGCGCTCGGACGCCGGAACGCTCGAGGGCCCG
>DATEFT010000345.1:0-10613 GCA_035280505.1 Blastocatellia bacterium | reverse complement strand
CCCCGACCGGTGAGATCCGGACGAACAGCATCACTGGGTTACAGACCTGGAGTGCGGGCATTATCAGCCGGCGCTCGCGGCGACCTTGGCTCCGCTCAAACATGTTCATCAAATTGTTTTTCATTGCCGATCAAGCTTTTTGAAGAAACCCTTTCAAAACCAGAGCGCCATTGTGCTCCTCATCCCGCGCCGCGTAAATCAAGGTGATCGTGCCTGTCTTGGCTTTGCGTTTGAGCAGCTTGATCAAATCACCTTTATCCTTGAGTTCTTTTTGGTAACGCCGGCGGAACTCATTCCACTTGTCCGGATCATGAGCGAACCACCGTCTCAGTTCCGTGCTCGGCGCGACATTCTTCAGCCACAGATCTATCTGGGCCCGTTGCTTAGTCAAGCCGCGCGGCCAAAGCCGCTCCACGAGAATACGTTCGCCGTCATCCCTGGCGGGTTTTTCATAAGCCCGTTTAAGTTTGATCATCGCCGCGTCTCCGACGGGGCCGATACACCCCCAACTACAGGTTAGAACTTTAAGGATGCTCCAATGCTACCTGCTCCTCTCAACCGTTCCACGATGGCTCCGCGCACCTGTTCAACCTTGCCGCCGGACACCACCACGCGCTGCGCCACCTGTTCGACCAGATCGTCAACCGGACATACAGCCGCGCGGCAATAAGCGCAAGACTCGGGCCTCCCCTCAAACAATATCGCGCAGTTGGCACACCGGCTGCCCGGCGGCGCGAAGCCATCGGCATAGACGAGCCGCCAGATGCGCCCCTGGCGTAAGGCTCTGAGCGTGGCGTCAAGTCCCGTGACTGCCCGCTGCTCAGCCCTGGCCGCATCGGAGATGAGTCCCTCCACCAACCTGCTTTCGCCGTTTCGTTCAGCCTCCTCGGCGATCCGGAGTGTCGCGGCGAGCACCGTCTGCCGATCCGCCTCCACAGGCAAGTTCAGCGAGGCGACGATGCGCGGCTGCCATTGCTTCGGAAGCAATTGTTGGAGTTGGCTGGTCGCCTCCACCAGCCCGGCCAACATCAGGCGATCGAAGGCATGGCGGCCCGCCAGCTCAACTGCCAACTCGGCGACGCGCTTCAAGTGGCGGTGAGCATATTGATCCGCCTTGCGCTGGAAGCGCATATCCGAGCGGATGTGATCCCTGCCCGGCGCCTTGACGATTTTGATTTCGCCAGGCGCGAAGCTCTCACCGTGCTCTTCGATCTTGCCCAAATAGACGGTGAAGAACCGCGCCTGGGCGCGGTCCGCGAGGATCACGCCGTAACGCTCAAACTCGTCGAGCGTCTCAAGCAGCGGGCGAAGATAGAGGGTTTCGCTCCAGCGCGCCTCGCTACGAATCGGCACATTCAGCTCACGATGCCAAAAGAAATCTCCTAACGCATCACAAAAGATCATCAGGCTTCGGGCACCCGGCCTGTAACCCGACACAAAACGCTTCACGCGCTCGGCGTTGGCGACAAACTCTTCGCGCTCGAATCCATCAACGAGGCCCTGTTCAAGTTCTCGCAGCAGGTTGCCGAGCGAGACTTCAAATTTGCGATTGAGGTTTGTTTCCCGAGACTGGTCAACATCCAGATAGACGCTGAAGACTGGGCGGCCCGGTTCGCCTTCGCGTCGGATCAAAGTTCCTATCTCTTCCTTCGAAATCATCATTTTCCTCCTTCTCAAGCGAAGATTACTATGGATCTCAACGGACGGTCTCCACAGTGCAGGGCACGTGCATGAGTTAAGGTAGGCAAAAAGGTGGGAACGAGAAAGCGTATTAACACTTGATGATCGCGGGTGTTAACACCTACTCGCCGTCTATCAAGCATGCGTGACCTTACCGGCGGCTTCAAAGCCCGCCGCGTACTCCCTTCTTCGCGGCGACGCAGGGGAGCGTCACCAAAACAATCTTCAGCATTTTATCCCTTCGATCCAAAGCGGTCGCCGATCCAGTCGTACCAGCGTGACGACGAATTCTATATCGAATGACGGGAGGACGGCTTATCACCATCGGTGGGCATCGCCAGGACTGTTTGCGCCGCACTGAGTTGTCCCTCATTGCCGATGAGCCCCACCAGATCCTTGGCTCGCAAGACGGTGCCTGAATCGGGGTTGGTGATCAGTTTCCCCTCACGCATGATGGCGACCACCGACGCGCCGGCCGTCGCTCGCAAGTTTGCCTCGGCCAGCGACCGACCTACTAGCGAGTTATTCGTTTCCAACCGCAGCCAGGTGATGCCAATGTTGTCGCTGGCACTCAATAGGTCGTGTAGCAGTCGCCGCTCCTGCTCGGTATTGATACTTGAACCGTAATGATCAATGCGTACGGCATCCGCGTATTCCTGTACTTTACTTAATGAGAACCCAAGTTGCAGCAGCGTACGGCGCACGATTTGTAACCCACCTTCGAGTTCCGGATGAATTACGTGCTGTACTCCCAGCGAGGCCAGGCTTTTCATTCCCTCATCTGTTACAGCTCGAACGATAAGCGGCAAGCCGGGGGCCTCAGTGCGCGCGGTGGCTACGATCACTTCTGTCGTTGCCTCTTCAGGAATCGTGACCACGAGCAGGCGCGCGCGGCTGAGGCCGGCATGCGCCAGCACTTCTGAATTGCCCGCATCGCCATACAGCGTAGGCACGCCCTGTGCGTCCAGCACTTCGATCCGCGAGGTGTCCGAATCAATCACCAGGCGGGGAACGTTGAGCTGGCCTAAAACATTGACGATATGCTGCCCCACTCGTCCGTACCCGATGACTACTACATGATCGGAAAGAGGTTCCGCCGCCGGGGCGCGAGCCGGCCCATGGCGATCCATCCACCTCCAAACGGTCGGGAACTTTCTCAGCCACTTCTCCATGATGCTGATTGAGTGGAACATCAGTGGATTAACCGTGATGGATAGTAAAGCGCCGGCAAGTATCAGCGAATACTGGTCCTGATTGAGCAGCCCCAATGATAAACCGGCCTGACCCAGGATAAAGGAGAACTCTCCGATCTGGCTGAGGCCCGCTGCCACCACCAGAAAGGTGCGGACCGGGCGCTGAATCAGGAAGCCTAAAAGTAAGGTCAGAACATATTTGCCGAACACGATCAAGACCGACAGCGCCAAAACCGCGCCGATGTTGCCCGCCAGATACCGCAGGTTGACTAACATCCCAATCGAGACGAAGAACAGCACGGAGAAGGCCTCGCGGAACGGCAGCAGGTCGGCGCTCACCTGATGGCTGAGCGGCGATTCGCTGACAACGACTCCGGCCACGAAAGCTCCCAATGCCAGCGAAACGCCGAACAATTTCGCCGCTCCCAAAGCTGTCCCTAACGAGATGGCCAGCACCGCCAGGATGAAGAGCTCGCGCGAACCAGTCCGGGCCACGACCAGCAAGATCCAGGGAATCAGCTTTTTACCGACGAACAGCAAAATCCCGACGAACGCCGCCGCTTTGAGCAAGGTCAATCCGAGGGCGCCCCAATCAATTCCCCCCGCCCCTGCGGCCATCCCCGGCATCAGGATCAGGATTAAGATGGTCGCCAGGTCTTCGAAGACCAACCACCCGATGGCCGCCTGGCCGTGAGGCGTGTTGAGCAGGCCATTACCCATCAACCCTCTGATCAGGACCACCGTGCTGGCCACCGAGATGGCCAGTCCCAACACGAGGCTCGCCGATTTAGACCAACCCCAAGCCTGGGTCAGCCCGTAGCCCAGTGCGGTCGCGATGATCGTTTGGCCGAGCGCGCCCGGAATCGCAATATCTTTTACTTTCCAGAGGTCGCCGAAGGAAAAATGCAGGCCGACGCCGAACATCAAAAAGATCACTCCCAGCTCGGCCAACTGGCTGACGGTGTCGACATCACCCACAAAGCCAGGCGTGAAGGGGCCGATGGCAATCCCCGCCAACATATATCCGACAATGGTTGGGAGGCCGACTCGCCCGGCGATCACTCCACCAACGAACGCCAGGACCAGAGCGATAGCGATGTTAACAAGCAATGGTAATTCGTGCATGGGGTCTCCGCTAAACAATTTATGGCTCCGCCGTTGGAATCAACCACCTGCTCAGCAGGCAGCTCTTCAGTAAACATGGCGTCCGGCGAAATCAGAATTCTCCACAGGATTCGGGCATTCTTATTGGTGAGCGAGACATTCGCCTTGTGTCGGCCTCGCGGTTCAATTAGTTATTTGGCCCAGCGATAGGGCGTAGTTTGCATTGGCGCGGCCTCCTAAGTTGAAAATCTATTGCTCCCACAGTCTGCCATTTCGGTGTGACGGGGAAAATAGGTGGAGCCATTCCATCAGCGTTTGCGTCATTAAAAATCCAACTTACTTACGGCTGGTCGCGCGCGTGAGGACTCTTCAATTGTGAACGGTCGATCTGTTAATGAACTCTTTCAACTACCACGTCGGAGGTCTCGCGATCAAGCAGCGATCAGTCGCTGGCACTTCTGCATTATGATGAGGGGAATGCCGCATGCATGGGTTTTAAGCGAGTCCTGATTAACGTCTGGTTTTGGTATATTGGTCATTGGAGGTGAAAGCTGCGAATTCTATTGGTCGAAGATGAGCCGAGCGCCGCCAAGATGCTCGCCAAAGGGTTACGCGAAGAGACGTATGCCGTTGATCTCGCTGTAGATGGCGAAGGCGCATTGTTGCAGGCCGCCCTCAACGACTACGATCTGATCATCCTGGATGTGATGTTGCCGTGCAAAGACGGCTTGGCCGTCTGCGGGGAGTTACGCGCAGCCGGTTGTGCGGTTCCGATCCTGATGCTCACCGCCCGTGATGCCGTCGAGGATAAGATTATGGGGCTTGACACTGGGGCGGATGACTATCTAGCCAAGCCGTTCGATTTTGACGAATTGCTGGCCCGGGCGCGGGCGTTGCTGCGCCGCCGGGCGACGATTTACCCCGAGACTATCAGGGTCGGGGATTTATCGATCAACACGCGGTCTCGACGCGTCGTACGCGGAAGCGAAGAGATCGAACTCACAGCCAAAGAGTATGCGTTACTTGAATACCTGGCCCGGCGCGCGGACGAAGTAGCGAGCCGGGCGGAGATCGCCGCCCACGTTTGGGACGAGCACTTCGATCCGTTCTCAAAGACGATCGAGGTCTTCATCCAAAGATTGCGGCGAAAGATTGACGGCGATCATTCAGTAAAGCTGATTCATACGAGACGCGGAGAAGGCTATCTGTTTTCCGCGAAAGGGGCGGCCGCTGATGATTAATACGGTCCGGGGACGATTGACCTTGTGGTATGTGAGCGTGCTCGCACTGGTCCTCGTGGCCTTCAGCGTCAGCCTTTACGTCTTGGCGGCGCGCACGTTGTACGCACGTCTGGACAACAGCCTGCGTTCTCTGATCGAAATTTCAACCAAGTCTCTCAGCAATGATCTCGAGGAGGGCCAGTCTTACCAGAGCGCCGCCCAGAGCACGGCCGCCGAGTTGTCCCAGCCCCCACAAGCGCTGTTGATCTTTGATCGCGCCGGGTCGCGGCTCGCCGATAATCATCCTCAAGACGACTTCCCGGCGGTTCTGCCGGACTTGAACTCGATCCCCGAAAGCGAAGCTCGCCTCTACACTGTTGCGGGGGAGAATAATCGGGCTTACCGCTATCGGGTCGCAGTGCGCAGGGTGAGCATCCAGCCGACCGACACCCCTTATCTCATCCTCACCAGCCTGCCTTTGGAGACAGTCGAAAGCGAACTTAGGACACTCCGGAGACCGTTGTATTTCGCCGGGCCAATCGCGCTCTTACTGGCGGGGCTGGGCGGCTGGTTTCTGGCGCGCAAGAGTCTGGCGCCGGTGGTGACGATGGCCGGCAGCGCGCGACGTATTGGGGCCGAGAATCTGGGTCAGCAACTGCCTGTTGCCAATCCGCATGACGAACTGGGTCAACTCGCCATGACTTTTAACGAACTGCTGATGCGTCTTCACACTGCTTTTGTGAAGCAGCGCCAATTTATGGCCGATGCCTCTCACGAGTTGCGAACGCCGCTCTCCGTTCTGCACACCACGGCGGGCGTGACTTTGAAGAGACCACACCGTGTGGAGGACGAGTACCGGGAGGCAATTCAGGTCATGGATGAGCAGACCAAACGACTGATCAGAATTGTGCTGGACCTGTTCACTCTCGCGCGCGTCGATGCCGGTCGTTACCCGCTTCACAAGCAACGGCTCGACCTGAACGATCTGATCGATGAGGTCGCGCGCGCCGCCAATCTGTTAGCGGTGGAGAAGAACATCACGCTGGAGGTCGCCAACCTGCCGGAGGCCGTCTGTTGCGGCGACGGGGATCTGCTGCGACGACTGATCCTGAATTTGGTCGATAATGCCATCAAATACTCGCCGCCGGGCAGCGTTGTGCATTTGCGCCTGTCTCGAGGGTCAGACCATTATTCGATCTCCGTTTCCGATGCCGGTCCTGGCATCCCCGCTGAGGCGCGGGACCGCATCTTCGAGCGGTTTTATCGCGTGGATCAGGCACGCTCGCGCTCCGAGAAGTCGATCGGGAGCGGTGCCGGGTTGGGGCTTGCCATCGCGAACTGGATCGCGCAAGTCCACAACGGCAGTCTGGAATTGACTTCAACCAGTCACGGCGGCGCAACGTTCGTGGCCAAACTACCCATTACCTCATCGACCTAATGGCAACCAGCCTTCCTCTGTTTACCGCCCATTTACCTGCCGTTTGATATGATTCCAATGAGCCCGCATCTACGAGACGCCCTTAAGCAGGATGTGAAGAGAGGAGATCAGGATGAGCTACAGAATGAAAATGATCTTTCCAGTGGCGGGAATGCTCTTTCTTTTCGGCTACGTCGGATCGGCTTTGCATTCTCTGGCGCCCAGCGCGCCGATCAAAGCTTTCACCGGTGGCAGTTTTGAAGCCTCGGGCGTGGTCCACGTGCCGGGAACCACCAGTGTGCTTTTTGTTGATGACGGAAGACCGAATGAGGTCTTATGGATGCAGCTTGATGAAAATGGCCATCAATCCGGCGCCGTTAAGGCCATTGGATTGGGCCTTAGTGTGATAGATCTTGAGGGCATTACCGGCGACGGCACACATTTCTATGTCGTCGGTTCACAATCCAAAGCCAGCGGAAGTGACCGGGCGGGGCTGGTGAGGTTCAAGTTTGATGCACGAAGCCAAAGAGTCGAGGCCGTCGAGTTGATCTGGGGCCTCAAGAAATTCCTGGCCGAGAACGTCGAAGAACTCCGCGGGATGGCGGACCGATCATATCGTGATGGCGGAATCAATGTTGAAGGGCTGGCATGGGATCCTCAGGGCGGCAGGTGGTTGTTGGGACTTCGCTCGCCCGTCGTGGATGGTCAGGCGCTTTTGGTGCCGCTGCGCTTGAGGGCGCCAGGCGCCGCATTCTCTGTCGACAATCTGGAAGTAATCGGGAACAAGGCGATCCAGTTGTCTCTCGGCGGGGCAGGCGTCAGAAGCATCGAGTACGATCCACGCGCGAATACCTTTCAACTCCTGACCGGAGCGGCCCGGAATGGAGAGAAGACCGATTTCAAACTCTGGCGATGGAACGGTGATTCGGGGCGGCCGGTCCTCAACGTGACGAACACGTTTGACCGCAAACTCAAGCCTGAAGGGGTGACTCGCATTGCATCCGGGAGTCGCAATTTCACCTTCATCGTCTTCGATACGAGCGGATACACGGCGTTGGAATGATAGATCCGGATAGGAACCGGTGGTTCAGATGATCAGGGAACTGGTTCGATTTTCAACCTCCGGTCCAAAGCGACAGTCATTTGAGCAGACTCCATGCTCAGACGATCAGGATGCTGCTTGGAGTTGGAAGGCCCTGAGCCCGACACGCCCAGGTGCGACCATAATCGGCTGAGACGTGAAGGTTGCCATTCGCATCGGCGACCGCGACTGCCGAACCATCCGCGGCGAGGCAACCAGTATCGGCCTTCCCGTCGAGCCAGGCGGGCAAGCCGCCGGTGACCGGAACGAGCGGACCACGTTCGTCCACGCCCCGTCGATAGATCGCGCCCTGGGGGGCGAAAGGGTCCGTGGCCGCGGACACGAGGATCTCGTTACCTGTGAACGCGACTGCGGAACAGTGCAAGGCGTGAAGGCCTCTCTGTTCGACTTCCCAGGTCACCCCGCCGTCGCTGCTGGTGCAAAGCCCGATTGCCGCGGCGGCGGCCACGATGCCCGGACGGTTCGGGTGCGCGCAGACCTCATGCACGTCGCTCTCAATGTCGATTGTGGGCTGCCAGGTTGCGCCGCTGTCTGCCGATCGGGGGATCCCGCCGACATGGACATTCGCGAGAAGCACCGTGCCGTCCGAGGTCGCGGTTATTGAGCGAATCCCGAGCGGCGGTCCGACGAGCTTACCGTCGATCAGTGCCGTGCCGGCGTACCACTGGTCGCGCCCGGCAACCCCCTCAAAGCCCCGCAGTTGTTCGATTTCTCCAGCGGGGCTGACGCGTAAGACCGAGGCCTCGTCGGTGCCGACGTAGATGACGTCGCCGACCGCCACGCAACAGGCGAGATTCATCTCCGCAGTCGCGATTGTGCTCCACACGCCGTCGGGCGCGCGGCGGCAAAGCGAGCGTCCGTCGACGATAGCGAGAGCGCCGCCATATCCGTCGGGGGCGAGCGCTCTCACCGAGTGATTGGCCAGTTCTTGTTGAGGCGTCCCACTGGAGACGACGAACAGTCCGGCACCCCAGGTCGCCGCCAGTACCCGAGAGGACACGCCGATCCTTGCGTCCAATTCTTCTGCATGCTTTCCCATCATCTCAGCATAATGAAAACAAGTGTGGTCCTGCAACGGTCCGCCTTCCGCTTGGCCTCAACTATCCGGATCGGACATCCGGGCTCCAGCGATCGATAGCACATCGGCAGGCGTCTTTGGGGTCATTAAAGCATCGGAACCCCATCCTATAGTAATTGAAGGGTTTAACGGCTTAGCGTCCGCGGCGGTTTCAAGGCTGGGGGGATCTCGATCCGGCCCGGAACCAATCGGAAGCATCAGAAAATTCTACTTGACAGCTTTTGCCTAACTGCATGCACTGCTCTGTATTAAAAATGAATTTCAGATTCATATATGTCCAATGGCGGAGAGATGCAATAAGAACGATCTCTAAAAAGAAGCCTTGAGCGCGGCAACACTCATGGCTTCGGGTGCCGAGATGCCCGGTCTGTTCTGGCAATTTCGCGGGCGATGCATCAGACAATCTTCATCTCACAACATCGCTCGTCTGAAAATCCAATCTTCGCCGATTGCCTGTTTGGTAATTCCAGAGTTCATCACTAACCCGGGTCATCCTGATGCCTTGCTGCCCGAAGGATGGAAACTGAATCGATTGCAATCTGTGCCGTGAGATCGCGCCGGAGTTCTTCGAGCGGTCGGATGAGGCGGGTTTGCCGCCGGTTTGCAAGCAGTCGCAGACCAATCAAGAGTGCGAACGATGCGATGAAGCGAAAGAGTATTGCCCGGTGGACGCGATCGGCAGTGATGGTGAGTTGGGCGATCCGGGACGAGAGACGAATTGTATCCGGCGTCGATTCCGCCCCCTGGAATGGCTCGGACCACTGATCGCGCAGCTCAAGGAATGGAGATGAGAAGAACCGCGTACTTATTACAGATCGCCATCCCGTTTATGTGGCTGGGAATAACCGTGGCGCTCTCATTCGTCCCTCTCATTCTATTTCAACTATGCGAAGTCGTTCAGCCCCAGCTATCCGGGGATGCTGCAGGTCAACAACCGGCCGTTTCTGCTGGAATCCGGCCGGCAATTCGAAGGAGGCGCGAAGTTCGACCTGCTGAACCGCCGCCTCAACGGCACGCTGGCCGTCTATCAACTGACCAAGACCAACGTCATCACGACCGACCCGAACGATCCGCGGCAATCGATCCAGGTCGGGGCGCAACGGGCTATCGGGGCGGAGACTGACCTCGCGATGCGCCCAACGAAGAATCTGGACGTCCTGCTGGCTTATGCCTGGAATCGCTCCGTCATCAGCCGGGACACGGTCTTCCTTCCCGGCAGCCCGATGCCCAATGCGGCGCGGCACGTCGGCAGCATCTGGACCAACTATGGTTTCGAGCGTGGAAGGCTGAAAGGCTTCAATCTGAACCTGGGCCTTTCCGGCCAGAGCCAGCGGACCAGTTCACTGACCTCGTTCGATCCGGCCACCGGCGAGACCTCCCGGCCGATCATTCTCTTCGGTTTCGCGCGTCTCGACGCGGGCTGCTCCTATCGTTTCAAAGGAACGGAGCGATGGCAATACCGGCTCCAATTCAACATGAAGAATCTGCTCGACCGGCGTTACTACGAATCGGGCCGCAACGACTATCTGATCATGCCGGCCGCGCCGCGGACCGCCATGGTCAGTTTGCAAATGACGTTCAAGTGATTCTATTCGGAGGCCTCATGATCAATCGCCGTTTTATTTCATCTTCGTTGGGGCACACCCCGGGAACTACCGGCTGGAAGCGGCGGGGCGGCGATTAGCGGCGCCGGCGTGACGGCCTCCCACACTCCTACGGAATCGGAGCGCTCCGTGATGACGGATGCCGACGGCCGGTTTGAACTCGCGGGGCTCGTTCCGGGCGACTATCGGTTGGCGGTGACGGCACGTACATTTCC
>DATEFT010000344.1:0-19469 GCA_035280505.1 Blastocatellia bacterium | reverse complement strand
CGCTTGATCGAAGCCTGCCAGGAGGGCGACCGTGAAGCGTTCCGGCAGTTGTTCGAGATTTATCAAGACCGCGTCTGGTCGATCGCCCGGCACTATGCCGGCGATGAAGTCGCCGCCCGGGATCTGACCCAGCAGGTCTTTCTGAAGCTCTTCACCGGCATCGCCCAATTTCGGCACGGTGCGAGCTTCGAGACCTGGCTCTATCGCCTGGTGGTCAACGCCTGTCTGGACGAGCGCCGCCGTCGCCGCCGGTTCATCTCGCTCGATCTCTTCGGGACGAGAGACCGGGAGAGCCACGACGGTCCGGAGGCGCGGCCGGAGATTGTCCATGGATCGGGGCCGGGATCAGAGCCGGAGGACCATTGCGCCCGGAGAGAGATCTCCGAGGCGGTGGTGGCCGCGATTCGGGAGTTGAAGCCGAAGCTGCGGATCGCGATCCTGCTCAAACACTTTGAAGAGCTCTCCTATCAGGAGATGGCGCAGGTCCTCGGTTGTTCGACCGGGACCGTCGCGTCGCGGCTCAATCGCGGGCATCGAGAACTGGCGCGCAAGCTCGCGCATCTGCGGGGCGCGTTCAAGACCGAGTAGTAAGAGGCCAAGAAGATGTCGGGAGATCATCTCAATCGAAAACTTTCCGCTTACCGTGACGGCGAGCTCTCACCATCGGAGGCGCGGGCGGTGGCCGAACATCTCCTCCATTGTCAGCGATGCCGAAGGGAGTATGAAGAGCTCCAGTGGGGAGCGCAGTTGGCCGCCACGCTGAAACCGTCGCCGGCCCCGGCCTCATTGTGGAGCGAACTGGAGCCGCTGCTGAATCGGGCCCGGACGGCCCCGACCGGCGAAATTCGAAACCACGAAAGACGCGGAAGACGCGGAATCATCGATCTTTCGCGGATGCCGCGTGTTTCGCGGTTCGGTTTGGCCTTCGCCGCGCTGCTGCTGTTGTTGATCGGCGGCGCCGCGTTCCGGCTCTTCTGGCGATCGCAACCCGGCCCTCAACCTCCCGGCTCGCTGTCAACGGCGACGTGGCAGGTCACGAACCTCGAAGGCGAACCGCAGATCGGCGAGCAACGAATCGGCCGGACGGGGCGGTTGGCCGTCGGCGAATGGTTGGTGACCGATCAGAAGTCCCGCGCCCAGATCAGCGTGGGAGAGATCGGAGAGGTCCTGGTCGATCCCGATTCGCGCGTCCGCATCGTGCAGGCGCGTCAGGACGAGCACCGGCTGGCGATTCCCAAAGGCAAGATGCACGCCTTCATCTGGGCCCCTCCGCGGCGGTTCTACGTCGACACGCCCTCGGCGGTCGCGGTCGATCTGGGTTGCTCCTACACGCTCGAAGTGAATGACGACCAACAGGGACGGTTGCTCGTCACCTCGGGCTGGGTCGCGTTCGAATGGGAGGGCCGCGAGTCGTTCGTGCCCGCCGAGGCCGAATGCGTGACGCGCCCGCGGTTGGGCCCCGGCACCCCCTTTTTCAGCGATGCCTCCAGAGAGTTCCAGGACGCGCTGACGATCTTCGACACGACGCCCGCGGGCGATCCGGGCCGCGGGTCGGTGCTGGAGATCATTCTCGATCGCTCACGCCGGAGGGACGCGCTCACCCTCTGGCATCTGCTCACCCGCACCACGGAGTCCGAACGCCGCCGCGTCTACGAGCGGCTGGCGGCCTGGATCCCGCCGCCCGCGTCGGTGACGCGCGAGGGAATCGTTCGCGGCGACCACGCCATGATCGATGCCTGGTGGGACCGACTCGAATTGGGTGATACGACCTGGTGGCGGATGTGGAAAGGTCCGGTTCCGTCACCTTCCAAATAGACCCCGGCAAGACCCTCTCGGCTATGCCTTTTTTCAGTGGAGGAAGCTATGACTCAGACCATGATTCGTTCAATCATTCTCCTGCCGGCGCTGCTGCTGGTGGCCGTCCTGACGCAACTGACGGTCGTGGCCGGTCCGCCGCTGATCTGTCACACCATCGAGATCGGCGACGCCAAATCGTTGCCCTGGGGATCGAGCGCTGAGTGGCGAGCGGTCAAACCCAACTATGATCTCAACCGGCTGGCGGATGAGACGACCGCGCTGCTGACCCCGAACATGCCGATCCTGGTCCGGATGGAGACGCTGCGCCGCGCCACCATCTACGCGGTCTGGTCCCAGTACGATCGTGAGGTGGGACTCTCGGCGAAGAACAGCCAGGTCGCCGAGGACCTGCTCGGCCGGCTCATGAGTCGCGTCCGGGAGGCCGTGGGCAAGAAACAGGAGGTCGCCCTGGCCCTCTTCGATGCGGGCTATCTCATGGCCTGCTATCAACAGGCCTCCTATCGCGCCACCAAGAACGCCGACGCGCAGAAGGCGCTGGATGCCTATGCCATGGTCCGTAAAGCCGCGGCCCATCGCGGCGACTCGCCGGAGATCGAGTTCGCGGCCGCGCTGATCGGCCGCTCCCCGGAGCAACCGACTTATCGCGGCCACCTGCAGAAGGCCGTCGCCGGGGCGCAGGAGGGCTCGCTGCTCGCCCGTAATCTTCTCAAACATTTCGGACAACGCGGCCAGAGTCTGGCCGATCTGCGGGCCCAGGTCGCGGTCGCCAGATAATCAAATCGAGATCAAACCGCGGAACACGCGAAAGACGCCGAGATCGGTCGATTTCGCGTATTTCGCGGTTCATTCATTGGCCGTCCGGCCTCCAGGGTGGGAGCAGGTGCTTCTGCACCTTGCCCAGCGCGTTGCGCGGCAGGGCGTCGATGCGCACGAAGGCGCGCGGGATTTTGAACGAGGCCAGCAATCGGCGGCAATTCTCTTCGAGCGCCGCCACGTCGAACGAGCCATCGGGCGGATCCTCCACCACCAAGTAGGCCACCGGGAGTTCGCCGCGCCGCTCGTCGGGGACGCCGCAGACCGCGGCCTCCAGCACGCCGGGCTGTTCGAGCAGCAGCTCTTCGATCTCTCGCGGATAGATGTTGAATCCGCCGGAGATGATCAGATCGCTCCGCCGGCCGCGCAGCGTGTAGTAGCCGTCGGGAGCGCGTTCGGCCAGATCGCCGGTGCGGAACCAGCCGCCCGGGCCGGCGACGAAGGCCTCCTCCGTCGCGTCCGGCCGCCGCCAATAACCGGCGCAGACGTTCGGCCCGCGAACGTAGAGTTCTCCGATCTCACCGTCGCTCACCGGCTCTCCATTCGGATCCAGCAGCCGAACCGAGATTCCGGGCAACGGAAACCCGACCGCCCCGGGACGCCGTTCCCCGACGTAGGGGTTGCTGATCGTCATCAGCGTCTCGCTCATCCCGTATCTCTCGAGAATGGTGCTGCCGAACTTATCCCGAAAGGCCTCCATGACGTGGGCCGGAAGCGGCGCCGACCCCGAAACGAAGAGCCGCATCCGTTGGCCGATCGGGCCGGCCTGTTCGGGCGGCAGTTCGAGCAGGCGGACGTAGATGGTCGGGACGCCGAAGAAGAGAGTAGGTTGAAACGATTCGAAGAGGGCCGGCGCCCGGTTGAGCTCGAACCGTTCGACCAGCCGCATCCGGCACCCGCTCGCCAGCCACGAGTGGACTCCATTGCCCAATCCGTGCACGTGAAAGAGCGGCAACACGGCCAGGTACCGATCCTCGCTCGTAATGCGCCAGCAGGTGAGCAGGTTGATGGTATTGGCCGCCAGGTTGTTGTGCGTCAGGATCGCGCCTTTCGAGCGTCCGGTCGTGCCCGAGGTGTAGACGATCGCGGCCGGCGTATCGCCATCCATGACGGTCCGGACCCCGCCCGGAGAGTCCAGATCGAGCGCCTCGGAGACGAGCTGCTCGACCTCCCAGGCGACGGCGAGGCCCGAGAGCAATGGACTCAGGGCGGCGGTCGTCACCACGGCCTTGGGCTCGGAATCGGCCACGATGTGGCCGATCTCCCGTTCACGATACAACACATTGATCGGGACGATGATCACGCCGAGTTTGACGCAGGCCAGAAAGAGATCGAGAAACTCGACTCGATTCGGCAGAAAGAGCCCGAGCCGATCCCCGCGCGAGAGGCCGCGGGCAGCCAACCGAGCCGCCACCCGATCGCTTCGCGCATCGAGTTCGCCGAAGGTCAGGGTCGCGACGCTTCCGTCCGCGCGATCGTAGTCGAGCGCCTCGGCCGCGGAACGGCCGATCAGTGAGAGATCGAAGAGTTGTGTCAGGTTCATGGCAACGCGATCATAGGCCACCCCGCCCCAACTTCAAAACGTTTGCCCGGATCTTCCCTCCGACATTTTTTATTTTTTATTCGCCCGCCGGTCATTGCCGGGCTTCTCCGATGAGCAGTAAACTTCCGCTCGATCAGCGCCGCCGAGACTGGAACTTAATCAACCCGTGAGGACCGGACTATGGAGAGCAACTACGAACAGGTATACGCACAATGGCTGGCTGCGCCCGAAGCCTTCTGGGCAGAGGCCGCCGGAAACGTCCACTGGTACAAACAGTGGGATTCGGTGCTGGATGCTTCGCGGCCGCCGTTCTATCGCTGGTTTCCCGGCGGCCAACTCAACACTTGTTACAATGCGCTCGACCTGCACGTCGAGCGGGGCCGGGCCGAACAGACGGCCCTCATCTACGACAGCCCGGTCACCGGGACCATCCAGACCTTCACCTATCGTCAACTCCGGGATCAGGTCGCGCGCCTCGCCGGAGCGATCGCGAGCCTGGGGGTCGGCCGCGGCGACCGCGTCATCATCTACATGCCGATGGTGCCGGAAGCGGCCATGGCCATGCTGGCCTGCGCTCGGATCGGGGCCATCCACTCGGTCGTCTTCGGCGGTTTCGCGCCTCACGAGCTGGCGAGCCGGATCAACGATGCGGGCCCCAAGCTGATCCTCTCGGCCTCGTGCGGGATCGAGGTCGACCGGGTCATTCCGTACAAGCCGCTGCTCGACCGGGCGCTCGAACTGGCGACGTCGAAGCCCGAACGGTGCCTGATCCTCCAGCGACCGCAGCATCCGGCCGCGCTGAATCCCGGGCGGGACCTGGACTGGTCGGAGCACGTGGCCGCCGCGCAGCCGGTCGAGTGCGTGCCGGTCGCCGCCACCGATCCGCTCTACATCCTCTACACCTCGGGCACGACGGGCCTGCCCAAAGGCATCGTGCGCGACAACGGCGGCCATCTGGTGGCCGTCGCCTGGAGCATGCGTCACGTCTACGGCGTGGAGCCGGGCGAAACCATGTGGACGGCCTCCGATGTGGGATGGGCCGTCGGCCATTCCTACACCGTCTACGGCCCGCTCTTCAACGGCAACACGACCGTGCTCTATGAGGGCAAGCCCGTGGGGACGCCCGATGCCGGAGCCTTCTGGCGCGTGGTCTCTCAACACCACGTCTGCACGCTCTTCACGGCCCCGACCGCTTTTCGCGCCATCAAGCGTGAAGATCCGGGCGGCGACCAGATCCGCCAATACGAGCTCAGCCGATTCCGCGCGCTCTTCCTGGCCGGCGAGCGGTGCGACTCGGCCACGCTGCAATGGGCCGAAGAGCACCTTCGAGTGCCGGTCATCGACCACTGGTGGCAGACGGAATCGGGCTGGCCGATGGGCGCCAACTGCGTCGGGCTGGGGCGGCTGCCCGTCAAGCCCGGCTCGTGCACGAAACCCGTCCCGGGTTACGACGTGCGCGTGCTGAACGAGGCGGGCGACGAGGTTCCGGCCGGTCAGATCGGCAACGTCACGGTCAAGCTGCCGCTTCCGCCCGGATGTCTCCCGACGTTGTTCAACAACGACGACGGATTTGTGAACTCGTACCTGACCGAGTATCCCGGCTACTACCTGACGGCGGACGCCGGATTCAAGGACGAGGACGGCTACCTCTGGATCATGGGCCGCACCGACGACGTCATCAACGTGGCCGGGCATCGTCTCTCGACCGGCGCCATGGAAGAGGTGCTGGCCTCGCATCCGGACCTCGCCGAATGCGCCGTGGTCGGAGTGGCGGACGATCTCAAAGGCGAGGTCCCGCTCGGTTTCGTCGTCCTCAAAGCCGGCGTCGATCGGCCGTCCGACGAGATCGTGGCCGAGCTGGTCCAGTTGGTGCGGACGAGGATCGGCCCGATCGCCTGCTTCAAAACGGCGGCGGTCGTCAAACGCCTGCCCAAGACCCGCTCGGGCAAGATCGTGCGCGGCACCATTAAGAAGATCGCCGACGGGGTCGAGTACCGCATGCCGCCGACCATCGACGACCCGGTGGTGCTGGATGAGATCACCGCCGACCTGGCGACTCTGGGCTATCCACAGGTTAAACCGTAGACCGCTGAGATCGATGACTATTGCTGCGATAATCGTCCTCTACCTCTCCTTCCTCGTCATCGGCTGGCTGGCCTCCCGCAAGGTCAAGAGCGGGGCGCCGGAAGAGCTGATCGTCGCCGGCCGCTCGATGCCGGTCTGGTTGGCGACTCTGACCATGACCGCGACCTGGGTCGACGGCGGGTACCTGCTCGGCACCGCCGAGGGCACCTACAAATCGAGCCTGGCCTCCGGAATTCAGGGCGGATTGTGTTTCGGGATCAGCCTGATCCTGGGCGGGCTCTTCTTTGCCAGGCGGATGCGGCAGTACGAATTCACCACCCTGATCGATCCGTTCGAGACGAGGTTCGGCAAACGCTGGGCGGCGGTGCTCTTTCTGCCGGCCCTGCTGGGAGAGGTCTTCTGGAGCGCAGAACTGCTGGTCGCGATCGGTTCGACTTTCGGCGTCATGCTGAAGATGCCGTTGACGACCGGCATCCTGCTCTCGGCGACGGTCATCATCGCCTACACCATGGTCGGCGGCATGTGGTCGGTCGCCTATACCGACGCCTTTCAGTTGGGACTGGTCGTGATCGGCCTGGCCTTTGCGCTCCCGCTGGCCCTCGCGGCGGCGGGCGGCTTCGATGCGGTCTGGGCGGGCTATCTCGCGGCGAGGCCGGAACGCGGCGGGTTCTTCCCGCCTCTTCATCCATCGGGTTCGTTCTGGACTTCCCAGACCATCGTCAATTGGTGGGACGTCAGCGCCATGTTGGTGCTGGGCGGGATCCCCTGGAACTGCTACTTTCAGCGGGTGCTCTCGTGCCAGACGCCGCGCAAGGCGCAACTCCACTCGCTCTTTGCGGGAGCGCTGACGATCATCCTGACCCTGCCTCCGCTGCTGCTGGGAATGGCGGCCTTCAAATACGCCTGGCCGGCCGACCTGCTGGCGCAATTGCAGGAGCAGCCGGCCAACACGCTGCCGCTGCTGCTGCTCCACGTCACGCCGCCCCTGATCGCCTTCCTGGGAGTGGGAGCGATCATCGGCGCCGTCACCTCCAGTTTCAGCTCGTCGATTCTGTCGGCGGCCGCCATGGTCAGTTGGAACGGCTGTCAACGCCTGCTCTGGCCGCAACTGACGGGTTCGCAACTGAACCGGCTGATCCGGCTGTCCATTGTGATCCTGGGCGCGGTCGCGGTGCTGCTGGCGTTGAAGGTCCAGAGCGTCCAGGCGCTCTGGTTCTTCACCAGCGACCTGGTCTTCGTGCTCCTCTTTCCCCAACTGGTCTCGGCCTTGTTCGATCCCCGGGTCAATCGCATCGGTTCGATCACGGCCTTCACCGTCTCGCTGATCCTGAGATTGGGCGGCGGCGAGCCCTTATTCGGCCTGCCCCCGCTGATCCCTTACCCGGAGCTCTTCACCGCGAATCCGGCCGGCTGGTATGACGCCGTAACCGGCGCCCTGCTCTTTCCCTACAAGACGCTGGCGGCGGCGACGGGCATGATCTTGCTGCCGGTCGTCTCACGATTGACCGCACGATGGGACGCGCCGCAAGCGTTGAGGAAGATTTGAGATTTGAGATTTGAGATCGGCTGAGCCTGCCGGATTTTGTCGGCGATCGCCACGGACCCTCCGAAAAATTTCTCCCGCGAATGAGCTATTTTGCCGTTTTACACGCATTATAGGGCGAAAGGTCCATTCGTTCTTTCCCCCCTTTTCTAGCCACCCCTGGGTTTTAGATTCACACCATACTTCACCAAGAGGAGGATTGGGATCAAATGTCATTGATCCATCCAACATTGTTATCTCCAGTCCAGCAATGGGCGATAGATTTGATCCTACTCGGCGTCAGCCTCGGCCTGAACGCCTTCGCCTTGATCGTTAGACCCGGCTCGATCGCCGGTCGCGGTTCCGATGCGCCCGCTCCAGCCTGCGGCATCTCGGGCACCGGCATGGATCGAGCCGGACTCGAAGAGAACGAGAGTTGAGGCCGGGCGGCGTTCCGCCGAATCGGGCGCGATTGAGTAATGAGGGTCTCGGATTGCGGCCCTGGCAAGCCGGAGCAGGCAGGCGACAGAGATCACCATTCGCCCTGCAGGGTGAAGGCCGCCCAGTAATACGGAGCCTTCCATTGCGGTTCCCGCCACATCGAGATCTGGGCGGCGCGCAACGCCGCGGCGGGCGACAACCGGGCTTCACCCAGCATCTCTTGATACAGGCGCCGCATCAGCTCCTCGGTGGCGACGTCGTTGACCATCCAGAGGCTGGCGATGACGCGCCGGGCCCCGGCATAGAAGAAACCGCGAGTCAGACCGATCATCCCCTCGCCGCTGCTCTCTTTGCCCAACGCCGTGCGGCAGGCGCTCAAGACGACCAGTTCCGCCGGCAGTTTAAGGTTGTAGAGATCCTGCGCGCGCAGAATCCCCTGCTGCCGGCGGCCTTCCTTGTCGACCATCGAGAGGACAAGGCCGGAGAGTTCCGGGTGGTCGCTGTTGAGCAGCCCGTGGGTGGCGAAATGCAGGTAGCGGTACTGACTCAGGTCGGAGCTGGTGGCGGTGGAGAAGCTGGCGTCGAAATCGAAGGCGGCCTTCCGTTGCGCCTCGGGAACGAGCGAGAGAATGGCCTCGGCTTCGCGCCGGGTCCCGGGAAGACGCGGGATAAAGGGATCCGGGTCCGTCCCGGCCCCGACCGCCCGAAAGAGATCTTCGCTGATCTCGCCGCGCAGGGAGCGGTTGCCGTTCGAGGCCGTTGACGGGCGGCTCGCCGCCCTGGTCCTCACCGGCCCGGCCAGCCGTCGATCGACCCGGTTGAAGACGGGGTCGGCCAGCACCGCCAGGGTCTTCGGCGCGGCCTCACGCCCCTGCAGCTCCTGCCGCAAGAGCGCCAGAGTGGAGGCCGAAGGAAGCATGACGATCTCGTGAGAGACGATCAGCGGCGGCGCCGCCGGGCGTGGATCCGGCGCGGCCATCGGATCCGGCAGCGCGGCAAAGGGCAGGTAATGCAGCACGCCGTCGCTGACGATCAGCAACCGCCTCTGTTTGAGCAGTTCTCCGGCCGGGGCGAGCAGGATCCGGCTCATCGCGGCCGAGGTCGCCAGATACTCTCGTTGCAGTCGCCGTTCCGCGCGCCGTTTCGCGGCCGCCGACTTGAAGGCGATCGGGCCGGAGACGGCCGCCAGTTGAAGATGCCGGGACCGCCGCTCATCGACGATCGAGTTGAAGGCCTCCGGCCGGCCGGCGGCTTCCAGCAACGCGAGCATCCGCCGGGCCTGCGTCTCGATCTCGGCGCGGCCGGGCAGCACGAAGGATCGGATCTCGGTCGGGGTCACGGCGAAAAGAAAGCTGCGTTTCTCGCCGAGCGCATATTCGAGCAGCAGCGTCCCGGGATCCAGGACCCGCTGCTGAATCTCGGAGAGCGTGAGAGGTTGTGGTTGTCGCAGGGCGGCATAGCGCGGGCTGCGAACCCGAATCTGGGCGGCCAGATCCCTCAGCTCGACGGTGAGGGCCTCCATCTCCGCCCTGAGAACCGACTGTTCGCCGCTCCTCGCCGATTGGCCCATCAGCCAGAGTCGCTCGGCCTTGGCCGACAGTCGCTGCTGCAATTCGCGCTCGCGGTTGAGCAGCGCCGGATCGATGCCCTCGCGGATCTCCGCGTGCGCCTCGGTCAGCAGTTCGAGCAGGCTGCGCGCCCGGGCCCGTTCGACCGCCTGCAGCGCCAACGCGACGAACCGGCTCTCGCCTTGCTCCCGTTCCAGCTCGTGTCGGCGCATGAGCGCATCGACGTAGGACTCATAGAACGACTGGGTCGTGCTGAAGAAGGTTACCCGAAATTCCGGGCTGACGATTCGGGCGCGTGAGGTCTCGATCAAATCGAGGGCCGATTCGAGGAGCGTCTGGGCCTCGCGATCGTCGCCGCGTTCCTGAGCCAGCCGGGCCAGCCCTCCCAGAGCCTGAATCTCATAATCGGGCAGGCGTTTCTCCCGGGCCTTGCCGAGAGCCTCCGTCAAACTGGCGGCGGCCGGTTCTCTCGCTCCCGCCGCCAGGGCCGCGCTGCCCTGCAGCCAGAGGGACTCGATCTCGAGGGCCGCCAGTTCCTGTCTGCGGCTGAGCGCCACCGCCTGCTGGAAATAGTCGGCGGCGGCGGCGGGGTTCTCCCGCAGGAGTTCGAGATGTCCCAGTTGCTTGAACGCCTCGACATCGCTGCTCGGAAAGGGAGTCTCGCGGAACGCCTCGGCCGCCGACTTCAGATATCTCTCCGCCTCGGCCCGCCGGCCCAACCTGATCGCCACGTCGGCCAGTTCGCTCAGTCCGCGCGCCCTGACGTGCGGATCACTTGCGGCGACGCTCAGGTCCAGCGCCTGACTGAAACCGGCATAGGCCTGCGCGGTGTCTCCCAGAGCCCGGTAGATCCGGCCCAACACCAGTTGCGTCTCTCCCTCCCAATCGCTCGAGCCGAGCTGGCGGGCGACCTCCAACGCTCGCTGCGCCTGGGCCAGGGCCCCCTGCAACTCGCCGGTCTGGAATTCGAGACGAGCCAGACCCAGGTAGATGTACCACTCCGCTATCGGTTCAAGGACCGGCCCCTCCACCTGCAGCGCCTGATTGAAGTAGTCGCGCGCCTGTTGCGGTTCGCCCAGGCTGACATAGCTATCCGCCATCTGTTTCAATACGATCCGTTCGGTGACCGGAAGGCCGATCGCGCGACAGAACGGCAAGGCCTGCCGGTTGTACTCGATCCCCTTCCGCACGTTCCCGGTGGCATTGCTGACGCCGCCCAGCAAGATTAAAGCCCGGCACTGCCCGTTCTGGTCGCCGCGGGCCCGGCCCAGATCGAGCGCCTGTCTGATCAGGGCGACGCCTCGCAGGCCCTGCCCCTGTCTGACGTAACAGTAGGCCAGGTCGGCCATCGTCTCGACCTCCAGCGAAGCCCGGCCCTCCGCGCGAAAGATCTCGAGCGCTCTTTCATAGTAGACCGTGGATTTCGGCAGGTCCCCCAGCCGCCGATAGAAGGTCGCGAGGGAGGCGTCCGTCAGGGCCTCTCTGAATCGATCCCCGGCCGCCTGCCACTCCGCCAGAGCCTCCTCGAACTTGGCGAGCGTCTGCGGGGCCTCCTCGCTCCAACGCGCGCGCCGCCGCTGAGCGTCGGCGAAGGCCCGGTTGGCCGACGCGCGATGCCGGTCGGTCTCGACGGCCGCTCGCAGCTCGACCAGTTTCAACCGGTAACGCCCGGCCCGAGCGATCGGAAATAACGGACCAACTTCGATCCGGTACTCGCCCTCTTCCGCGGCGATGTAACTGACCAGATCGCATTCGTTCCGGCCCCACATTCCGTCACCCTGCGCCACCAATCGCCCGCCCGGCGAGTAGACGGCCACATCCACCATCACTCCGAAACCCTCCGTGCAGATCTCAAAGAACTGCCCGGCACTCAGCTTCAAACCGTAAACCTGCTTCTCACCATTGTTCAACTCACGCTCGACCGGAGTACCCGGTTCCAACCGCCTGATCCGGCCCGCTTGAGCGGCGGCCTTTTCGACCGGCGTCGGTGCGAGCGCACACAGTACTAGCAGCGACGCCGCCAAGATGGCGGTCGGTCGTTGATTCCTGACGAACATTGATCGAGACTCCTTGTGATCAGCCTGATTCCGGATGGCTAAACTTAAAGATTGTTATCAACGAAATGGCACGGATGGTAGTTTAACCTACACCAGGTTGGTAACAGTAGTAACCGCTTGCAGACGCTCAATTAGTCTTGAATAATTGGTCAACTAACAACTTGGGGCCCGTGTTTTTTTCGCATGCTTTTATGCTACTGGGAGCGTTACGGATCGGTACCGCACGGTACTGAATACTTTCGAAACCGCGAAATGCACGCAGATGATTTCGCGCGTTTAGCGTGTTTCGCGGTCGAGTATTAAAGCTTCAAGAAATTTACTGTCCAAAGGCCTCGCCGTGGCCGGAGATGACCGTTGATGACGGTCCTTCCATTGCCCATCGACTCATTGCTATCATGAGGACGATGGAAGGAATATATGGATGATCTACTAGCCGCACGCTCTCAAATGGCCATCTCATTGGCCTTTCATATCATCTTCGCCGCGCCGGGCATCGCCATGCCGTTGATGATGGTGATCGCCGAATGGCGCTGGTTGCGAACCGGCGACGAGACCTACCTGACGCTCGCCAAACGCTGGGCCAAAGGCACCGCCATTCTCTTTGCGGTGGGCGCCGTCTCCGGGACCGTGCTCTCCTTCGAACTGGGTCTGCTCTGGCCGGCCTTTATGGCCCAGGCCGGAGCCATCATCGGGATGCCGTTCTCGCTGGAAGGCTTCGCCTTCTTCACCGAGGCCATCTTCCTGGGGATCTATCTCTATGGATGGCGGCGAGTCTCGGCCCGCGCCCATCTCGCGGCCGGAGCGATCGTCGCGCTCTCGGGAGCGGCCTCGGGCATCTTCGTGGTCATGGCCAACGCCTGGATGAACACGCCGACCGGATTCCGGATCGTCTCCGGAAAGGTCGTCGAGGTCGACCCGATCGCGGCCATGTTCAATCCGGCGGCCTTCACCCAGACCGTCCACATGATCCTGGCGGCCTATGCCGCGACCGGCTTTGCCGTCGCGGGGATTCACGCGTTCATGCTTCGCCGCGACCGCCGAAATCTCTTTCACCGCCACGCGCTCACGATCGCGCTGGCGGTCGGCGGCGTGACCGCGGTGCTCCAACCGCTGAGCGGGGACCTGCTGGCCAAGGCGGTGGCTCACAATCAACCGATCAAGCTGGCCGCTTTCGAGGGCCATTTCAAAACGGAGCGGGGCGCACCGCTGCGAATCGGGGGCTTCCCCGACGAGGAGTCAGGGACGACCCCTTACTCGATCGAGATTCCCTACGGCCTGAGCCTCCTGGCCTTCGGCAGTCCCCAGGCCACCGTCAAAGGGTTGGAGGAGTTTCCGCGCGACCAATGGCCCCCGGTGGCGGTGGTCCATTTCGCGTTCCAGATCATGGTCGCGGCCGGAACGGCCATGATGGCCGTGGCGGTGTGGGCCGCGTGGCTCGCCTGGCGGCGCCGGACGCTGGTCGCCTCGCCCTGGTTTCTACGAACCGTCGTCGCGGCGGCCCCGCTCGGGTTCATCGCCATCGAGACCGGATGGGTCGTGACGGAGGTCGGGCGACAACCGTGGATCATCTACGGCGTGATGCGTACGGCCGAGGCGGTCACGCCGATGCCGGGGTTACAGGTGCCCTTCATCACGTTCACTCTTCTTTATATCTTTCTGGCCATCACCGTGGTCTGGCTGCTCCGGCATCAAGTGATCGAGAGTCCGCAGATCACCCTGCCCGCCGATCAAAAGGACCGGAGCGACGAGAGGGGATATGCCGTCAATTGAGCTGCTGCTGGCGGGCGCGATCATGGTCTCGCTGACCTTCTATGCCTTGATGGGAGGCGCCGATTACGGCGGCGGGGTCTGGGATCTGCTGGTCTGGGGACCCCGCGCCCGGAAACAGCGCGAACTGATCGCCGAAGCCATCGGGCCGATCTGGGAGGCCAATCATGTCTGGCTGATTCTGGTGGTCGTCATCCTCTTCACCGGATTTCCTCCGGCCTTTGCCGCCATCGCCATCGCGCTCCATATCCCGCTCACGCTCATGCTGATCGGCATCGTGCTGCGCGGCTCGGCCTTCACTTTTCGCGCTTACGACAAACATGCGGACCAGGGGCAGCGGCGCTGGGGACGCATCTTCGCCATCGCCAGCCTGGTCACTCCGATCGTCCTCGGGATGACGGTCGGGGCCATCGCGTCCGGCCGGATCATTATCGATAATGGCCGGGTCACCACGGACTTCGTCAGCTCCTGGTTCGCGCCGTTCCCGCTGGCGGTCGGGTTCTGGGCGCTGGCCCTCTTCGCCTTTCTGGCCGCGGTCTATCTAACCTTAGAGACCGATGACGAACAGTTGCGCGAAGATTTCCGCCGGCGCGCGCTCGCCGCCGCCGTCGCCGTCGGCCTCATGGCGCTGGTCGTCTTCCTGCTCTCCGAATCGGGGGCACCATCTATTCGTCGGGGACTCAGTGAGAAATGGTGGAGCTGGCCGTTGCATCTCGCGACGGGCGCCTTCGCGGTCGCGGCGATGTTCGCCCTCTGGACACGCCGGTTTTACTCAGCTCGGCTGCTGGCGGCCGGCCAGGTGACACTGATCCTGTGGGGATGGGGTGCCGCACAATTCCCATACATCGTCGAACCAGGTCTCACAATCCATAATGCTGCAGCACCGGACACCACCTTGCGTCTGCTCTTGATCGCACTGCTGATGGGCCTGCTCCTGCTGCTCCCATCCTTCTACTACCTCTTTCGCGTCTTCAAAAGCGATAGCTCCAACAGACATAAAGGATAAAGCGCCGCTGCGAAAAACCGGTAAGATCTCTGCCAATATTTTCCCAAGACTTTCCCAACGAGACGAAAAGACTTTCGCCCACTCTTTATCTACTATTTACAACTATACAGGACGCGTGTTGAGTGCATGGGAAGAGCCAAGTTATTACTTCCCGAAATAGAACACAGATTTGGACATGCTGACGGTTGGAGAGTGGATTATGTATACCATATATTTTTACTCCTACTTCATACCGCGGTAGCCTCCGTTCGGTTTGTGTTCTATTTTTCGCACTCAGGGACACAAGCACAAAATAGATAAACTGTTTTTTATAACGCCCTCATCTTAAGGTCGTGACAGTGTCTTCTTGACCGACCCCAGGCGATTGCAAGGTTGCTCTTGTAACTCTGCTTTCCGTTGCCGTGGGCGGCAATTCCGGGTGCGCCGCCCACACCGTGGTAGGGTTGTGGATTTATAACCAGGGACTCCCCTGATTCCTACTGTCTGTCACGATCCGAAATCTAAATCCTTAAAAACCCTTATAAAGCTGAGTAACAAGTGACAGGTTCGGCTGTCGGCAACTTGATGGAGTGTGGAAATTATGAATGCAGTAAGGAAGCGGCAGGAAGATTTGTTGCCGGATCGTTTAAAGGCGACCTGGCAGGTGGTGGAAGCCAAGCAGATCACGGCTGAAGAGTTCGATCAACGACAGATCCAGTGGTTGCGCGAGTATCGGGAGATCTGGAACCGGGCTTTGCGATTCGGTCCGCAAGCCGAATTGACCGAGAGCCTGATCTCGGAGCTGGCGCTCTTCACCGGCGACGATTCGAGCGAGATCGAGCAACGGTGCCGGCGGACGGTGGGACTCTTCGACGATCAGTGGAGTCTGCCGGCGAGCGAAACGGATCTGGGTGAAAGCGATCAGATTCAGCACGAACACGAACTGTATGACCTCATGTGGTGGCACACCTTGAACGATGACGACTCGCCCCTGGGATACGTCACGGCCCTCGATTTCGCGCAGCGCAACGGTTGTCATCACTATCTCGATTTCGGCGCGGGGGTCGGGGCGGGAGCGATTCTGTTCGCGCAGCATGGGTTCGACGTGGAGGTGGCGGACTTGAGCTGGTTTCTGCTGGCCTTCAGTGAATGGCGAATGGAGAAACGTCAATTGCCGGGCCGGTTCGTCGATCTCAACGAATCGCCGTTGCCGGATCGGGCCTTCGACTTCATTACGGCCATGGACGGGTTGGAACATCTGGCCGATCCGACCGGGGTCATTGCGGACCTGGACCGATCCTTGAAAGCGGGCGGTTATCTGTTCGGACAGTTTCAGACCGGCGAGCTCGAATTGAACCAGGAGCTGCCGCCGCACCAGGCGCCCGGTCTCTCGCCGGCCATCGAGCACCTGCAGCGACTTGGGTTCGTCGAGGTCTGGCGTGACGAGTGGCTGTGGGGGCATCAGGCCTTTCAAAAACAGCGATAGCAGGCCGGAGCAGTCCGGGGAGTCCGTTTTGACGCGGACGGACCTCTCCGGGCTGCCGGGCATCCGGAGATCGGGTGCGGACCATGCCTTGACAGGGCTCCCTCAAGCTCTTTATCCTGCCGACGTTTCCACGATTAAACTTGACCCTTAGCGCGTGTCTGCATGCTGCTCGGAAAAATAAGCTCTCAAAAGATCCGCTGGAGTTGGATCGCTCTCCTCGTGCTCTCGCCGATGGCCTACATCGCCGGTCTGACTCTATTCCTGCGACATGACCCCAATGCCCGGGTCGGAATCGGCATCGACCGGAACCTGGCGATTTCGATCGCGACGCAAGTCGCGGCCGGCCAGGGGTTGGACGTTCGCGGCTGGGACCAATATTGCCATTTCAAAGCCGAGAACAACCTGCTCTTCTACTATCGACTGCAATCCGGCGCCGAACGCGACCTGGCCCGCCGGCTGGCTCCGGAGGCCACGATAGGGGTGCTCCTGCGCTCGCCCGATCGCAAAGAGATTATCGAGATCTGGCTGGGGCCGGACGGCCGGTTCCTGGGATCCGAACGGAAATTATCCAAATCGATCGAATATCTAGATCCCGGAGAAGAGGCCGCGAAGAAGGTCGCCCGGGAGGCGATTCTGGCCCGACTCCGAACGGCGGGACTCTCCGGGCCGGTCGAACTCGGTCCGGGCGAGATCGCGGGCGAAGGCAAGCAGGTGCGCAAGTACGTCTGGAATTGGCCGCTCACGACCTTGCCGGGGCTCAAATTTCAAAGCGTGGTCTACGTTCGAGGCGGGGTGCTGACCGGCGACCTGATCAAGGCCGAGGTCGATGAGGGCTTCGCCCGAAGCCGGCTTCACACGCATTCCGCCTCGCACATCATCAGCACGGTCATCTATGGGCTGGTGATCGTGATCGTGGTGATCTTCGGGATCTACCGGTTCGTTCAGCGCGCCGGACAGAAGGAGATCTCGTATTCCAGGATCTTGCTGCTGACCCTGATCCTGGCGGCCTTCATCTCCAGTTTCATCCTGCTCTCGGACATGGTCATGTATGGGGTCGCGGGAACACCCGACTTCCCGCTTCCGGATGCGGCCATCCTGCTGCCCGCGGTCATGGTCTACCTGTTGCTCGCCATGTTCCTGGGACTGGCCTACGGCAGCGGCGAGGGCGACATCCGCGAGGCCTATCCCGGCAAGCTGGCCTCACTCGATGCCTTGCTGCTCGGCAAGCTCTTCTCGCGCAACGTCGCCCGGTCGGTGATTGCCGGATACGCGATCGGCGGATGGATCTTATTCGGCACCAACCTGGCCTCGCTGCCCTGGCTGAGCCGCCCCGAGCAGGGCGAAGAGCTGGGGCCGCTGGATCTCTGGTTCGGCCCTATTCCCTGGTTATCGCCGTTCACCATCGCGCCCGTCGACGTCATTCTGGTGACGGTGGTCGGACTGCTCATTCCGCTGCCCCTGATTCATCGCCGCCTGCGTTGGAGAGGGCTCGTGACTCCGTTGCTGGCGGTCTTCATCTGGGTGGCCTGCTCCGGCCCGTACCTGGGATTCCGCCCCCAGATCGCCCTCTGGGCCATGGCGGCGGTCAGGACCGTCATGATCCTGCTCTCTTTCATGATGCTGGACCTGCTGACGGTCGTGGTCGGATTGGCGGCTCCGACCTTCATCTCGTTCGCCGTCGCGCTCATGGCTCAACCGTCGGCCTCGTTACACCGGTCCGGAGTCATCGCGCTGGTCCTGATCCTGATCGGGATCTCGATCGAGCTCTTCTTTCTCTTCAAGGGCAAACTTTACGACGAGGCCGAGGTGCGGCCGGTCTACGCGAAACATCTGGCGGAACGGTTGTCGATGCAGGTGGAGGTCTCGGCCGCGCGCGAGGCCCAGAAGCGGCTGATGCCGACCGACCTGCCGCAGACGCCCTATCTCTCGATTGCGGCCTCGTGCCTGCCGGCCTTCGAAGTCGGCGGGGACTTCTACGACCTCTTCGAGATCGAACCCGGCAAGATCGGGGTGCTGATCGCCGAGGGCGGCGGCAAAGGATTGGCCTCGGCGCTCTCGATCGCCTTCGCCAAAGGTTTCCTGATGCCCAAGATCATGGGGAGCCGGATGTCCGACAACTCTCCCAGCGAGATCATCCACAGTCTGCAGGATCGGCTCATGGCCAGGATTGCCGTGGAGGAGGTGACCCTGGGCCTGGCCTATGCCGTGATCGACGCCAGGGACGGCACGCTCCGCTATGCCCGCACCACGGACTATCCGTTGATCCTGGTTCAGGAAGCGGGCGCCTCGAGCCCGCTGGCGCAGCCGGCGGAGAGGACCTTGCGATTCACCTCGAAACTGGGCGCTCACGAAGAGATCTGCCTGATTGAAGGTTCCTGCTCGTTGCGCCCCGGAGACAGCGTCGTCCTCTTCACCGACGGCCTCGCCAAAGATTGGGCCGATCACGGCTCTTCGCCCGCCGCCGAACTGGCCAGGGTGCTCGACAGCAGCCGCCCGGGACCGGCCGAGAAACTGCGGGAGAATCTGGCCAAAGCCGTCGACGCCTGCTCCAGGCGCGCCAAGAAGAGAGGATTGAGAGACGATCTGACCGCGATCGTGGTGAGATTGGAGAAGAACGAAGAAGCGGGTGAGATTTGAGATTCCCCTGCAAGGAGAAAGCTGAATGATCCCCCATCGGTTGTTGATCCTGGTCGTCGTGGGTCTTCTCGGTTACAGCGTGGCTCAGTTCCTCTTTCCGTTAACCTCGGTGGGGCGCTGGAATGTCGCCATCGATCGAAAGATGGCGGTGGTGAGAGCCAGAGAGGCGGCCGCCAAGTTCGGATCGGACGTCCAGGGATGGAGTCCGACGGTCACGGCCAGGTATAACCGCTCCATCGAATACTATCTCTCCCAGCCATCCGACCGGCCGGCATTCATGCCGCTGACCCCGGTCACCGTCACGGTCAAATTCCGCGACTATCGAACGAACCGCAGCTTTCAAGTCGATTTGAACGGCGGAGGCGAGGCCATCGGGTTCCGTCAATCGACCATTCAGGCCGAGGAGTCTTCCGAGCCGGCCGCCGGGCCCTCCGAGTATGGCGACGCCGGTTCGAAGAAGGATCTGGAGCTGGCTGAAACGGCCGTCAAACAGGTCTTCAAAGAATCGGAACTCCCGGCCGCCCTCTCGGACAAGGGGTTGAGCAAAGAGGGTCGAAAATTCACCTGGACCGTCTCGGATCAGGCGCTGACCTTGACGGGCGAGGTGCTGGTCCTCGACTCCGCCGTCAAACGGGTCTCCCTGGACGCGACCCTGGCGCCCCAATTTCGGAGCCAGATGGAGGGACGGCGCGGACTGTTCATCAAAATCCTCTCCAACACCGATCAACTGGTGGGTTGGCCGCTCGT
>DATEFT010000343.1:0-2508 GCA_035280505.1 Blastocatellia bacterium | reverse complement strand
CCCCCGCCGCGCTTGGAGACCATCTCGCCCAGGTCGAACTCGGTCAGGTATTCGGCCTCCGGGATCGTCACCGTTCCGCTGAGCAACTGGCCCTCGGGGGTGCCGGTCAGCGTGAAGTTGCCGTCGGCAATCGCCTGGAGCCCCATGTGATAGAAGTCCACCTCTTTGAGTTCGGCCGCGAATTGCCACTGGCTGGGCTTGAAGCCCGAGAGCTTGATCGAGCCGTTGGCGTGCAGGCTGCCGTCATTGACCCTGGCGGTCAGGTCGGCCAGCGTGATCTGGTCATTCGCCAGGGTGACGCGACCGTTGGCCGCCGCGATCAGGACCGGCAGATCGCCCGCGGTCACCTCGCCGTTCTGGAGGGTGATCTCACCACCCAGGCGAGGATTGCTCAACGTGCCGCCCACGCGCGCGTCGATCGCCACGACTCCGTCCAACGTGGTATCCGGCCCCGCCCATTGGAAGTCGCCGAGCTTGGCCGTTCCTTTGAGCGTGAAGTTCATCTCGGCTCCCTCGCTGAGCCCGAGCGTGCCGCCGAGCGCCAATTCCGTGCCCAATCCGGAGATGCGCATCGGCTCGACCGTCAGGGCCGAGTTGCGCAGGGTGATCGTGACCGGCGTGGTGACGATGATGGGATTGCCCTGAACCGTCAACGAGATGGCGATGAATTGCAGCCGGCCCTGCAGCCCGGCCATCGAGATCTGGTCGGTCTGGTCGAAGAGCGGGCCTTCGATGTGCATGGTGCCCGTCAACATTCCGGTGACGGAGTTGGCCGCCCCCGGAGCGAAGGTCGCCATGAGCGGGGCCAGATCGAAGTTGGACAACTGGGTGTCGACCTCGATCGGGCGCCCCGGTTGTCGCAGGTCGATGCTCGCGGTCAGAGTCTGCGGGGCACCCGTGATACTGGTGACCAGCTCCGCGTTGATGCGAGCGTTCGGCAGCGTGCGCACCGTCAGGCGCAACTCGCCGGCGTTACGACCGTTGATGGTGACGTTCCGTCCCTCGGCGGTCACCTCGACTTTGGTCTGCTCGATATCGTTGAACTGCCCGGAGGCGGAGAAGGAGGCATCGGCCGTTCCGGTGGCCTGCATCGTCCCGGCCTCCAGAGAGGCCACCAGACGATTGAGGTCGATGTTTTCGGCCTTTCCCTGCACCTGGAACCGCTTGCTCCGCAGATCCAGACTGCCGTTCGTCGTCAGGCTGCCCTGCGGCAGCTTGACGGTCAGGGTCTCGATCTGGACGGCCTGGTCGTTGAAATTGATCGCGGTCTGGGCCGATTCGGCCGGTTGTCCCGCCACTATTCCGTCCGCCAGCGACACGCGAGCCGTTCCCTGCGGCTTGCCGGGCAGGCCCGTCAGATGCGCTTCGCCCGAGAGTTTGCCCCCGATCAACTGCTGCTGCCCGGAGGGAAATCCGGCGGCGGCGATCAGCGAGTTGACGTCGAGGCGTTCGAGTTTGGCATCGAGCCGCCCGTCGGTCGCCGATCCGGAGCGGGGCCCGGCATAGGTCAGGTTGGCCGTCCCGCCGTCCGGCATGGTCAACAGCGCGTTCTCGACGCGGATCTGTTCCGGCGAGAGGAAGAAGCGGGCCGAGAGGCGGCCCAGCGGTTCGGCGTGGAGGTTCGCGCTGGCCAGCTTCAATTCGCCCTCGACCGTCGGATTGTTGAGTTTGCCGGTCACGTGGGCATCCAGTTTCAACTCCCCGTCGATCTGCGGTTCATATTCGACGATCAGCTCGCGGGCCGCGTCGAACGAGCCGATGATGGTCTGTAACTGGGCGGCGTCGGAAGAGGTCAGGGACGCCCGCAGGTCGGAATCGCCTTCCAGCGAGAAGCGCCCCGTGGCCGTGAAGGTCGAGGCATCGGTCGCGAACCGCAACTGGTCGATCGCGAAATTGCCCTGTTGCGCGTTGAGCGCCAGCTTGCCGTTGAGCGGGATCGCGTTGTCGGTGATCTGTCCCGTGAAATCGGCGTTGAGATTGCCGCTGGCGCGGCGGACGTTGAGTCCCGGCCAGTTGAGCCCCGCCGACCCGCTCACTTTCCCGGCGAGGGGCACGCGCCGGTCGCCGAACATCGAGACGAGATCGGTGGTGTTCAGCCCGTTGAATTTGACCTCCATCGTCGAGGCGCCGCCGCGGGTCTGCAGCGTGGCCCGGCCCGTCGCCGAACCTCCCATCAGCGCGGCGCTGAGATCGCTGAGCGTGATCGTGCCGTTGTCGGCCGCCACCTGTGCGCGCACCTGCTGTATTCGGGCGCCTCGGAACTCGCCGCTCCCGATCGCGAGCCCGCCGCGGACCTGGTAGTTTCCATCGTTGCTCCGGGCTTCCAGATTATGCCAGGTGATCTCGGAGAGCCGCCCGCCGGCCACATCCACGCGCGAGACGGCGGCGCGGGGCGCGGTCACCTGCAGTCGGCCGTTGCGAAACTCGCCTCGCAACTCGCCGACCGAGACGCTATTGATGCCGGTCCCGTCGATGGCGATCGCCTGGGCGCGGGTTCCGGAACTGCTG
>DATEFT010000342.1:0-9998 GCA_035280505.1 Blastocatellia bacterium | reverse complement strand
CATTGCCGTCGGTGCCCTCCGCCGAGGTCAGCGGAGTTTTCCGTGAGACGCACAAGACCTCTTCGCGCTCAACCGGCGGGCTCTCTACTTCGGCCGGGCTCGAGGGCAGGCTGGTGATGATTGACTCCCCGGGGTCGGCGATCATTTTCTTCCACTCCCGATTGAGTTCCAGGGAATCGGACCCCAAATTGTCGAGCGCCTCGCGCAACTCCGCGAGGCGGTCCGCAAAAAATTCTTTTGCCTCAGCGGGTAGTTCGCCCGAGTTCATGCCGGGGGCGCTGATCAGCGGCAGGTGTCGCCAGTTTGGCTCGCTGAGGAGCATTCTTTCGAGCACCGGGCGGACGAGGTCCAGAAAGTTACGGTGCTCAAATACCAGAAAGAGACTTAGGGTGAAGTCGCTGAGGGCCTCGGTCACATGAACCGTTCCAGGCGGCAAGTACAGAATATCACCCGGCTCCAGCATAATCTCCCTGAGGCTTCCCAGGTCAACGCCCTGAATCTCCTCCCAGGGCTCGGTATCGCCGGAATACGTTCCCGTGCCGTCACTGGAGATCAGAGCCGAAGCGCGAGGCCACGGGAATACGGGCGAAGGTGAGATGAGGAACCGCTTCCGGCCCTCGCACTGAATGAACAGGGCGCTCGGCTCGTCAAGATGGGCAGGCCAGCCATAACCCTGCGATGAGAGCGAGGCGAAAACGCGGACCTTGCCCGGATGGTTCAACCGTGCCTTGATCGCGGCGGCAAACCTCGCCACCCGCTCGTCGCAGATATTGTCGGCCCTGATGTTGGAGCCCTCGGTCAGCATCGCCTCGATCTGTGCCGGTTGGACTAATGGGAATGACGATGATTGCCCTTCGTGGAACGTGGAATTACGGCTCTGGTGTTTACCGGCTTTGACTTGAAAGTCCACACTGTTCTTGGCTGTCGCCTGGCGGATTGCCCGGTAGAAATCGGCCCGCCGGAACCCACCCGGAAACAGCCGCTGGAGTTTGTCCTGGTCGCCTTTGATGAACAGCGCCTTACGCCCCCAATACTCGGTCGTAAAAGTCTCCGGCGCCAGCGGAGCTAATAGCTCGCCGAACGGACCTCCGCTTTCAGCGACCTCCGGCTTCACGTTGGATGTGCGCTGTCTCCTCAGTCCTCGCTTCAGCTCCTGGTCTGTTCTGGAAGTCATCTCTCTCCTCATCCGGGGATCGTGGTTGTTGGGTCTCACGTCTCCATGGCCTCTCGATCGCCGGATTCTACCCATCGTCGCGGCGAAATAATTTTATGTGAATTGGCCTGGTCGCCTCGGCGGCTGGCGATGGCTGATAAGACTCGTTGTCTCGCCCGCCAAGAAGCCCTGCGCTATTGGATGGTGGCCGCGGCTCTGGCAGACGACGATAATAAGTTCAGCCTAAATACTGCTCTTGACCTTCAGGTTCGTTGTCAATTTATTCGCGTATAATCGGCGGAGCACCGGGGCCGGCTTTGATGCCGGTCTTGATCTTCAGGCCTCGTGCCACTGTCTGGTTATGCTGTAGTTGCATAATTCCAGCCTTGACACTGCTCTTGACTTTCAGGCCTCTCGCCACTTTCTGGTTGTGTTGTTGTGTCATAATTCCAGCTTTGACACTGCTCTTGATCTTCAACCCGGACGCGACCGTCTGGTTATGTTGCGCCTGCATCAATCCGGCCTTGACGCTGCTCTTGACTTTCAGGCCCCGCGCCATTTTCTGGTTATGCTGTTGCTGCATAATTCCAGCTTTGACACTGCTCTTGATCTTCAACCCGGGCGCGGCCGTCCGGTTGCGTTGAATGTTCGTCTTACCGGTCTTCAGATTCGGTATGATTTTCATGATGGTCTTTTCCCCTTTTGAAAAATTGGAGTCGATGGCGGCGAATTTCGCCGCTCATCTACTCGCTGCAGCCGGACTTCATCGCCTTCTACCAATACTTTTTAATCGTATAAATGCCGATACTTTGAAGTCGGCCCCAAGCGCCGGCAGGTCCTGAATGATGTCGCCCAGGTTGTCCGCGAAAATGTCCTGGTGATTGTCCGCCACGGTTTTCCGGTTTCAGCTTTTACTCCGGAGAAGAGTCGAAACATGTCGCAGTTTTTTTCAGAAAAGATTAAGCTGTTGATAAAACGGGTGGTTGAGCCCATCGCCGGCCCTTAAACTATCAACCAGGGAGACTCTATGAAAAAGATTCGGGTTCTGATGCTGCTGCTGATCTATAGTTTGACCGCGCTCGCGCAAACCTCGACGCCGACGGGGAGATGGCCTGAACAGAGAGCCGACGACTGGTACGCCAAACTGCCGTGGCTGGTCGGCAGCAATTACATTCCGGCCAACGCCATCAACGAGCTCGAAATGTGGCAAGCCGAGACCTTCGACCCCCGGACCATCGATCAAGAGTTGGGCTGGGCCGAGGGATTGGGGATGAACACGATGCGCGTCTTTCTGCATGACCTGGCCTGGAGCCAGGACGCCGCCGGGTACCGCAAGCGGATCGACCAGTTTTTGAAGATCGCCGCGAAACATCGGATCAAACCGATGCTCGTGCTCTTCGATTCGTGCTGGGACCCGTTCCCACAGTCGGGCAAACAGCGCGAGCCGAAGCCGGGCGTCCATAACTCCGGCTGGCTGCAAAGCCCCGGCGCCAAAGCCCTGCAGGACCCGGCGGAATATCCTCGACTCGAAGCCTACGTCAAGGGAGTGGTCGGCGCGTTCGGCAAAGATCCGCGAGTGCTCTGCTGGGACGTCTGGAACGAGCCGGATAACATGAATAACAGCAGCTACGGGCCGCAGGAGCCGAAGAACAAAGTCGATCTGGCGGTGGCCTTGCTGCCGCAGGTGTTCAAATGGGCGCGCGAAGCGGGGGCGCAGCAACCGTTGACTTCGGGCGTGTGGAAGGGCGACTGGTCGTCGGACGAGAAGCTTTCGGCAATGGAAAAGATTCAGCTCGAAAACTCTGACGTGATCTCTTTTCACAATTACGACGGCGCGGCCGAATTCGAGAAGCGCATCAAGTGGCTGCAACGATTCAACCGCCCGATCCTCTGCACTGAATACATGGCGCGCGGCAACAAGAGCACCTTTCAAGGATCGCTGCCCGTCGCCAAAAGATACAAAGTCGCGGCCATCAACTGGGGCCTCGTTGCGGGTAAGACGCAGACCTTTTTGCCATGGGACTCATGGCAGCGGCCTTACGTCGACCGTGAACCGTCCATTTGGTTTCACGAAGTCTTCAAATCGGACGGTTCGCCTTACCACGCTGAAGAGACCGAATTGATCAGATGGGTGACCGGCAAGGCCAAAGCGAAGGCTGCCGGCGCTACGAGGTGAAAGTTGTTCGAGCGCTGGTCGCGGCTGACGGCCACAAATATATCTCTCCTGGCTTCGTCTACCACCAGGATTCCACCTGCACCCCGAACGTGATCCCGGTCGTCCGATCACGATAGGGAAGGCCTCCGACCAGGCCTTTGAACCCGTCAGACCAACCGGCATAAGTAAAGAAAGCGCGGAATACCGGTCGGCTGAAGAACTCGCGCCCGGCTCCGATCTGAGGGGCAATGGTGAACTTGCGCAACCAGCCACGGTAAAGCCCGGCCCCGCTCTTCGTGTAGTCGAAGCCCGGCTCAATCGCCAGCGAGAAATGTTCGCTGAAAAAGAAGACCGGCCGCACGCCGAGTGAGATCCAGGTATCGGTTCTGTCTTGCGCCCTCCCGCTCCTGGATTTCTGATAGACGAAGGCCGGCATGATCGAGAACTTTTCATTCGGCTGAATGACCAGATGCTCGATCATCCGGAAGGTCCGGGAGTCTTTCAGGTACGGGGTCGGAAGATCGACCAGGGTGCTGAAGTTGCTGGCCGCGCCCCTCCCGTACTGAACCGTAAACCGGTTGTAACCGGCCCCTCTCAGGAATTCGTTATAAAAGTGGCCGAAAGCGAAGGCATGCCCGCTGGTCGTGGGGATGATCGTGCCATCCGGCGCCGTGCCGCCCTTGGTGGTGGCGAAGTTATACCAGAAACGAAATGACCCTCCCGGCGCCCTCACGTTATAAAGCCGCACGTCGAGATTGTTCTTCGAGAGGCTTCCATTGTCGGTCATGATCTCCGGCCGCGCGCCGGCCAGATAGGCAATGGCCATCCGCCCGACCTTCACATCCAGGTCTTCAACACCGGCACCGTAACCGCTCATATTTAGAAAGTAAAAGTCGTTGATGTGAATGTCTTCGCGCCGGTAATATCGATTACCGACCCAGAACTTCAGGGCCGGCTGGCTCTTAATCAGGTTCCCGCCTTGAATAAAGGCTTCAGGCAGGCGGAATTTATCGTTGTGATCGAAGTTTACCGAGTTCGCCGTATCGCCCTCGATCATCACCTCCGTCTTCAGCCAGATCTGATCGGAATCATGATTGGGATTGAGCCAATTGTTGACGAAAATGAACTCGCCATATGTCTCCGGCTCATTGCCGAGCCGGTATTTGGCGGCGGCTCCGGGAGCTTTAAATGCCACCTGCTGACCGCCTTTCCCATTGAGACCATAGCCGGTGCGCAAATATCCATGGAATTCGAACGCCTTCGAATCGGTCTCCAGCTTTTTCAGCCTACTCTCAGCGTCTCTCAACTGATCGTAGGTCGGCGTCGTGCCGATTGGCCGTTGGCTGCCGGGCCTGGTCTTCTGCATGGTCTCGATGGCCTGGATGGCCACCTGGGTGGCCTGCCCGGCCTTCTCCTGTGCAGTCGAGGCCGCCTCTCTGGTCGCCGCCTGTTGCTTCTCAAGAACGGCGAGGCGGCTCTCAAGTTCTCTGATCTTCGCCTCGTACTCCTGTTTCAACTGCTGCAGTTCTTTCCGCATCTCCTCGGGCTCCTGGCCGAGGGCTGGTAGCACCAACCAACAAGCAAAGACCGTTATTCTGAAGAGATGTTTGATCACCCGTCGATTGTTCGTTCGCATTCCGTACTGGCGTGCCGGCCGTCCACTAAAGAGATCTCGATTAGACTTCACAGGTCTTTCATGATCACGATTGGTCATAGCTTCTCCCTAGCTTGATTGGACGGAAGGATGTGGGTAGTAAACGCAATGATAGCTTCCGCCTGGGCAAAGGGCGGGCAATCACCGTACCATAAAATCGAATCGGCGCGCCGAGAGTGCAGCGGTCATCGCCGGATCTCGTCGCAAAATTAACCGAAGTCGCGGCTCAATACTTTGCTCACAAAATTGGTTTCTAGACCGCGAAACACGCGAAAGACGCGAAAGGTCTTTGATTCCGCGTGTTTCGCGTCTTTCGCGGTCTACATCTCAAATTCCAAAGAACTTAATTTCCAATAAATCTCACGTCTTTTGGGGGGCAGGTTCCGGATCTCCAGCGGCGCTTTGTGCCATCCATAAAATTTTGAAACGAACGTGAAACGGGAAGCGTATTTGGTATCGGCGGGGAAAGCGTAACGACTTTATACAATTTGGCAGCCGCAAACGTTGAGGGCTCTATGGTCAGGATCAGCGCGGCCCTGAGTGTCTCTCAGGCCCAGGACTATTACGAGAACGTGTACGGCAATCCGGTCTTCCTCCGGCCCGATGACGGCCAGGCGTGGCGGGGAGCCGGAGGCGAATGGTTCGGCCGGCTGGCCGCGGAGTGGCAACTGGTCGGGAGTGTGACCGGGGAGCAGTTCTATCGCTTGATCGAGGGACGGCACCCGTTCACCGGTCAGCGGCTGGTCAGGCCGGTCGATAGATACGTCAACGGCTCTCTCCGGCAAGTCGAGCCCGGCGAGCATCGGGCCGGATGGGAAGTTCTCTTCACGCCGCCGAGACCGGTCTCGCGGTTGATCGCGATCAACTGCGACCCGGAACTGAAGCGGGCCGTCTGGCGGGCCCACATCGAGAGCGTGCGGGAGGCCCTGCGGATCATGGAGATCTCCGCCGGCGCCCTCAACGACGACGGCTGCTGGGAACGGAGCGGCAGCTTCATCGTGAGCCTGCATCATCACGAACTGGCCCGGCGCGACGAAGAGGCCGGCGCGGCCCGGCCCGAGATCCGCAGCCACGCGGTGATCATGAATATGACGCGCGGCCAGGACGGCGAGATCCGCGCCATGCAGGAGCGGGAGTTTCTGCGGCACCAGGCCCTCTTGACGGCCCTCTATCGGACGCGGATCTCGGCGCGGGTCCGGAGACTCTGCCCGATTCCGTCAATTCTACCAATTCCAGAGGACGGCGAGCGCCGGGAGCGCGGCCGGGCCCGGATCTTCAAGCGATCGGTGACCCGCACTCGATCCTTCGAGACCCCTCGGCACACCCAGCGGTTGGTCCGCGTCAAACGCAGTTCGCCCTGCCCGGTCTGCCATAAGCCTGACTGGTGCTCCGTGAGCGCGGATGGCGGGCTCGCCATCTGCATGCGGGTGGCGTCGGGCTACGAAGCGAAGAACGGGGGCCACGTGCACCTGCTCGATGCCGACGCTCAGCGCCGCGAACGGCGGACCGTCACCGTCCAGGTCAATCAATATCGGCGCGCCGACATCGAGCGCCGTCATCAGATGCATCAGGAGTTGCTGAGCGGGTTGATCCTTCAGGAACGGGATCTGCGGAACCTGCTGGATCGCGGGTTGGATCTATGGGCGATCGAGCAGAACGACTATCGATCGGTCCCGCTGCCCTCCGCGCTGGGCGAGGTGATGGCACGATTTCGAGGGCGAGACCTGAGCGGCATTCCGGGCTTCTATCGCGAGGCTGGGCGCTGGCGGCTCAATATCGGTGAGTGGCGAGACCGGGTCGGGATCGCGCATTCGTTTCATCAGGGGATTCTGATCCCGGTCCGGAATCTGCAAGGACTGATCGAGGCGTTCCAGATCCGGCGGGCCGAGGTCCAACCCGATCAACCGCGTTATCTCTGGCTCTCGAGCAGCGGCCGGGAAGAGGGCTGCTCGAGCGGCGCCCCGATCCATTATCGAAATATGGAGCAGGCCCGCCGCACCGGCCAGGCGTTGATCACCGAGGGCGCGCTCAAGGGCGACGTGGCCGCGCACCTCCTGGGCGGCCGGAGCGCGGTGATCGCCGGCGCCGGGGTCTGGAGTTTTCCGCAAGATTTCGGGCCGCGCCTGCGGGAACACTTGCCGGAGTTGCGGCGAGTAGTCATCGCCTTCGATGCCGATGCCAGGCGCAAACCGGAGGTCTTGCAGGCGCTCGTCCGCCTGCGCGAATCGCTGCGGGCCGGCCGCTTCGAGGTGCACCAACTGCACTGGAGAGAGGAGGAGGGCAAGGGGCTGGATGACTTTCTGCTCCGCGACCCCGCGCACCGGGCCGAGGTCCGGGATTTTCTTGATTGGTAGCGGCGATCGATCGGACTTTTCCGGACTTCTACTTCGGTCCGGAGTTGTTCGAGCCGGCCTGTAAGCCTTCACGCATGCGTTCGAGATAGTCTCCCTGCGGATTGAGCTCGGAGACATCGGTCGAACTGCCGTAAGAGAAGATCGCGAACCCCTGGGCGCCGAGTTCGCGGCTGATCCGGATCTTTTCGACGGCGCTCTCCGCCGTCATCTTGTGCGCGCCGATGCCGCTCCAGACCGGTTTCCCGCCGGCATTACTCATCACTCCCATCAACTGTCTGCGGAAGAGGATCGTGTTCGGCGTGTAGGTCATCGGGCAGAGCAGATCCAGCCAGCCGCGCCGCAGCCATAATTTCCAGTCCTGGAATCGAGCCTTGAGCGCGTCATTGTCGTTGGCGAAGACGGCGGCCGAAATGGTCAGGTTGGGTCTGACCGCTTTGATCGCCTGATAGATGCGGGCGACCGTCTCGGTCACCTGGTTGCGCTGGAATTGCGCATAGCGAGCCGGAAAGGTGGTGGCATAGATCAGCGGATCCGAAGCGGCTTGTGCGGCGAGCTGCTTACGGCTCTGAGGCGGCAGATCTTTTTCGACCTCGGCGCGGAAACGGTCGAGCGAGGTCCGGCTGTAATCGAATTGCGGATTCGGATAGCGCACGTAATCGTAGTGGAGCCCATCCACGTTATATTTTTGAGCGACTTCCGTCCAGATCTTGATCAGATTCTCTTTCACTTCCGGGTTGGCCGGAGAGGTGTAGAGACCTTCGAGTTCGCCGCGGTTGGCGCGGGCATAGTCGTAAATTTTCTGGAAAGCGGCGGGCGATTTAGGGTCGATCCGATAGACCTCTCCCGCGATCCCGCGAGGCACCATCAACCAATCAGGGTGTTGGTAGACTACATGGTCCGGTTGCGGCGGTAATCTCTCCACGTATGAGACCACATAGGCATTGATCCAGGCATGGACTCTGAGCCCGGCGCGATGGGCTTCGTCGATCGTCATGCCGAGCGGATCGAAATCGGGCGATTGTTTGGCCAGTTGATAAGCGCGCGGCTCGATGCTCGATTGGTACCAGGCGTCGCCTCGACCGCGAATCTGCACGATCAGATCCGTGAATCCGTTATCCTTGGCTCGACGCACCAGCTCCTTGACGCCCTCCGGCGAACCGATCGAGAAGCAGACCACCCATAAGGCACGCGCTTCGCGGCGCGGCTCCGGCGGTTTAAGCAGAGGGAACATCTGCGACGGGGCAGCGGTTGGTGGCCAGGGCAGCCGGGCCGCCGAAAGAATTACCAGATAGCAGCAGATGATTGACGTCGCGCGTTTCATAATTTCTTCTTCTCTTTCCTTCTGATCACTCGCTTACCGAGTGGAGCCTATCATCGCTCCACTCGGTAAGCAAGTGGAATGACCGGACTGGAGCGATAGATCGAAAGATAAGAATGCTGCAATCGAGAGGGCGGTTAAACCTCGGCGAGTGCTCGGTCATCTTCGCTCGAACGCCTGACCTGGCTGGTGAGTTTGAGAAAAGATGCCCCCCATTTTGGCTCTCTTCTTGTAATCGCATAACTCGACCGTTCCCCTCGATCATGCAATTCTGCCTAGCCTCCCGGTGGAAACTTCAAAAATATGATTTATTGACTGCATGTGTCAGTTGCCTTGAGGCAGTCTGCCTGGGCTTTAAAAATAATGGATGATTGTCAAGAGAGCTTGACAGTTTGATCGATCCATTCAATAATTCGTGCCATAGATTAGAGTTTACTACCAACTGGAAGGCCCATTCGGGCATTTTGCGGTAAGGTTTCAAGCTAAGAATAATTTCAGGAGAGCGGGATTTCAGAGACTGCAGGAGCGGGATTGGGCGCTGTGGTGAATACGCTTACATTGGCTTACTGACATATAAAACTCCGACCTGAGCGATCCGAGAGATCGAGAGCAATACCATCAAAACCGAGAGAGTCCGGGCTCGCGCTGGGAATAGATCTGAAGGAACTTCTTCTCACCGCCTCTGCTCGTCGGGGCAGAGGAGAGCAGTTGCAAGATCTAGATTGCAGCGGATTCGTTTAGTCCATCGGCGCCGGAAGCGCCGCAAGTCGAAAGGGGGATTACCTTGATTAAAGCTATTCGTCCCTTGGTCTGGCTGGTTGGCAGCCTCTCGTTATTGGCCGTGGTCGGGTGGGCCCAGGATTTCCGGGCCACGGTGACCGGGCGGGTGACCGACGCCTCGAAGGCGGCGATCCCCAACGCGCAGGTGTCGGTGAAGAATCTGGGCACCAATGAAGTTACGAGCACCTCCACCGACAGTGAAGGCAACTATCGAGTGCCCTTTCTGCGGCCCGGATCCTATGCGATGACGATTGAGGTCAAGGGCTTTAAGCGAGTGGTGCGGGACGGCGTGGAGCTGGTGATCAGCCAGGTGGCCACGCTCGATTTCTCGCTGGAGACGGGCAACATCAGCGAGCAGGTGACGGTGGTCGGGGAAGCGCCCCTGGTCGAGACGGCGACGGCGGATCGCGGCGGCGTCATCGATCGCCAGCGGGTGGTCGAACTGCCGCTCAATGCGCGCAATCCGTTCATGCTCGGAGTGCTGACGGCGGGCGTCAACTTCAACGGCGCCTCGATCTGGCAGCGGCCGTTCGACAACGGCGCGATCGCCGAGTGGACGATCAACGGCAGCCAGTCGCGCGGCA
>DATEFT010000341.1:0-10039 GCA_035280505.1 Blastocatellia bacterium | reverse complement strand
GGTCGAGGCGATCGATTATGCGGCGGCTCATGGGGCGAGCGTGATCAATTGCAGCTTCGGCACGGAGGGCTATTCTCAGGCTCTGCTCGACGCGATCGATCGGGCGGCGGCTTCAGGCGTGCTGGTCGTCGCCTCGGCGGGCAACCAGGGGGCGGATCTGGCACACACGCCCTACTATCCGGCGAGTTACAATCTGGGCAACCTGATCGCCGTGGCGGCGAGCACCAACACCGATCAACTGGCCGAGTTCTCGAACTGGGGAGCGGACCACGTTCAGATCGCCGCTCCCGGGGTCGAGATCGTGACCACTTCTGCGGGGGGAGGTTATCTCCGCCTGACCGGCACCTCGGCGGCCGCGCCGTTGGTGGCCGGAGTGGCCGGATTGCTCAAGACGCTGCGCGGCTGGGTCTCCGCCCAGACCGTCAAACAGAGCCTGATCGACGGGGCTCGAAGGTCGGACTCTCTCTCGGGCAGGGTCTCGAGCGGAGGCGTGCTCTCGGCCGGTAACGCCATCGCCGCTTTGATGAGTAGCCTGGCGGGACCCCCCGCCGGCTCCGGCGGCGAGCCGTCCGAGACGAAGGGCGGCTCGAGTGGCCTGATCGATCTTGACCAACTGCGGCTCAACCGGCCGGGCCAGGCTGAGCCGCGGGTCGCGGTCAACCTGCCGCCGGAGGGCTGGACCCCTCCCGATCGGCCCGAGGATCCAGGCTCCCACCTGGCAGCCAGCCGGCCCGCATCTGAGACGGGGCGTTCCGCGAGCAAGGTCGGTCGTGAAGGCGATCCGACCATCGGCGCCGGTTCCACCGGGGGCCAATCGATCAGTCTCGGTTCGCAGAACATCAACCTCACGCTGCCGGTCCTCTCGCTCGCCGGGCGCGGCCCGGGTCTCAACCTCGCGCTCAGCTACAACAGCAACAGTGTCTGGCTCAAAGAGCCGTGGCTGGGCCGGCTCGGGTTCAATCTTGACCGCGGTCTTCCGGGGCCGGGATGGTCTCTCGGTTTCGGGAAACTGCAGGGAGGGGCGCCTGCCTCCGGCTCGGCCTCGATTCCACCCCTCTGGCATTCCAATCTCGGCAAGTACGCCTATCTCTGGTTCGAACCGGATGGGACCTGCCGCCTCCTGGTCGGCACCGCCTCTGCGGCCAACCGGATCTATCGCAGCAACGACTCGTCGCATCTTGAATACGATCTCGCGACCGGCATCTTGTGGCAGAGTGATGGGACCCAGATCCGATTCACCGCTCCGGCCGACTCCGGCGGGGCGGCGACCGGTAAGGAACTGCTGCCCCGCGAGATCAAGGATCGCAACGGCAACTTCATCTCGATCGTCAATGCCCCGCTCTCCGACGGCAGGTGGGCCATCGATTATCTCACCGACACTCTGGGCCGGACGATCGATTTCGCTTACGAGAATAACGTGCTGACCCAGGTCCGCCAGAATCGCGCGGGGGCCTGGCACGTCTTCGTCAAGTTCCATTATGCCCCGGTCACCATCAACACCAACTTCGGCGGCCAGTTGCTGGAACCGGTCGGCATCAATGGTCAGACGGTCTGGGAGCCATGGTTGATCGAATTTCCCGGCCTGGTCAACTACCGCATCTTCTATACCAGTTACTGCCAGGCCTACCAGATCGAAAAATGGGCGCCGGCGATCCCGGGACAGGGTGCCGAACGGCCGCTGGCCGAGACCTGGTACGATCTCCCCTCGATCAATGGACAATCCTTGCCTGAGGGACCGCCGCGCGGGCCCGCCAGCGACAATACGGCACAGACCGACTGCCCGAAGTTCGCGACCCGCGAGGAATGGGCGGAGAACTGGAGCCGGAGTGAACCGGGATGGGTCACCGGCGGGGTCTATCAGTGGGCCCGTTACGACTATCATCTCTTCAGCGACAGCGGCGGGACTCATATCCGAATCACGGATCCCATCGGCCGGATCCATCGCACCGACGTCAGTCCCGACAATCTGACCCATCTCAGCCGGGTCTGGGCCGACAGTTCAGCGTATGGCAGCGACGCCAATCCCGGCGCTCCGCTCAAGGCGACGACCACCATCTATGAACAGGCTCCCGACGGCCCGCGGGTCAGAGATCAGATCATCACCGACGGGCCCAATACCAGGAAGACCGGAATCAACTACTGGACTCAAGTTTGGGTCTCATTGCCCGATGATCTCAAGGAGTACCAGCATGACGGATCGACCGTCTATCGCCACCGCCGCATCTTCTACAACACGAATCCGATCTACACCGACCGCCACCTCTTCGGAGTGATCGATCAGGAGTTCGTCTGTCAGGGCGATGCCGGCGGCACCAAGGTGAGCGGAAAAGGCTACGCCTACGATGAACCGGCCTCGTTCGATACCTCCCCTTATCTCGTGGCCCAGCATGATTCGGTCAATTACGGGCCGGGCTTGGTCGCCGGTCGCGGAAATGTGACGACGGTCAGCCAGTACGATGCGCAGACCGGCGTCTGGCGGGTGGTGGCGCGCAGCACTTATGGACAGACCGGGACGGTCCTGGCCGTGGCTGATGCGGCCGGCTACGCGACTCTCTACTCCTATGTGGACAATTTCAGCAGCTCGCCGGCAGGCCCCACTTACGCGTTGCCGACGCGCATCAGGGATCAGGACGGTTACTGGAGCGGAGTGCGATACGATTGGTATACCGGGTTGCCGGTCGAGAACTATCACCTGGGAGGGACCGGCGGAAACGGCCCGCGCGAGAATGTCGTGACGCGAGTCTATGACGACCTGGACCGGCTGGTCGAGATCAATCAACCTCCGGGTCACGGTGGACAGACGACCTATCTCTATTGGGACAACTGGCTGGTGACGGGAGTCTTCAGGAAGATCGACGGGGAGAAGCGATCTTATCGCGCCACCTCCTACGACGGGGCGGGCCGGGTGAGGTGGCAGAGTGGAGACCATCCAGATGGGCCAGGTGGGCCAGATGGAGTGGGTGGAAAGTTCTGGATGCGGCGGTTCGCCTATGATGCCGTGGGGCGTGAGATCGGCCGGTCGAATTCGATCGCGGTCGACGCCAATTCGGAGCCGATCGATGACGACGCGGCCCAGGGGTGGCTCTATACCGCGACCGCCTATGACGCGCTCGACCGGCAACGGGTCATCACGCGGCCCGACGGTAACGCCATTCGCTACGACTACAGCGGCTGTGGTTGCGCGGGAAATTCGGCCATCACCGTCACCGATGAACGCGGCCGGAGACGGAGAACCGTCTATGATTTTCTGGGCCGCTTGAAAGAGGCGCATCAACTGAGCGCCGGAGGCTCGATCTACAGCCGGGCCGTCTACTTCTATGATGCGCGCGATCTGCCGACGAAGATCGAGCATTACGATGGAGGCGGCTCGCACCAGGACCGGATCTCCAATTATGACGGGTTCGGGCGATTACAGAGCCGAACGACCCCGGAGGCCGGGACGATCACTTACGGCTATCAGGCGAACGATCGACTGGACTACGTCGAGGACGAGCGGATCGTCGGCGGCTCGACCAGATCTCGCGCGACCTTCAACTACAATGGGAGAGGGCACCTGACCGAGATCCTTTACAACGACCACGACTCTACCCCCGATGTCTATTTCGAGTATGGCGACTATGGCGAGCGGACCTGGATCAGGGAGAAGAACGACGCGGGCACGACGCTCGGCTCGACCCAATATACTTACGATCCCTATCAGCGTCTGCAGAGTGAGACGCGGCGCTTCAACGGATTGGACGGGATCTTTCGGGTCAGCTATCGCTACAACCAGGCAGACGCCGTGAAGCAGATGACCTATCAGGTCAACGGTTGGGAGAAGAACGTCTATTACGAATACTCCTCCGGCGGGGAATTGATCAAGTTGGGATCGGACCTGACGGGCGGAGCGGTGACGGAGAATATCGCGAAGGACTTCAACTATCGGGCTTTCCAGGGGCTGAAGAATGTCACCTACGGCAACGGGCGGAGACTGGAGGTCGACTACCATCAGAAACGCCAGCAACTCGCCAGACTGCGGTTACTGAAGGCCGATGGCAGCGACCCGGTCCTGGATCTCAGCTACAATTACGATCTGGGTGGTGATCGTGAACCGGCGGGGAATAACGGGCGGATCAGAGAGGTCATCGATCATCTGGACGGATCTTTCTCGGCCGGGTTCGGGTATGACGATTACAACCGGCTGGTCTATTACGGGCCGAACAACCATCGAAGTTACGCCTACGATCCATGGGGCAATCTGGAGCAGGTCGGCAGCAGTGTCGGGGCCGGAGAGGCTCCAAACTATCGGCTGACCTATGCCGCCAACTCCAGCGGCGCGCCGCTCAGCAACCGGATCCACAATCCCGGATACAGCTATGATGCCGCGGGCAATTTGACGAGTGACGGCGAGCAGCAGTTCACTTACGACGCGGCCAACCGATTGAAGACGGCGACCGGAGGCACCAGCAGCCAGGAATATGACGGTCTCGGAAATCGAGTCCAACACCGTAATTCGGCCGGAGCACTCTACTACCTCTGGTCAAGTGTCTTGGGGCAGCCGGTGGTGGAGATTGCCGCGAGTGACGCTCCCTACGTCTACCGGGCCTATGTCTATTCACCGGGCGGGCAGATGATCGCGCTCCAGAGCTATGAGGGGGGATTCTACTGGTCTCATGGCGACCAGTTGGGGAGCGGAAAGCGGTTGACGGATCTGAACGGAGCCGTGGTCTACCGAGCCGAGTACGATCCGCATGGGCAACTGCTCTACGAATGGGGGAGCGGAGGAGCTACCTACCGGAATAGCCATAAGTTTACCGGCTATGAGCGGGACTGGGCGACCAATCTCGATCAGGCGAAGGCCCGGACCTATCATCACAATCGGGGGCGATTTATGCAGCCCGATCCGCTGGGGTTGATGGCTTCGGATCTGAGTGATCCCCAGAGCTTGAATCTGTACAGTTATGTGCAGAATGACCCGGTCAATTTCACGGATCCTACCGGGCTCTTTAGATGGCGCGATCCGAGGCTGGACGATACCCGCATCAATAGCCTGTTGTTCGATTTCGTCTTCGTGACATACATCAAGGGCGGCGGCGGGCCGGGCCGGTCGGGTCGTGGGGGCGCCAGCCCCCGGCAGATTCGCGGTCAAGATCAGGCGCCCGAGACCAAGAGCGATTTCTTCAAAGAGCTTGAGAGAAAGCGGAAACTGGAGGAGTGCCTCAAGCAAGCCCAAGCTGAATTTGATCAGGCGATGAATGAAATGGAGCGGACCTACAACGCCAAAATCCGTGGGGCCATCCGCGACATGAATCCATTCACTCCAATGAATATGGCGGAGAATGCCGGCGGAACGGCTTTGAGTCTATTATTTGAAGCCTTGACCAAGGGGACCGTCTCCATTGGTGGCGGGGCGATCGGATTCAGTCTCTCCATGGGCGGGAAGACCCTGGTCCATCTGCTGAGAGCCGATTACTATGTGATGGTCAAGGAGCATCTCAGATGGGACGTCCTGGAGCCGCAGTACTGGGAGCAGAATAAAGGGTGTCATGAAAAGTATGGAAATTGAGTACTTTGGAAAGTAGGCTCCTGGGAATTTGAGATTCAAACCGCGAAAGACGCGAAAGACGCTGGATCCTCAGTCTTTCGTGTCTTCCGCGTGTTTCGCGATGAAATGTAAGACCGGACAACGTAGTTCTTTGCAGCTCATACTTTATGGATAACAAAGTGAACAATCGGAAGCCGGACTATCTGAAAATAGCCACTATTGCCATCGCTTGCTCGGTCTTGTCGGAACTGGCCAAGAGTGTGATTGAGGGCAACAAGATTCTGGCCTCGGCCCTCGGACTATTGGTGGGAGGAGTGATCAGCTACTTTATTCCTCCCAAAATGACCATTCCGTTTCAGATCTGGTTCCTGATCTGCGCCGCCATTGCGATCTTGCGCTATGCGGTCGGCTCTCTGTTCTGAAGAGGCTGGAACTACGCGGAAAAGCGAGATCAAAGACCCGCGGAGTGTTTCGCGTGCTTCGCGGTTTCCAATCCAATTTTGTTGGCAAAGTACTCGGACGCGTGATAGGTTGACTTGAAAATCTGCTGCGGCCGGTATTTTTGCTAAGAAAGGCATGATCGAGTTTCATGATCTATTTGCGTCACGCGACACTCGCACTCCTCTTCGCGCTCTGTCTCTGCGCCGCTTGCCGGCGGGGGGCGACGGTCGAAGGGCCGGTGGATCTCCGCACCTTCAAGGACGGCATCGGGCGCCAGGTGGTCGTCAAACACCACCCTCAGCGGATCATCTCGCTGGCACCTAGTGTGACGGAGACTCTATTTGCGCTCGGGCTGGCGGATCGGATCGTGGGCGTCACGACCTACTGCGATTATCCGGAGGGGGCGAAGGCCAAAGAGAAGATCGGCGATACCCTGCGGCCGGACCTGGAGCGGATCCTCGCGCTCAAGCCGGACCTGGTGGTGATCACCACCGCCAGCCAACTCGAAACTATGATGCACAAACTTGATCAGTTGGCGATTCCGGTCTATGTCACCAATCCTCGGACCGTGCACGAGACCGTGGTGGCGATTCGGGATCTGGGAGAGGTCACCGGTGCGATTAAAGAGGGGGCGGAAATTGCCGACGCGATGGCCGCGCGCGTCAATCAGATTGAGAACCTGCTCAAATCCGGACCCCGGCCGCGGGTCTTCTATGTTCTGCAGAACGACCCTCTGATCACGGCCGGGCGTAATACTTTCATCAACGATCTGATCAATCTCGCCGGCGGCCAATCGATCTCCGGCGAAGAGACCGCCGACTATCCGCAATTTTCCCGCGAGACTGTGGTGGCGCGAGCGCCGGAAGTCATCGTCGCTCCGTCCAGTCACGGGACACAGCTCGTCTCCGAGGCGGATCTGCGCCGGGACTTCGCCACCACCCCGGCCGTTCAGCTCAATCGGATCGTCTATGTGGAGCCCGATTTCGTCGACCGCCCCGGCCCGCGTCTCACGATGGGCCTGGAACAGCTCGCCAAGGGGTTGCATCCCGAGGGCCCGAAACCCGGATCATCGCCGTGAAATCTGAATCTCTGGTCGATCAAAAAGTCGGGCCTTTGCCGGGAGTCGCCGTCAGCGGCTATCTGACCAAACGCCGGGCTGCCATCGTGATCTCGGTCTTGTGCGGCGCGCTGGCCATGGCCACGATCGGCGCCCTGGCACTCGGAAGCGAGCATATTGCGATCGGTCGCATCTTCGCCGCGCTCTGGGCCAAGGTGGCCGGGCAGCCCTCGCCGATCTCGCGCGAACAGGAGGTGATCCTCTTCAGTTTGCGTCTGCCCCGCATCGCCCTCTCGCTGGGAGTGGGCGCCGCGCTCGCTCTGGCCGGAGCGGCATTTCAGGCTCTGTTGCGGAATCCGCTGGCGGATCCTTATGTGCTCGGCGTCTCGGGCGGCGCGGCCGTGGGGTCGATTTTGGCGATCATGTTTTGGGGAGAACTGATGATCGCGCGCCCGTTGTTCGGATTCGCCGGCGCCTCGGTCGTGACTCTCATCGTTTATCGCCTCGGTCGTCGTGAAAGCGATCCGGCCCCGTTGGTGCTGGCGGGCGTCATCATGTCGACCTTTCTCTCCTCGGTGATCGTCCTGCTGACTTCGCTCGCGGACAATATCAAACTGCGAAATATCACCTACTGGCTGTTGGGCGATCTGTCGAGCGGGAGCCTCGAAGGGATGGCCCTGGTGGCCGCGACGGTTCTGGTCGGAATGATCCTCTTGATGACTCAGTCGCGGGCCCTCAACCTGTTGATGATGGGAGAACGAGACGCCTTTGCGCTGGGCGTCGAGACGGCCAGGGTTCGGCGAATCGTCTATTTTACGGCCTCGATGCTGACGGGCGCGGCGGTCGCAGTCGGAGGCGCCATCGGATATGTCGGGCTGGTCGTGCCGCATCTGGTCCGCCTGGCGGCCGGAACCGATCACCGGCTCTCCATTCCGGCCGGCGCGCTGGCCGGCGCGCTGCTGGTGCTGCTCGCGGATACCGTGGCCCGGACCGCGCTGGCGCCGCGGGAACTGCCGACCGGAGCCATCACGGCCCTGATCGGAGCCCCGGTCTTTATCTACCTGTTGCTGCGGGGCCGCAGCGTGAAATAGCCCGGGGGAATTTGAGATTCAAACCGCCGCGGCTGTAAATCAAGATGCTCGAACTCCGCCAGATCGATTTCGGTTATCGCCGCTGCATCATTAGCGGCGTCACACTTGAGGTGCATCCGGGCGAGCTGGTGGCGTTGCTGGGACCGAACGGCAGCGGAAAATCGACTCTGCTCAATCTTGCGAATGGAGCGCTGAAGCCCGAGCGCGGGGAGGTTTTGTTCGAAGGGCGGCCGGTGCTCTCGATGTCCCGTCGTGAAGTGGCTCGGAACATGGCGCTCGTCACGCAGTCCGGTGAGGTCCGTTTTCCGTTGACCGCACTCGAATACGCGCTGGCGGGAAGATTCGCCCATGCCGGAGCCGCGGGATTCGACACGCCGCGCGACATCGAGATCGCGCTCCAGGCGCTCCGCGATACCGATGCCATTCAGTTCGCCGAAAGGCGTTTCAATGAACTCTCTTCCGGTGAACAACAGCGCGTGGTTCTGGCCAGAGCCCTGGCCCAGGAACCCAGGTTGCTTCTGCTGGACGAGCCGACAGCCAACGCGGATCTCAAACATCAATTCTCGATTCTCAAGTTCGTCCATGATTTGACGCGGGAGAATAGGTTCGGGGCTCTAATCGTGACGCACGAGATCAACCTCGCCGCCCAGTTCGCCGATCGCATCGTCTTGCTCAGTGAGGGCCGATTGTTGGCGACCGGAACTCCCGAGGCGGTGATGACCGCCGACCTGCTCAGCCAATTGTTTGGCACGCCATTACTTATCGACCAACATCCACACAGCGGCAGACCACGTATTTCATGGATGTGGGAAAAATAATCAAGTCTCTCGTGTCAGCACACGATGAGAGATTTTGTCTGCCAATCCGGGCAGTTTTGGGTTAGACTTTTCAAGACCTGGAACCTTTTTGCCTGGTTTGGGAGTTGGACGAGGAGTTAGGAAATGAGATCTATCATCAGCTTTTTTATCTCAGTCTGTATAGTTCTTTCATCATTGTTTCTACCGACCTCTGCGCAGACATCATTGGGAGTGCTGACCGGGACCGTCACCGATTCGAGAGGTGGTGTCGTCAATGGCGCGCGCGTGATCTTGCTCTATGTCAATCGAATCGTGGTCGATGAGCAGGTCACCAACAAGCGGGGTGAATTCCGTTTTAACAATCTGAGACCGGGGAATTACAGCATCGCAGTCGAGGCCGTGGGGCTGTCGCAGAGCGGCGGCACTCAACCGGTCAAGGTCCGGGGCGGAGTTCTGTTCGGAATCATGATTCCGATGACCGTGGCGGCCGGCAAGGATACCCTGCTCGTCTCGGCTACCCGCACCGAATCGCTCTTGGGAGAGACCGCCTCCAGCGCCTATGTCGTTCCGTCCACGAACCTTATGCGGGCCCAGAGCGTCAACGTCTCCGACTCTCTGCGCTTCACCCCGGGAGTGACCGTGATTCAGACCGGGCGGCGCGGCGGGGCGACTACTCTCTATGTGCGTGGTGGCGAGGCGGACTACACGAAGGTCTTGATCGATGGGGTGCCGGTCAACGATGCCGGCGGGTCCTTCAATTTTGCCGATCTGACGACCGACAACACCTCGCGAATCGAACTGGTTCGCGGCACCCAGAGCGCCATCTACGGTTCCGATGCCATGGGCGGCGTCCTGCAGATCTTTACCCATCGCGGCACGACTCCGAGACCGGAGTTCGAATTCTCCAGCGAGGGCGGAAGCTTCGGCTATAACCGCCACTACTCGCGGCTCTCGGGTGATCGCGGACCGCTCGACTACTCGCTCAGTTTCTCGCGCCTCTCCAACCTCGGGCGCGACCGCAATGATAAGTATCAGAACCGGGTCTTTACCGGCAATTTCGGTTATCGCCTTAACGAGGGCCGGCAATTTCGTCTGACCACCCGGCGGGACAGCGCGGGGATGGGCATCC
>DATEFT010000340.1:0-14458 GCA_035280505.1 Blastocatellia bacterium | reverse complement strand
CTGAGGGGGGCGATCAAATTCGTCGACGCGGACCATCGCCAACAGACCCCGACCGATTTGAACAACTTCGGGCCGCGGATCGGGTTCGCGTATAACGTCACGAACAAGACGGTGATTCGGGCCGCCTATGGCATCTTCTATATGCCTTCGGCCTTACAGGCCGCCGGACACTCCGGGTCGGCGGGAATGCTCGGCTACAACAGCCAGAGCAATATGATCGTCAGCGTCGACAGCAATCGAACTCCGGCGAACTATCTCAGTAATCCGTTCCCCAATGGCTTCAATCTGCCGGTCGGCAATAGCCTGGGTGACAGCACCTTCCTGGGGGTAAACGTCGGGGGCGGCAACGGCGGGGTCTTCATCGACTATCACACTCCCTACGTCCAACAGTGGAATTTCAACATTCAACGCGAACTGCCGGGGAATATCGTGGCCGAGGTCGCTTACATCGGCAGCAAGGGGACCCGATTGCTGGCGGGCGAGAGCGGCGTGACGCTCTCTCAATTGCCCGACTCATATTTGAGCCTGGGCAGCGCCTTGCGGGATCAGGTCGCCAATCCCTTCTATGGGATCATCACCAATCCGTCATCGCCGTTGAGTCAACGCACGGTCGAGCGCCGTCAGTTGCTGCGGGCTTATCCGCAATACGACGGGGTCACCGGATTCCGCATCCCGTACGGCTCGTCGATCTATCATGGGATGACCCTGCGGGCCGACAAGCGATTCTCCAAGGGCACCAGCCTGCTGGCGGCCTATACCTGGAATAGACTGATCGACAACGTCTCGACGACCGTCGGCTTCCTCGGTCAGGCGGGGACTTGGCAGAACGCCAACGACAGCCGGCAAGAGAGATCCATTGGCAGCCAGGACATCGCCCATCGGTTCGTGGCGGGCTTCGTCTGGGATCTGCCGGTCGGCAAGGGCCAGATGTTCGGAAAAACTCTGCCGAAGACCGTCAACTGGTTCGCCGGCGGCTGGCAGTTCAACGGCATCGCGACGTTCCAGAGCGGGACTCCGTTGATCATCAGCCAGAGCCAGAACAACGTCAACCTGTACAATCCAGGCCAGCGACCGACCTGGAACGGGCAGGACGCCAGTCTAAGCGGCGGCTCCACGGACCAACGGCTGCAAAGATGGTTTGACACCACCGCGTACTCGGTGACTCCGGCCTATACCTGGGGCAGCACGCCGCGCGTCACCAGTCTCCGGGCGGACGGCACGAAGAACTTCGATCTCTCGTTCTTCAAGAACAATTACTTCCGGGAGAGCAAGTGGAATGCTCAGTTCCGGGTGGAGATGTTCAACGCTTTAAACCGTACGCAGTTTGCCGCTCCGAACACTCAGGTCGATAGCGGCAACTTCGGGACCGTCACCGGCACCGCCAACGGACCGCGCCAGATTCAGATGGCGCTCAAACTGATGTTTTGATCTTCACCAATGGTGGCCTCGCGGCCGCTAAGGACGAACGATGGGCGGAGAGGAAGTGATGTCAAGTGCAAATGGTGCCTTCATTTCCGCCCGTCGTCGTTGGGACGCAGACCCCGCGCAGAGATGGAGCCAGAGCTGCAGAGTTCGTAAACAAGCAGCATCCGTTTAGGAGCAAGGAGGGAACTGTTGAAAATAGATCACGCTCTGAAGCCGACGGTCTTCATCTCTGCGTCGGGACTGTGTCTGGGTGAGTCGAGTTACGGAGAATACGAACCGGCCGCGAATGATCGGATCAGCGGAAGGGTCAGTTCGCGTCAGGTTCGTATTCTTTCTTGGTTGAATGACCGATTGAAAACATGATTTTCCGAATGGATCGTGCGAAGCAGGTGAGAGCGCAGCAGCCTCTGGGGCGCAGCATCTTTCAACCGCCGCCTGGGCGCGCAGACCGACATCTGCCGCATTCCTCACGGGATTGGACGATTGACATGACCGTCTACCTTCGTTCCCGGCAGGCCACGCGCTGTCGCCTGCTTCGCAGGTTCCGTTCGGAGCATTTCCTCACACTTTATACATATTTTGATCTCGACTGACGCGCGATTTGGGGGCGACGATGAAGCTTGGAACCATCGATATTATTATTCTGATTGCGTATCTCGCAGCTATGATCGGGATCGGGGTCTATGTCACCAAGAGGGCCTCGCAAAATCTCGATTCGTATTTTCTGGGCAGCAAGAGCATGCCCTGGTGGTTGTTGGGCATCTCCAACGCCTCGGCGATGTGGGACGTGACCGGCACCATGTGGTTCGTGACGCTGCTCTTCACCTATGGGATGAAGGCCGCGTTTCTGCCCTGGTTGTGGCCGATCTTCAATCAGGTCTTTGAGGCGGTCTATCTCTCCAAGTGGACGCGGCGGTCGAATGCGCGTACCGGAGCGGAGTGGATCACGACCCGCTTCGGGCCGGGGCGGGGCGGCGAGCTTTCGCGCGCCGTGATCGTGCTGTTCGCCGTGGTCGGGGTGGTCGCTTTCATCGGATATGAATTCCAGGGGATCGGCAAATTTTGCCAGGACATTCTGCCCTGGGACCTCTCGCCCAGCACCTATGCCCTGATCCTGATGGGGATCACCGCCGTCTACGTCGTGCTCGGCGGAATGTTGAGCGTGGTCCTGACGGACTTCACCCAGTTCGTCCTGATGGCCCTCTCGGGGATCGTGATCGGCGGGATCGCCCTGATGCAGGTCAGCCCGGGGACGCTGGACCGGGTGACGCCGGCGGGCTGGCAGGAGCTGGCCTTCGGCTGGAATATCACGCTCGACTGGTCCGAGATCTTGCCGGCCATGAACGACCGGATCGCGAGCGGGGGCATGGCCTCGATGTTCGGCCTCTTCTTCGTGTTGATGGTCGTCAAGGGCATGCTGGTGAGCATGGCGGGCACCGCGCCGAACTACGATATGCAGCGGATCCTGGCGACCAAGACTCCCAGGGAGGCCAGCCTCATGAGCGCGATCGTCTCGATCTGCCTGATTCCGCGCTGGATCATGATCGGGGGGGTCACCCTGCTGGCCCTCGCCTTCTATACGCCGGAGTTCCGGAAGATGGGCGGGGAGATGGATTTCGAGCGGGTGCTGCCCTATGTGATCGCCAACTTTCTGCCGGCCGGTTTGACCGGGGTCTTGCTGGCCGGGCTGCTGGCGTCCTTCATGGCGAACTTCAGCGCGACCGTCAACGCCGGGGCGGCCTATCTGGTCAACGATCTCTACAAGCGTTACGTCAACCCGGAAGCCGATAACCGGACGTTGATTCGGGCCAGCTATCTGGGGTCGGTGCTGGTGCTGGTGGTCGGCATGGCCATCGGGCTCCTGTTGAGCTCGATCAACCAGATCACCCTCTGGATCGTCTCCGGGCTCTACGGCGGTTACACGGCGGCCAACGTGCTGAAATGGTACTGGTGGCGATTGAACGGATACGGGTACTTCTGGGGCATGTTCATGGGGATCGCCTCGGCGCTGGCCATCCCCCAGTTGGCGCCCCATCTCCCGCTGGCGGTGCTGCAGGCGAACCCGCTCTACAGCTTCCCCTTCATCCTCTTCATCTCAACGCTGGCCTGCCTGGTCGGCAGCCTGATGACCGAACCTGAGGATCCGGAGATCCTCAAACGGTTCTATCGGCAGGTGCGTCCGTGGGGATTCTGGCAGCCGGTTCACGAACTGGTGGTTCGAGAGGACCCGAGCTTCGAGAAGAATCGGGACTTTGCCCGCGACATGGTCAACTGCGCGGTCGGAATGGTCTGGCAATTGACGCTGGTGACGACCCCGCTCTATCTGGTCTTCCGGGATCAGAAGGGATTCTGGGTCTCGATCCTGATCCTGATCACGACTTCGGTCTTCCTCAAGGTCTTCTGGTACGACCACCTGGAGTCGGAGACCGAGGAGGCGCGGGAACCCCTCTACAGCGCGATGCCGGAGAAGGTCGGCGCGGACTAGAGAAGATTTGAGATTTGAGAGTTAAGATTTGGGACCCCCCGTGGTGTGCGGTTGGCGGCACAGATACAGACACAGATACATCGTCCATTAACTAACAATGAAAGCTGCAACACTGGCCATGACAGGTTGTCTGATGGTTCTGTCCTGGTCGTCTCTGGTGGTGGCGCAAACAACGGGGGCGCGCTTCATCACCCGGGCCGGCGACCGGTTGATGGAGGGGACCAAGGAGTTTCGGTTCGTCTCTTTCAACGTGCCGAACCTGCATCTGGTCGAAGACAACCTGCCTTTTGCGGAAGAGAATCCCTGGCGGATGCCGGATGAGTTCGAGATCGCCGATACGCTGGAGACGGTCAGGCAGATGGGCGGGCGTGTGGCGCGGACATATGTGCTCTCGGTGCGCCGTGATCACGAGGGGCCGGAGATCCCGCGTCACGTGTTGGGCCCGGGGCAGTTCAACGAGGAGGCCTTTCGGACGCTCGACAAGGTTCTGCAACTGGCCAATGCCAAGGGGATCCGGGTGATCGTCCCCTTCGTGGACCAGTGGAGATGGTGGGGCGGCATCGGCGAGTACGCCTCCTTCAGAGGGAAGCCGCCCGAAGCGTTCTGGACCGATCCCCAACTGATCGCCGACTTCAAGCGGACCATCAAGTTTCTGATCGAGCGCCGAAACACTTATACCGGGGTCGTCTACCGGGATGACCCGGCGATCTTCGCGTGGGAGACCGGCAACGAACTGGCCAATCCCTATTCCTGGAGCCGCGAGATCGCCGCTTATATCAAATCGCTCGATGCGAATCATCTGGTGATCGACGGCTATCACGCCGGGTTGCATGGGCTGCCGACGGAGCCGATCGACGATCCGAACATCGACATTCTGACCACTCATCATTATCCGGGCTATCAGCGGTCCTGGTTCGAAGCCGTGGCCGACGCGCGCCGGACGATCGGCGGACGCAAGGCCTACTTCGTCGGGGAGGCCGGGTTCGTTCCGACCGCCGAGATCGGGCGGTTGCTCGACCAGGTGATCCGGGACGGCGTCTCCGGCGTCCTGATCTGGAGTCTGCGCTTTCGCAATCGCGACGGCGGTTTCTACTGGCACTCCGAGCCCGCGGGGGGCGGCCTGTATAAGGCTTTTCACTGGCCGGGATCTCCGGTGGGCGATGCCTACGACGAGCGCGGGCTGCTGCGGCTGATGCGCGAGAAGGCGTTCGAGATTCAGGGGACGCCGGCTCCGCCGCTCGAACCGCCCGCCGCGCCGAGGCTCTTGCCGATCAGATCGGTCCACGCCATCTCGTGGCGGGGCAGCGTCGGGGCTACCCACTACGATGTCGAGCGGGCCGCCAATCCGAAAGGTCCGTGGGTGATCGTGGGCTCCGATGTGGATGAATCGCTCGCGCCGTACCGGCCGCTCTTTGCGGACGGCTTCGCCGAGCAGGGCCGGCAGTACTTCTACCGGGTGCGCGCCAAGAATGCCGCCGGAGTCTCCGCCGACTCCAATCTTGTCGGGCCGGTCAAGGTGGAGCGGCTGGCCCTCATCGATCAGATGTGCGACCTCTCGCGGGTCTTCGCCAGTGGGGGCCACCTGGCGCGGGCGACCGGCGAGCCGCGGAAAGCCAAGGAAGATCTGGACCGCGTCAGGGGGAGCCGGGACGCCTGGATGGTCTACCGGACGCTCCACCCGATCCGTTCGGCGAGGGTGCAGGTCTATTTCGAGCACGAGGTCCGGGACTTCGAGTTCCTGGCGTCGAGCGACGGCGTCACTTTCACGAAGATCGAGGCGGCGCGGCGTGACTATTTCAAGGGCAGCGGAGATTATGGCTACTGGAAGCCGGTGACTTATGAGATCGAGAACGCGCCGCGCGGCGCCTACTTCCTGAAGCTGGTCTTCGGGACGGACGCGCAGATCGGCCGGATCGAGATTGAACATCAGAAATAAGAGCAAGGTGGGGGGTCTGGGTGATGGACGAGTTGGATCTTTCGGCATTTCGCCGGCGCATTGAATCGGAGTTGCGGAACGGCATTCTGCCGTTCTGGATGGAGCGGACGATCGATACCGCCCACGGCGGGTTTCACGGACGGATCAGCAACGAGCTGGTGGTCGATCCGAAGGCCGCCAAGGGGCTCATCCTCAACACCAGGATCCTTTGGACCTTTGCGCGCGCGTACAGGCTCTACCACGAAGCCTCGCTGCTGAGGATGGCGGACCGGGCCTACCGATACCTCCTGGACCATTTCTTCGACCGGAGTTACGGGGGCGTCTATTGGACGCTCGACCATCTCGGCCGGCCGCTGGAGCAGAAGAAGCGGACCTACGGCCAGGCCTTCACGATCTTCGCGCTGAGCGAGTTCTACCTGGCCAGCGGCGATCGCGGGGCCCTCAACACGGCGGCGGCGCTCTTCGAACTGATCGAGCTGGTCTGCCGCGACCAGCAGGCCGGCGGTTATCTCGAGACTTTCGAGCGGGACTGGACGCCGGCGGTCGATCAGCGGTTGAGCGAGGTGGATCAGGACAACTTCAAATCGATGAACACTCACCTCCACGTCCTGGAGGCGTACGCCGGTCTGGCGCGGATCAAGGCCGAGGCCGGGGTCAAACGCGCGCTGCGGGAGGTGATCGAGATCTTCGATCGGCACATCCTCGATTCCCGCAAGGCGCATTTCCGGATGTTCTTCGATCGCGATTGGAGCGTCCAATCCGAGCTGATTTCGTTCGGCCACGACATCGAGGGCAGTTGGCTGTTGTGTGAGGCGGCGGAGGTCCTGGGCGACCGGGAGTTGCTGACCCGCGTGCAACAGACGGCGGTGACGATGGCGGAGGCCAGTTACGACGAGGGCCTCGATCATGACGGGGCTTTGCTTTACGAGGCCGGTCCGAACGGCCTCGTCGACGGCGATAAGCATTGGTGGCCGCAGACCGAAGCGGTCGTGGGCCTGATCAATGCCTATCAACTTACGGGGCAGGAGCGTTTTCTGCGGGCGGCGACCCGCTGCTGGGAGTTCATCGATCTGAGACTGATTGATCGAACGCACGGCGAATGGTTCTGGAAGGTCTCGCGCGACGGCGCGCCGGACCGGGCGAAACCGAAGGTCGATCAGTGGAAATGCCCCTACCATAACGGGCGGATGTGCTTCGAAGTCTTATCCAGGCTCGAGGCGATTTAAAAAGCCGGGATAGATCTAGAAAAGTCTAGATTGTCTAGAAAAGTCTGAAACGATCATGTCTCCAGTCACCTCCAGGCTTCTCCGGGCTTTCCTAGACTTTTCTAGATCTATCCCGGTCGAGACAGGGGGCAGGTATGAATCAAACAGAGTTTTATCAGAAGCTGAGGGTGCTGTTCGACGACCGTCGTCAGCTCATCGGGCGCCGGAATGTTAAGACCGGTCAGGACAACGGAGTCTTTCAGCGCTGGGTGCGTCCGGTGATGACTGCCGAGCATACACCGATCTTTTGGCGTTACGATCTAAACTTCGATACCAATCCGTATTTGATGGAGAGAATGGGCATTAATGCCACCTTCAATGCCGGGGCGATCGAGCTGGAAGGCAAGATCCTCATGGTCGTCAGAGTCGAGGGCGTGGATCGCAAATCGTTCTTTGCCGTCGTGGAGAGCCGCAGCGGCGTCGATCGGTTCGAGTTCTGGGAGCGGCCGCTGCTGATGCCGGAAACGGACAACCCGGATATTAATGTTTACGACATGCGATTAGTTAAGCATGAAGACGGATGGATTTACGGTCTTTTCTGCACTGAACGTAGAGACCCGGCGGCGCCCGCCGGCGATCTCTCATCGGCGATCGCGCAGTGCGGCATCGCTCGCACGCGCGACTTGAAGAGCTGGGAGCGATTGCCCGATTTGAAGACCAGCTCCCGGCAACAGCGTAACGTCGTCCTCCATCCGGAGCTGATCGACGGCAAGTACGCTTTCTATACGCGGCCGCAGGACGATTTCATCGAGGCCGGTTCCGGCGGCGGGATCGGATGGGGGCTGGCCGAGTCGATCGAGCAGGCGGTGATCGACCAGGAGGTCATCATCGACCCCCGGGTCTACCACACGATCAAGGAGGTCAAGAACGGCCTCGGTCCGGCGCCGATCAAGACCCGGCAGGGGTGGCTGCACCTGGCGCACGGCGTGCGCAATACGGCGGCGGGGCTGCGATACGTGCTCTACCTCTTTCTAACCGATTTGAAAGAGCCCTGGCGCGTGACCCATCTGCCCGCGGGGTACCTGATCGCCCCCGAAGGCGAGGAGCGGGTGGGAGACGTCTCCAACGTAGTTTTCAGTAACGGCTGGGTAGCAGTGGAGAATGGAGGAGTATTCATTTATTATGCTTCTTCCGATACCCGGATTCACGTCGCCACGACCACTATCGACAGGCTGCTCGACTATGTCACGCACACGCCGCCGGACCCTCTGCGTTCCGCCGCCTGCGTGCAGCAGCGATCGAACCTGATCGAGAACAATCTCGCGGTGATGAGACGGTTGGAATTGTCTTAGATCAAAGCTCGGAAGTTCGAAAGCCAGTCGGCCAATTTGCCAGTTTGTCGGTCTTGATTTTTCAGAGAGAACGGAACGACCGGACGATTCTCTGAGGGGGATGCCGTCTGTTCGGTGCCGGAAGGGGTTTTTCGCTGGAGGTTGCGGTCAACAACGTCGAGGCGAAAATACGGAGCCGTCGTGCGAGCGAAAGCGCCTCCCGCTTCCGCTCGCATGATCGGTTTCGTCCGGTTCATTTGCGTTGGAACCAAGGGGAGATTGGTTCCGTCTTCTCTAAAGAGTTCTTCACCAACACTCAATTCTTAAGAGCCATTATTTCTAATAGTTGGAAGTGATCTTTCTGATGTCTCGGTAGTTTTCAGTTTCCAGTTTTCAGTTTTCGGTGGGGTTTCCTTAATTGAAAATCCAACGCGAAGTCAGAACTGAAAACTGAAAACTGAAAGCTGAAAACTACCGACGATGCGAGGCGCGGGCCTCGCGTCAGCTCTTTAGTAGAACGAGTAGAACGAGAAAGGAGACTTTACATGCCTGGACAACCCATGAGTATTAAGTCCATCACTCTAGTTCTGGCGGGTCTGTTGCTTACGTGTACGAGCGTGCTGGCGCAGACCTCTTCAACCACCCCTTCAACTCCCGACACGCCGCCGACCTTGAACCGGTCCGGAATCGCCGCCGATCCACTGACGCGACCGGCTCCGGCCACGGACGGCGTGAGCCGGAAGACCGGCGTCATCAATTCTTTGATGCGGCCGAGCCCCAAGGCGGCCGTCATGAACCGGGCGGCCCGCGCCAGCTTCCTCCGAAGCCAGGCGATCGCGCCGATCGTTGCGGGTCAGTTCGTCAAGCGCAGCGGCAGCATGCTGTTGCTGGACGGACGGGAATTTCGTTTCGCCGGGAGCAACATCTACTATCTGCAGCCCGAGATCGTCTACAACAATGAAGCCGCCGTCGCCCAGTCGCTGGATCGAGCCGTGGAGCTCGGGTTGACGGTCATTCGTTCGTGGGGCTTCAACGACAACCGCGTGGTGCCGGGCGGCGACCCCGCCGTCATTCAATCGGACCCGGGCGTCTTCAACGAGGCCAACCTGGTGGCGCTGGATCGCGGCATCGCCCTGGCGAAAGCGCGCAATATCCGCTTGATCCTGGGCTTCACCAACAACTGGCGGGACTACGGCGGGATGGACCGGTACGTCGAATGGAAGCTGGGTCGCATCCCGACCGAAGCGGAGCACCTGCTCTTCTACACCGACGAGACCATCAAGGGTTGGTACAAGGCCTACGTCAACATGCTGATCAATCGCGTCAATACCGTGACCGGCGTGGCCTACAAAGACGACCCGACGATTATGGCCTGGGAACTGGCCAACGAACCCCGCGCCCGCGGGAACGTCGCGGCGCTCCAGGCGTGGATGACCGAGATGTCGGCCTACGTCAAGAGCCTCGATTCGAACCACCTCCTCTCCGACGGCGGCGAGGGCATGGATAGCATGACCGCCAACTATCCCTCGATCAGCAACACCTACGCCGTGAGCGGGTTCGAGGGCGCCAGTTTCAGCCAGATGGTCAACATTCCGAACATCGACCTGGTCAGCTATCACTTCTATCCGACCAATTGGGGCCTGAACAACACGACCGACGCCGAGATCTGGATTCGCGTGCATCAGCAACTGGCGCGGGCGGCGGGCAAGGTGGCGTTTCTGGGCGAGTTCGGGACCAGCGTTCCCGGCGCCTGCAACGGCGATGCGGCCCGGGGCTACGACCAGACGCGGTCTGAGATCTACGAACGGTGGCTGAACGTCGCGATCGAGGAGAACGCGACCTCCGGCCAGATGTTCTGGCAGATCCTCTACGATGCGCGGCCGGACTACGACTGCTTCGGAGTCTATGTTCCGACCGACGCCCGGACGGTCGCGGTTCTGCAGAGCCATTCGGCGGCCCAGAACCAGGCGGCTCCGGTCACGGTCTCATCCGCCAGCTATCTGGGAGAGTTCGTGGCCAGTGACTCGCTCGCCTCGATGTTCGGCATCAATCTGTCGAACACGACCCGCAGCGCGACCAGTCTGCCGCTGCCGACCGTGATCGACGGTACGAGCGTCATGGTCAAGGATGCCCTCGGCGTCGAGCGTCCGGCGGGGCTGGTCTACATCTCACCGGGTCAGCTCAATTTCCACGTCCCGACGGCCACGGCCAACGGCGGCGCCATCATCTCGGTGATTCAGGACGGAGAGTTCTTCACCAGCGGCCAGATCAATGTCTCGCCCACCGCGCCGGGCCTCTTCACCGCCGATGCGACCGGCCAGGGGCTCGCGGCGGCCTTGATCCTGCGGATCAAAGCCGACTTGACCTTCGGGTACGAGCCGGTGGCCCGTTTCGACAACAACACCGATCAATGGGTTCCGGTGCCGATCGATTTCGGCGATCCGACGGATCAGCTTTTCCTGGTCCTGCTCGGAACCGGGATCCGTAATCGCGATGCGCTGAGTTCCGTGACCGCCACCGTCGGCGGCGTGGCCTCCGAGGTGCTCTACGCGGGGGCGCAGCCCGATTTCCCGGGGATGGATCAGATCAATGTGGCTTTGCCGCGGAGTCTGGCCGGCCGGGGTCTGGTGAACGTGGTCCTGAAGGTCGGGAATGCCCAGGCCAACCCCGTCACCATCAGTTTCGCTCCGATGACGGTCAGTCTGAAGTAGGTTGAGCATGGGTTGGGTGCCGGGTCTTTGGTGATTTTTAACGGCGGGATCCGCTCCGGTTGCGAAGAAGAGCGCACCGGGGCGCGTCCCGCCGTTTTTGCGGTTTCGTAAGAATTGCTTGCTTCTCATTTACGCCCTCTATAGAATCCTGCCGCGCTATCAAAAAGACCACGAGACACCCCGACAAGCAGCATTTTTCACATAAATGCACGAACAAAAATCAAGAATGATAATCAGGGAAGACGAGGCGGATGGATGAAGGATAGAGAATCGTCGAGTCCGGTAGTTTTCGTCTGTTTCCGATTCTCTGTGGTGGTTCACTCAAGGAGGCAATAAATGAAAGTAATAGCCAAGCGTTTGGCCTTTGGTTTGATGCTCCTGTTTGCCACGAGTCTTGCAGGGCAGGCACAAACCCAGATCACGACGGGCGTGATTCAGGGCACGGTCTCCGACGAGACCAACGCGGTCATCCCCGGGACCGTGGTCGAAGCCAGAAACCTGGGCACTAATCTCGCCAAGAGCCTGAGCACCGATGAGAACGGCCGCTTCGTGCTGCTGCAATTGCAGCCCGGGCGGTATACGTTGACGGCCTCGAAGACGGGATATACGACGCTGGTGCAGGAGAATCTCACGTTGACCGTGGGACAGGCGATCACGCTCCATCTGACCCTCAAGGTCTCGCAGGTGCAGGAGCGGATCACCATCACCGCGGCGCCGACCATCGACATCGCCCGGATCGAATCGTCGTCGACTCTCAATGAGACCTCGATCAGCACGACGCCGATCCTCGGCCGCAAGTTCGAGGACCTGCTGACCCTCACTCCCGGCGTGAGCATCACCCAGGGGCCCGACGGGGACGCGATCAACTTCAACGGCCAGCGGGGCATCTACAACAACGTCAGCCTGGACGGCGGCGATTACAACAACGGATTCTTCGGCGAGCAGGTCGGAGGACAGCGCGCCGCCATCGACATCACGCTCGAGGCGGTCAAGGAGTTTCAGGTGGTCGCGACCGGCGCCAGCGCCGAGTTCGGGCGGACGGCGGGCGGTGTCGTCAACGCCATCACCAAATCGGGCACCAACGAGTTCCACGGCAGCCTCTTCCATTTCCAGCGCCACGAAGCGTTGACCTCCAACACCTCGGACGGCAAACCGCTCACCGATTTTCATCGCGAACAGTTCGGCGGGACGCTCGGCGGCCCGATCGTCAAAGAGAAGATATTCTACTTCGCCGCCTTCGAGCAGATCACCGGCAACCTGCAGCGCGACAATTTAAGCGCGCCCATCGGGACGCCCTGCTCGGTGGCCAATCCGACGATCCAGGCCAACGAGGCGCTGATCGTCAACAGCCAGGATTGTCAGCGGCTGGCCCTCATCAACTTCTTCCGAACCTCCCGGAACCAGATCGAGGGCGACCCGGTGCGGCGCCCGGTTCACAACACGGCGTTCCTGGGCAAATGGGATTGGAAGGTGACGTCGGCCAACGATCTGGCCTTCTCCTACAATTTCAACCGATCGAACAAGATCAACGAGACCTTCGACGTCCCGACCTACGGCAATTCGGCCAACGGCATCGAGGGGCCGTCGCGGATTCAGGTGGCCAACCTGAATCTCTTCACCACGCTCTCGTCGACCAAACTCAACGAGTTTCACTTCACCTACTCGCGCGAGCAGCGGCCGCGATCGGCGGTCCAATCGAACGTGCCGGCCGATACGGCCGTGGCCACGGGGTTGGAGGCTTTCCGTTTCGGCAACCCGTTCTTTCTGCAGCCGGGGGTCGATGAGCTCTTCTGGCGCTCGCAGGTCAAGGACAACGTCTCTTTGATCTCGGGCAAACATACCGTCAAGACGGGCTTCGAGTGGATTCATAGCCGCAACAGCCAGGTCTTCCGCGGATTCTTCACCGGGCGTTACATCTTCGACAGCGTCGCCGGATTCCTGCACTACGCCTCGCCGGCGTCGTTGGGAGCGGCCTACGGCCCGAATATTCGGAGCTGTGCGCCCAACCCCCTGAGCCCTCAAGCTCCGGCTTTGACCGCCTACGTGCAGGCGGCGGGAGGGGTCTGTCCGGCCGGAACGCTTCCGGGGACGGGTCCTCTGTCCTTCTACTTGCAGGCTGCCGGACCGAACGGACCCGCGACCGACGCGGCGGGAGCCTCGGACGTCTCCAATGAAGAGTTCGGTCTCTTCGTGCAGGACAAGTGGCAGGTGACCTCGATCCTGACCCTGAGCTACGGCCTGCGCTGGGATGCCCAAACGCTGCCCGATCCGGTGGTGGCTCCATCGGCGACCGCTTACGGCCGATTTCTCAACGATCCGCGGTTTCCCTCCGACGGGACCCTGCCGAGCCAATGGAAGATGTTTCAACCCCGGGTGGGATTCTCCTGGGATCTGCGCGGCAACGGCAAATCGGTCGTGCGCGGCAGTTGGGGCATCTACAACGCGCGGCTGAATATGCTCTCGCAGGTCGGTTCGATCACGACCAACGGCGTGCAGCAGACGTCGGTCTTTCGTTCGACGGCGAACCTGGTCAGCTTCAATATCCCTACTCCGGTCTGGCCGAACGTGATTACGCCGGCGGCCCTGCCGCCCGGCCAGTTTCCGGACTTCACCGGCGTCCGGGTCTTCAGTCGCAACTATGCCAATCCGCGCATCTACACGACCAACGTGGCCTTTGAGCAGGAGATCGCGCGCAATCTGGTGCTCTACTTCGATTTCACCCACTCGAAGGGCGTGCACCTGACCCGCTTCCTGAACGTCAATCGCAACGGTTTCTTCACTCCGCAATTGGACGAGGTGATGGTCGCGAGCGCTCTCGGCAAGGGGCTCTATCGAGGCCTGACCATCGGGATGCGGAAACGCTTCAGCAACCGGTTCCAGTTCGAGGGCAATTACGTTCTGTCGAAAGATCTGGACGACGACTCCAACGAACGCGACCCGTTTACGGATCGTTCCTTCGACATCAACAACCTGCAACTGGATTACGCGCTCTCGGACCGCGACATCCGGCACAAATTCAACTTCTATCTCTTCTCCGAACTGTACCGGGGATTGGAGGCCACCACCCGCATCCAGGCGCGCTCGGCCCAGCCGTTTACGGATGGGAACCGGACGGCCACCAACCGCAACAGCTCGCGCAAGGATAATCAGTTCTTCTCGCTCGATTGGAGCGTCCGCAAGACGTTCAAGATCGGCGAACGCTTCAAAGTGATTCCGCTGGTGGAGATGTTCAACACCACCAACAGCAAGAATAACATCAACCCGCTGACCGCCCCGGCCGTCTTCAACTTCGACGGCTTTCTCCGTCAGGGAGTGGGCGACCCGCGCCAGTTGCAGTTGGCCGTCAGATTCACCTTCTAAAGTCG